>DATLXS010000194.1:0-19038 GCA_035575675.1 Gemmatimonadales bacterium
CGAATGCGACCGCCTCCTTGGCCTCGCCGTTGAAGAACACCTGATCGAACAGGACGAAATGCGGAACCTTCGTGAGGGACAGACGCGAGTTGTCCCACGCCATCCGGAAGTCGCACAGGGGCGCGTACAGACGAAAGTGGGCCTGGGCAGGAATCCGCAACACGCCCACAATCACGACCAGCGTGTAGCCCCACTGTCGCAAGCGCGAAAACCTGGTGAAGCCAACGATCATGCCGGAGTGATGTGGCCCAGAATGCGCGGGCCCCGCGCCCCGGTCGCCGCCGGCAGGTTGCCCGCCTTGCCCAGCAGTGTCTGATGGCCGAGAAAGGCAAATGCGACCGCCTCTTTCGCTTCGCCGTCGAAGAAGAGCTGATCGAAGAGCACGACGGCGCGAGGCTGCACGCGGGTCGCGAGGCGCTCGATGATCGCCGGGTTCTTGGCGCCACCTCCCGATACGACGATCTCGTCCGCGTGGCTCGCCACCGCTCGAGCAATGGTCTCGGCGGTCAACGCCGTCGCCGTCGCCACCGCATCGTTGTCCGAGCCGCCGGCCTTCTTCACGCGCGCGAGCAGCGTATCGGCATACTCGATCCCGAACCGCTCGCGCCCCGTGCTCTTGGGCGGCGGCTGATCGAAGTACGGATCCCGCAGCAGCTCGCCCAGTACTTTAGTGTTCGGTTTTCCGCGCCGCGCGCGCTCGCCGCCCCGATCGTACGGCGCGTCGGGATCGACGCGCCGGGTGATGGCGTCGATCACCGCGACGCCGGGTCCGGTGTCGAACGCGAACGCGCCCTCGGCGACCCCGCGGCGCGGCACCCAGGTGACGTTCGCCATGCCGCCGACGTTGAGCAGCCAGCGCCCGTGCTGCTCGTGGCCGAACAGCATCACGTCGGCGAGCGGCACGAGCGGCGCCCCCTGCCCTCCCGCCGCCACGTCGCGCGCGCGGAAGTCGCTCACCACCTGCACACCGACGCGCTCGGCCAGCACCGCGGCGTCGCCGAGCTGAAAGGTCGCGCGGCCGGGCTCATGCCAGATCGTTTGGCCGTGCGAGGCTACGAACGCGAGATCCCGGGGCGAGACGCGCGCCTGCGCGAGCAGCGCCAGCACGGCGCCGGCAAATCGTTCGCCCAGCGCCACGTGCAGAAACGCGACATCCTTCGGCGAGCCGCGCGCCATCGCATCGATGATCGATCCGCGCTCGGCCGCGGAATAGGGCTCCTGCCGAAACGCGACCAGCGTGGCCTGGTTGTCCCCGAGCCGCACCAGCGCCGTCGAAATCCCGTCGAGCGAAGTGCCGGACATCACGCCGACGGCGAGTGCCTCCTTCATCGCTGCACGGCCGGCGGATCGCCGACGACCGGGCGCACGAACCCGTCCGCCTGCTCGAGCTGCTTACGCGCGGTCGCGGCATCGACGCGGTTCTTCAGCATCACGATCGCGAGCTTGACGCTGCCCTTCGCTCGATCGATTGCGGCGCGCGCCTCCTCCCGGCTCACGCCGCAACACTCCATCACGATGCGCTCACCCCGGTCGTGGAGCTTCACGCTCAAATCCATCAGGTCGACCATCATGTTGCCATACGCCTTGCCAAGCCGGAGCATGGCGCCGGTCGTGAGGGTGTTGAGGACGAGCTTCGTCGCGGTGCCGGCCTTGAGCCGGGTCGAGCCGGTCAGCGCCTCGGGGCCCGTCACTGGATTGATGACGACGTCGCATGTCTCGCTCAGCACTTTGGGCGGGTTGCCGCAGGTCACGAGCACCGTGCCCGCGCCGATCGTTTGCGCGCGGCCGAGGGCCATCCGGACGTACGGCGTCGTTCCGCTCGCCGCGATGCCGATGACCACATCGCGTTTCGTCACGCCCGCGGTATCCATGGCCGCCCCACCGGCATTCGCGTCATCCTCGGCGCCCTCGGCGCTCTTGACGAGCGCAGGGTAGCCGCCCGCGATCACGCCGGTCACCAGCGCCGGCGACACGCCGAACGTGGGGGGACACTCCGCGGCATCCAGCACGCCCAACCGGCCCGACGTCCCCGCGCCGACGTAGACGACGCGGCCGCCGTTGCGAATGGCATCAACGATGAGGTCGATCGCCCGCGCGATCCGTTCGCGCTCGCCACGTACTATCCCCGCAACTGTGGCGTCTTCGCCATTCATCAAATCCACGATTTCGAGACTCGAGGCGACGTCGATCCGTTCCGTACGCGGATTGCGCTGCTCGGTGGGCCTGGGATCGGAGAAATCGCGGTTTGTCATGGAGGAGAATTACACGATAAGATTACGAATGCGAAAGATCCTCGCTCTTTGCATCCCGATGGCTGTTGTGGCGTGCGGCGGCGGCGCGCCTCGTCCCGTAACGGGCCCAGCGCCGGTCCGCGGCCGGGCGGTTATCCCCTCGACCTGGACCCTGCGGTCCCGGCCCGCTACCGCGCCGCACGCCATGGTGGTTACCGCCCATCCCCTCGCGACGCAGGCCGGCGTCGACATCCTGAAACAGGGCGGCAACGCGATCGATGCCGCCGTCGCCGTCGCGTTCGCGCTCGAAGTCGTGCTGCCGGACGCCGGCAACATCGGCGGTGGTGGCTTCATCGTGCATCGCACTGCCGGTGGCGAGGTCACGGCGCTCGACTACCGCGAAGCGGCGCCCGCCGCCGCCACCCACGACATGTTCGTCGACTCCGCCGGCAACCCGACGGAGAAGAGTCTCGCTGGGCACCTCGCGTCAGGGGTGCCGGGCAGCGTCGCCGGACTGTACGAGGCGTGGAAGAAGTACGGATCGCTCCCCTGGGCCGCCGTGATCGCTCCCGCCATCCGCCTCGCCCAGGGCCATGTGGTCGATTCCGCGCGCAGCCGCGACATTGCGAGCGACCGCCCGCTGCTGGAGCGGTTCGCGGCGAGCCGCGCGCAGTTCCTGGTGCACGACAGTGCGCCACCGCCCGGGACGATGTGGCGGCAGCCCGATCTCGCGCGCACGCTGCAGCTGATCAGCGACTCGGGGCCGGATGTGTTCTATCGCGGCCAGATCGCCGATCTGATCGTCGCCGAAATGCAGCGCGGCGGCGGGCTGATCACGAAGGACGATCTGCGGAACTACCGCGCCAAATGGCGCACGCCGGTCCGGCTCAGCTATCGCGGCCACACGATCTACTCGATGCCGCCGCCCAGCTCGGGCGGCGTGACGATGGGCGAGATCCTCAACATCCTCGAGGGCTACGACACGCTGCCGGCGTTCGGCACGGCGGCGTACGTGCATCTCGTCACCGAGGCGATGCGGCGAGCGTTTATCGACCGCAACCGCTGGCTCGGCGATCCCGACTTTGTGGACATGCCGCTCGAGCGCCTGCTCTCCAAGTCGTACGCCGCGACCCTCCGCTCGCAAATCGATCCAACGCACGCCACGCCGACGCCGGCTCAGGCCGCAGGCGGCGACGGGGAGCCGATGCAGACGACGCACTACTCGATCGTGGACGCGCAGGGCAACGCGGCCTCCGTGACGACAACACTGAATGGCGGGTTCGGCAGCGGCGTGACGGTCACCGGCGCGGGATTCCTGCTCAACAACGAGATGGACGACTTCGCGACCGCGCCCGGCAAGCCCAACATGTACGGGCTCGTGCAGGGCGAGGCCAACGCGGTCGCGGGCAACAAGCGGATGCTCTCGGCGATGACCCCGTCGATCGTGCTCGACACCGCCGGCAATTTGCAGATGGTCGTCGGCACGCCGGGCGGTCCCACGATCATCACCAGTGTCGCGCAGGTCATTCTCAATGTGCTCGACCAGAACATGAGTCTCCCCGACGCCGTCGCCGCGCCGCGGATTCACCACCAGGCGCTGCCCGACCAGACCTACTACGAGCATGGCGGCTTGAGCGACGCGACGGTGCGGGCGCTCGAGGCGATGGGGCACAAGATGGAAGAGCGACGCGGCCGCAGCGGGATTATTGCCGCGATCCAAAAGACCGCCGGTGGGTGGGTCGGTGTGGCCGATCCGCGCTACGCCGGCGGTGCACTCGGCTACTAAGGAGCCCTGAATGCGCCTTGCAACGCAAAGCTCGCCCGCCGACGTCGTCATCGTCGGCTCGGGAGCCGGTGGGGGGATGGCCGCGTACGCGCTCACCCGCGCCGGCGTCAATGTCACGGTGCTCGAAGCGGGCGTGCCGTGGGACAACACGACCGATTCCGCCATGCTCACGTGGCCGTACAGCTCGCCGCGCCGCGGCGCGTCCACCAAAGAGAGGCCCTTTGGGGAGTTCGACGGCTGCATCGGCGGCTGGGAGATCCCCGGAGAGCCCTACACCGTCGCGCCGGGAGAGAAGTTCCGCTGGTGGCGCGCGCGGATGGTGGGCGGCCGCACGAACCACTGGGGCCGCATCTCGCTCCGCTTTGGCCCGCGCGACTTCAAGGCGCACACGTTCGACGGCCTGGGCGACGACTGGCCGATCAGCTACGACGACGTCCGCCCCTACTACGACAAGCTCGAACAGCTCGTGGGCGTGTTCGGGAGCAAGGAGAATATTCCGAACGCGCCCGACAGCCTGTTCCTGCCGCCGCCCAAGCCACGCTGCTATGAGCTCCTGGTCCAACAGGCCGCGAAGCGCCTGAACGTCACCTGTGTCCCGTCGCGGCTCTCGATCCTCACCCGCCCGCTGAACGGCCGCGCGGCGTGCCACTACTGCGGCCAGTGCGGGCGCGGCTGCAAGACGAATTCCAACTTCTCCTCGACCAACGTGCTGATCGCGCCGGCCCGTGCCACCGGCAAGCTCACGCTCAAGACGAACGCGATGGCGCGCGAGATCACGCTCGACCGCGCAGGGAAGGCCAGCGGCGTCACCTACATCGATACGACCGATGGCAGCGAGCATCACATCGACGCCCGCGTCGTGGTCGTGGCGGCGAGCGCGTGCGAAACGTCGCGGCTCCTGCTCAACTCCAAGTCCGCGTCATTCCCGAACGGGCTGGCGAACGGCAGCGGCACGGTCGGCAAGTATCTCACCGACACGACCGGCACCGACGCCGGGGGATTCGTTCCGAAGATGATGGACCCGGTTCCCCACAATCACGACGGCGTGGGCGGGATGCACGTCTATATGCCGTGGTGGCTCGACAACAAGAAGCTCGACTTCCCGCGCGGCTACCACATCGAGGTGTGGGGCGGCACGGGGCTGCCGGAGGCGGGCTTCGGCGGCGGGATCCAGGGGCAGAACGGCGGCGGGTACGGCAAGCAGCTCAAGAACGACTATCGCCGCTACTACGGCGCGCACGTCGGGTTCTCGGGGCGCGGCGAGATGATTCCCAACGAGGGCAGCTACTGCGAAATCGATCCGCGAGTCGTGGACAAATGGGGCATCCCCGTGCTCCGCTTCCACTGGAAGTTCACCGATCACGAATACCTCCAGGTCAAGCACATGCAGGAGACGTTCCGCGCGCTCATCACGGAAATGGGCGGCACGCCGTGGGGGAACATGCCGAGCAAGGAGGATGGCTACGGCATCGCGGCGGGTGGCGTGATCATCCACGAGCTGGGCGGCGCGCGCATGGGCGCCGATCCCAAGACCTCGGTCGTGAACGCGAATTGCCAGACTCACGAGGTCAAGAATCTCTTCGTCGCCGATGGCTCACCGTTCACGTCGCAAGCCGACAAGAATCCCACCTGGACGATCATGGCTCTTTCTTGGCGGACGTCGGACTATATCGCCGACCAATTGAAAAAGAGGGCTCTATGAAACGGCGCGAAGCGGTAGGCGCGATGGCGATGGCCGCGCTGACGGCGGCGTTCAAATGGACACCGGCAGAGGCGGCACGGGCGGCGACGTTAGCCCACGATGCCATCGCGGCGAAAACGCCCTTCGCGCCGGCGTTCTTCACGCCGCACGAATTGGAGACGGTCCGGGTGCTCGCGGATCTCGTCATCCCGAAAGACGAACGCTCGGGCAGCGCGACCGACGCCGGCGTCCCCGAGTACATGGATTTCATGATGACCGATCGGCCCGACGGTCAAACGCCGATGCGCGGCGGCCTCGCGTGGCTGGACAATGAGTGCTCCGAGCGGTTCGGCAAGACATTCGTCGCGGCAACGCCGACGGAACAAACCGCCGTGCTCGACGACATCGCGTGGCCACAAAAGGCTAGGCCCGAGATGAGCCAGGGCGTCGCCTTTTTCAACATGTTCCGCGACATGACGGCGTCGGGCTTCTGGACCAGCAAGATCGGCGTCACCGATCTCGACTATCAGGGCAACACCTTCGTGGCGGAGTGGAAGGGCTGCCCTCCGGCAGCGCTACAGAAACTTGGCGTCCAATATGAGGATTGAATGACGAAACGCCTGGGGATTGGAATGGTTGGGAGCGGCTTCAACGCCAAGTTCCACTTGCTGGGACTCGTGGCCGTCCGGGACGCCGACGTACTGGGCGTGTGGAGCCCCAACCTGAACAATGCCGCCGACACCGCCACCATCGCGCGCCAGCTGGGCGTGGGTCAGGCGAAAGCCTATCCCTCCATTGCGGCGATGGTGGAGGACCCCGCCATCGATGCGATCTGGCTGTCAGGACCTAACTACGCGCGCCTCGAGAACGTCGAGGAGATCGTCAGCACGCTCGAGCGCGGCAAGGGCTCGTTGCTGGGCATCGCGTGTGAAAAACCGTTAGCGAGAAATGTGAGTGAGGCAAAGAAGGTCCTGGACTTAGTCAACAAGGTCCAGCTGCCGCACGGCTATCTCGAGAATCAGGTGTTCGCGCCCGCCGTCGAAGTCGGCCGCAATCTGCTGTGGGCGCGCGGGGCCAGGCTCGCCGGCCGGCCCTATCTCGCGCGGGCCGCCGAAGAGCACAGCGGTCCGCACGCGCCGTGGTTCTGGCAGGGCAAGCTGCAGGGCGGCGGCGTGCTCAATGACATGATGTGCCACTCATCGCTGCTCGTGCAGCATCTCTTGACCGATCCCGCCAAGGCGACCTCGACGCTGCGCCCAAAACGCATCACGGGGCACATCGCGAGTCTCAAATGGAGCCGGCCCGCCTACGCCAGGAAGCTCGCGGCGACGATGGGAAACGACGTCGATTACGAGCAGACCCCGTCCGAAGATTTCGCCAGCGTCATCATCGAATTCGAGACCGACGACGGCCACCGTGTCCTCGGCGAGGCAACCACCTCCTGGAGCTTCGTCGGCGCGGGGCTCCGACTCTCCGCCGAGCTGCTCGGCCCCGAGTACTCGCTGCAGTGGAATTCACTCGACACCGGGCTGAAGCTCTTTTTCAGCCGCGAGGTGCAGGGGAAAGCAGGCGAGGACCTGGTCGAAAAGCAGAACGCCGAGATCGGGCAGATGCCGGTCGTGTCCGGCGAGGCGGCGGCCTACGGATACGAGGCGGAGGACCGCTACTTCGTGCAGTGCTTCCTCAAGAAGCAGCGGCCGTGGCTGACGTTCGATGACGGACTGAACGTAGTGAAGGTCTTGATGACGGCATACATGAGCGCCGAGCAGGGGAAGACGATCGATTTCCCCGGACCGGGCATCGACACCTTTATACCCGCAGTGGCAAAGGGGACCTGGAAGCCATGATCGGCACGCTAGCTTTGTTACTTATGACACAGACGCAACAGACGCAGCAGACGCAACAGTGGCCGCAGCATTCGATGGACCGTCCTCGACCCCCGGTGGTCGATCCCGGACCCGAGCGCCCGCCGGCACCCGCGCCGAAGGACGCGATCGTCCTCTTCGACGGCTCCAACCTCTCGCAGTGGCGCGCGCAGGACAGCACCGCGGCGAAATGGATCGTCAAAGACGGCTACGTCGAGGTCAAACCGCACACCGGCATGCTCGTCTCGGCGCGGAGCTTCGGCGACGTGCAGCTGCACATCGAGTGGCGCACGCCGACTCCTCCGGAGGGTGAAAGCCAGGAGCGCGGGAACAGCGGCGTCTTTCTCATGGGGATCTACGAGCTGCAAGTGCTCGATTCCTACCAGAACGACACATACCCTGACGGCCAGGCCGGCGCCATTTACGGGGAGAATCCGCCGCTCGTCAACGCGACGCGGCCGCCGGGCCAGTGGCAGGCGTATGACGTCATCTTCCATCGCCCGCATTTCAAGGCGGACGGCTCAGTGGAGCGGCCGGCGCGGATGACGGTGTTTTTGAATGGCGTGCTGATTCAGGACAATTTTGAGTTGGTGGGACCTACGGCCAATCAGGCACGGCCGCCGTACAAAATGCATCCGGACAAACTTCCCCTAAGACTGCAGGATCATGGGAATCCCGTGCGCTATCGCAACATTTGGGTTAGAGAGCTGGAATAGGCCGACCGTTCTCAGAAGTGAGAGACGCCGCAGACGCCACAGACGCAACAGTGGTCGCCAGCTTGCAGCCTGACCACCACTGTTGCGTCTGCTGCGTCTGTTGCGTCTCTACCTAACTGTTCGCTGGCCGATTTCCGTTGCTGGCGCTCTTGAAGAAAGCCGCGAAGAACAGCAGCACCGCCGTGGCGAAAATCGCCGGGAGCCACCAGAAGCTGCGCCACTGTGCGAGCGTCAATACCGTCGCGCCCCCGCCGAGGAACGAGTTGTACACAGCGCCCGCGATCTTCGCGCCAATCCACATCCCGACGCCGTAGGTGACGAGCACGAGGAATCCCTGCGCCTGACCGCGCACCGCCGGACTCGACTTCTTGTCCACGTAGATCTGCCCTGTCACGAAGAAGAAATCGTAACAAACACCATGGAGCAGAATGCCGAGCGCGATCAACCAGAAGGCGGCGCCCGGGGCGGCCCACGCAAAGAGGCCATAGCGCAGCACCCACGCCGCCATCCCGATCGCCAGCATGCGCTTCACACCGAGACGCACAAACATCAGCGGCATGAGAAACATAAAGATCGTCTCGGACATCTGACCGAGCGTCATAAGCGACGAGGGATTTGGTAACAGCGTGGTGAGGAAGTTCTTCATTCCCGTATCATAAACGGCGGCTTTCGCGTATATGGGCGCGTAGGCGTAGTACGCCGCCAGCGCAAAGCAAATCAGCATCGAGCTGATGACGAAGATATGGAACGGCTTGCTCCCCAATTCGCGCAGCGCGTCTACGCCCACGATACTGCGAATGGACACGGGCCGTCCGGCGGCGGGCGGCGGCGTGTGGGGCAAACTGAAGCTGTAGAGCCCGAGGATCAGGCTCGCCACGGCAGTCGTATACAGCGGAAGCACTGTCGTATCAGGCAGCTGGCCCCCCGTGAAGCGGCTCAACACGAAACCGATGAACAGGCCTGCCACAATCCAACCGATCGTGCCGAATACGCGGATCAGCGGGAACTGCTTCTCCTGATTCTGGATGTGGTGGAACGCCAGAGAATTCACCAAGCCGAGCGTCGGCATGTAACAGAGGTTGTAAAGAAGAAGCAACCCGATAAAGAGCGTGGGAGCGCCAGTCGCCCGCGGTACCAGCAGCATGATTATGCCGCCCAACAAATGGAGCGACCCAAGCACGCGCTCGGTCGCGAAGTAGCGATCGGCAACCAGGCCAAGAAAAAATGGCGCAACAATGGCGGCGATGGGATTTACCTGGTATGGCCAGGAGGTCAGCGTCGCCATCCCATGCGCCGCCATGAAATTTCCAATCGTCGTGTACCAGGCCCCCCAGATGAAAAACTGGAGGAACATCATCGTTGACAGCTTGGTGCGGATCACCGCGTCAGGATGCCGCGACCGCGAGTTCCTTCGTCAGCCGGATGATGATATGCGCCCCCGCTGGTAAGACGATGTCCGAATCCTTGGTTCGATTCGCCACAGCCGCGCCCGCGGCACCGCCCACGACGCCGCCGACGATCGTGCCCTTCCTATTCCCACCCAGGATGCGGCCCAGGACCGCGCCGGCGACCGCCCCCGCTCCCACCTTGGCCGCGTCACCCGAGGTGACTCCGCGTCCCTTATGGACCGTCTCGAGCGAGTCCACCGACGCTTCGATCGGGTACGACTTGCCGCGTACAGTGATGCTCGCCACGCTCAACGTCAAGGTCCCCGGCGTGCTGGGATTGGGCGCCGGTTTGACGTCGCTGATCGTGCCGTTGACGAGCGAGCCGGCCGGGATGACGACACGCCCCGCCGGGTTGCGGACGTCCTCCACCACCCTGGCGGTGAACGCATCGCCCACTTTGGCGGTGCGCGACGAAATCGTATCAGTCGCGGCCATGTCCACGTGGGTGCCGACGGCGAGCCGCGCCATCGGGGGCGGTGCGGGCGGCGTCGGGCGGCGGGTGACCGGCGGCCGCGTAACGGGCGGCGGCGCGGCGGGCTGCGGCGCCGCTGCCGGCGGATTCGCCGGGACGTCGTGCATCTGGGCCGTCGACTCCGTGGGCGCGAGCGTCAAATTGCGCGCCGTCGAGTCGGCCGTCCGGCTCTGGTCCTGCGCCTTCTGACAGCCACTCAATGCGAAGACGGCGATAGTCGTCAAGATCGCTGACCGATTCATGGGGTCCTCTCTGTTACTGCGGTTGGCAGTGGGTACCCGCACTGGCGCTGCAGGTTCTATAAACGGTCCCGCAGGAACTCAGGCGTCAGCCCGCGGAGATAGCCCGCCAGCAACGTAAAACTGTCGGTGACCAGCAGAATGCCCAGCACGATCAACATCCCGCCGGCGATTCGATCGACCCATACTATGTACGGTCTGAAACGCTGAAACCAGACCAGAAACCGGTCCAGTGCCAGCGCGGTCAACAAGAACGGCACCGCGAGGCCGAGGGCGTAGACCGCGAGCAGGCCGATGCCCTGCCCCAACCCCGTCTGGGTGGCCGCCAAGGTCAGAATGCCGCCGAGAATCGGCCCGATACAGGGCGTCCAGGCCGCGCCAAACGTGAACCCGACGACGCCGGAGCCGAAATAGCCAAGCGGTTTGCGCGCCAGCTCGATCCGCCATTCGCGCATGAGAAGCGCGGGTCGCAACAAACCCAGCAGATAGATCCCGAACAGAATGAGCAGCACGCCGCCCACCCGGCCGAGCCACACCTGATAGTCGCGCAGCAGGTGGCCGACCGCCGACGCCCCAGCGCCGAGCAGCACGAACACCAGCGAGAACCCGGCCACAAACCATAAGGCGTGCAGCATTGCGGTGCCGCGCCGCCGTTCGACTTCCTCCACCGTCATCCCGGTCAGGTACCCGATATAACTCGGGATGAGCGGCAGCACGCACGGCGACAGGAAACTCAGGAGGCCGGCGGCGAACGCCACGGCAGGGCCCACCCGGGCGCCTTAGCCGCAGAACGCGACGGCGGAGACGACGGTGGTCCAGCGCGCGTCGGCACCGCACTCGGCGGTCGACGTCACGTTCATGGTGCGGACGATCTCGCCCGAGAGCAGCCACTGCTCGCGGCGCTCGTCCCACGCCTGGTCGGCCTCGAACGGGACGCCGAGGACGGTGGCGAGCATCGAGGCCGCCAGGTCCTCGGCGTATTCCCCCGAGACGGACTCGTTCTGGCCGTAGCTGTGATGCTCCGAGATGTAGCCGTGGTGCGACGGATCCGCCGGCATCGCGACGCCGATCGACGCGGCCACGAGCCGGCTGGGCTCGTTCGTCGCGGACTCCGCGATCACCGCGAACACGACCTGCCCCGGCTTGAGCATGCTCATGCCCTCCTCGCGATCCACCAACTCACAATGCGGAGGGAAAATCGAGCTGACGCGCACCAGATTGAAGTTCGCGAGGTGCGCATCGCGCAGCGCCATCTCGAAGCTGGTGAGTTTTTCCTTGTGCCGGCCGACGCCCTTGGTCAAAAAGGCTTTGGTCGGGATGAACATGCGTGAGTCAATCAACTCGCGACTACCTCCCCTCGTACCATACCGCGGGACCCAGCTCGACCGGCGGCTCCGTGTCGCCGCCCCGGTCCACCATCGCCTCCATCACCTTCGCCAACACTGCGGCCGGACTCAGCGCGACCTCGACGACTTCGATCTTCGCCTGCCCGCGCTCCTTGCCGCGCACCACGAGCATGTATTTCGCCGTGTAGACGCGCAACCGGCCATCCGCGGCCTTTCGCGTCACCACCGCGGTACCCCACTCCTTGCCTTCCCGCTTGATCGGCCGGAAGACGTACAGCGTCTCGATCTCCGCGGGCGGGACCCGCGCTTCGACCGCCGCCGCCAGCTTGGCCCACCCCGCGCCCTTACCCGGCGCCGGAGCGGCTAGCGGGAAGACGGGGCCGGAGTCCGGACCGGGTTCGTCTGCTGCCATCGCTCCACATAGAAGCGCAGGACGTGCATGAAATCCTGCGCATTAGTGACGACGCCGTAGGCCTGATGCGTGCCACGATCACGTAACTTCGTGACGACGAACTCGGTTTGATCCACGCAAATCGTCGTGAGCGGCCGGATGTCTTCCGTCACCCCCGTGTCCACGAACGCCGGCAGCATGTTGCCTACCGCGATCGCGTGCAGCGCCGTCGCCACGAAAATGGCGAATGTCGCGGTCGCCGTGTGGGAACGCATGGCGTCCTGCGCGGCCAGGGTATCGGGAATTACGTCCGGCAGCGGGCCGTCGTCGCGAATCGATCCGGCAAGCACGTACGGGATCTGATGGGTCACCAGGGCGTGCATGATGCCGCTCTTGGCGATGCCCTGCCCCACCGCCTTTTCGATCGAGCCCGCGCGCCGGATCGCATTGATCGCCCGCATGTGCAACCCATGCCCGCCTTCGACGCTTTCTCCCGAGCTCGACATCCCGAGCGTCGTGCCGAAGATCGCGGCCTCGAGATCGTGCACGGCGACCGCGTTCCCGCCGAACAGCGTATTCACATAGCCGTGCTCGATAAACCAGATCATGTCCTCGCGCGCGCGCGCATGCACCAGCGCCGGACCGATCACCCACAGGATCTTGCCGCCGCGCTCCTGCTCTTCCCCGAGCAGCTCCGCGAGCACGCTGTAGTCCACGGGCCGCTCGCGCGATACCTCTGTGGCCATGAAGCGAAACTCGTTCGGGCTGCGCGTCCCGCCGAGAAACCCTTCGACGTGCACGAAGATCCCTTCACTGCCGTCTTCCGCCGCTCCGACGGCGACCTTGTCGCCGCGCCGCACGCGCCGGGGCTCGGTCGTGACGAGGTCGTCCGCGCTGCGCACGATCACGCAATCCATCCGTGGCAGCCGCGGCCGGCGCCATGAGCCCCCCCCCGGCACTTTGACGTACGTCGGCAGGTTCGTGGTCGAAAAAAAACCGTCGGGCAGGACCCCGTCGGCGGGTGCGGGTGTGAATCGCGCGTCGGGCGCGCCCGCTAACGGCGGCGCGGCAAAGTTGGGTGGTCGGTACTGAAACCGGGGGCGACTCACAGGCCGGTCAAAATACCCGCACCGAATCGGCTTTCACAAGAGTGAAACCGGATCGCGATCGACGCTGACGGCGCGATGCGCCTTCGCCCGCCACGCGCGCACCACTCGGCCGAGCACGCGCGGCTCCGCCGCCTTCACGAGCACGTGCCAGCGCCACTTTCCCTTGAGCCGCATGAGCGGGCACGGCGCGGGCCCGAGCACCGTGAGCGCGCCGTCTAACCGCTCCGTCGACGCTCGCCTGAGCCAGGTTGCCACCCGCTCCGCCAGGTCCGCCGTGCGAGCGTGGTCGCTGGACGCGATAACGAACCGCACCAAACCTGTTCGTGGAGGATATGGAGGATGTGGAGGTGTTCGCAGGGGCAGTTCGATAGCCGCAAACTGCGAGACCGAATGCGCCGCGGAAGCGCGAATGGCGTGGTGGTCGGGCGCGCGCGTCTGCACGAACACGCGACCGCCCTTCGGGCCCCGCCCCGCCCGCCCGGCGACCTGCGCCACAAGCTGGAACGTGCGCTCGCCCGCGCGAAAGTCGGGAAAGTGCAGCCCGGTGTCGGCATCCACGACCCCGACGACGGTCACGTTCGGGAAGTCGAGCCCCTTGGCGATCATCTGCGTGCCCAGCAGGATGTCGACCTCGCCGCGCGCCACGCGCTCGAGGATGTGGTGGTGCGCCCATTTGCTCGTGGTCGTGTCGAGATCCATCCGCGCGATGCGGGCGCGTGGGTAGCGCAGCCCCAGGAAATGCTCGAGCTGCTCCGTCCCCAGGCCGCGGAGGCGCTGCGTCTCGTGGCCGCAGACCAAGCAGGTACTCGGTATTTGGTCTTCGTGGCCGCAGTAGTGGCAGCGCATCGCCGGCGGCGTCTGGTGCACGGTGAGGGCAATGGCGCATTGCGGACACCCGGGCACGTTGCCGCAGGCGGGACACTGCACGAATGTCGCAAAGCCGCGGCGATTGAGCATGAGAATGACCTGCTCGCCCCGCTCGAGCGCGCCTGTAACGCCCACATCCAGCGCCTCGCTCCACGGGATCACGCCCGCCTCCGCGGGAGCGATGCGGGGCGCGCTCCGCAGATCGACGATCTCGACCGGCGGCAGCGGCCGCATCTCCACGCGATCCGGCAGCGCGAACGTCGTGACGCGTCCCTCGCTCGCCGACTGCAGACTCTCCAAGGATGGCGTGGCGCTTCCGAGGATCAGGCGCGCCCCTTCGAGCCGGGCGCGCATCGCGGCGGCGTCCCGCGCATGATAGCGCGGCGCCGACCCCTGCTTGTAGCTCGGCTCATGTTCCTCGTCGACGACGATCGCGCCGAGCCGCTGCACCGGCGCGAAGACGGCAGAGCGCGGCCCGACGGCGACCAGCCGCTCACCACGGCGCAGCGCCCGCCAGGCATCGGCGCGCTCGCCGTCCGAGAGCCCGGAATGCAGCACCGCGACCTTGTCGCCAAAGACGCCGCGCACCCTTGCGACCGTCTGCGGCGTCAGGGCGATCTCCGGGACGAGCAAGATTGCCCCGTTGCCCCTCTGCACAACCGCACGAAGCACGTCCAGGTACACCAGCGTCTTCCCTGAACCCGTGACTCCGTGGATCAAGACGGGCGTCTCCACCGGCGTCTCCGCGATGCCCCTGACCACGGCGCGCTGGCCGGTGGTCAGCTCCGCCGGTGGCGGCGAGGAAAGGTCGGCGAAGGGATCACGCATTTCGGGCACGCGCTCGATGCGGGCGAGCCCCTGCTCCACCAGGCCCTCGAGGGCGCTGTTCGAGAGGTTGAGCTGCTTCACGAGATGCGAGACCGGGGCCGAGCCGCCCAGCGCTTCGACGGTCTCATAGACCGCCCGCCGCCTGGGTGCGCGCTTGAAGCGCCGCTCGCGCTCGAGCAACGATTCCATCCCGTTTCCGGTCAGCACCAGCAACCGTTCTTCGAGCGGCGCCGGGCCTTTCGGCCGGGCCACGCTCCAGAGCGGTCCCGGCAGAATCGCCCGCAGCGCGAGGCCGAGCGGCGCGCCGTAGTAGTCCGACATCCACCGCCCCAGCTCGAGCAGTGCCGGCGAGATCGCGGGCTCGTCGTCTGGGGCAGCGGCAATCGGCTTGATGTCGATTCCAACCGACGACCGATGACCGACCACCTCTGTCACAATCCCCACGACGCTGCGCCGCCGCAACGGCACCACGACGCGGGCACCGGGAACGACGCGCGCCGCCAGCGCTTCAGGGACTTCGTAGATGTAGGAGCGGTTTACCGGGACCGGGAGGACGACTGCCGCATATGTCATCGCCGCCGCACACCGAGTCCTGGCTCAGCCGGCAGCCGAATCTGGCCGTGATCGATGGTGGCGCCGGTGAACGGGTCGTCCACCGTCAGGGCCGCGCCGTCGAGGTCGGCCGCATCCACGAGCGGGGTGAAGTGCGCCGCCGCCGTGATGCCGAGCGACGTCTCGATCATGCAGCCGACCATGACCAGCATGCTGTGCGCGCGCGCGGTCGCAATCATGCGCAGCGCTTCGCGCAGCGAGCCGCACTTGGCCAGCTTGATGTTGATGCCGTCGGCGCGGCCCGCGAGGCGCGGGATATCGGCGGCGACGAGGCAGCTTTCGTCCACCACTACCGGCAGGTGGTGCTTGGCCGCGACGCGTCGCACCTCGGCCAGGCCGTCGAGATCGTCGGGGAGGAGCGGTTGCTCGAGAAACTCGACGCCACATTCCTTCAACTTCGGGATCATCTGCTTGGCCCGCTTGACGTCCCACCCCGCGTTCGCGTCGACCCGAATCGGCTTGTCGGTCGCGTCGCGGATGGTGCGCAGAATCTCTTCGTCCTGATCGGTGCCCAGCTTGATTTTCAGAATCGGATAGGCGTCCGCTTCGCGTACCTTGGCGCGGATCTTCTCCGGCGTGTCGAGACCGATCGTGAATGACGAGATCGGGGCCTTGGCGGGATCGAGCCCCCACAGCCGCCACAGCGGCTGCCCCAGCTTCTTCCCCACGAGATCGTGCAGCGCCGCCGACAGCGCCGCACGGGCGGCCCAGTTCTTCGGCACGACCTGCGCCCAGCGCGCCTCGGCCCCCTCGAGATCGAACGGGTCCCGCGGCAGGTGCGCGGCGAGCTTCCCGAACGCCGCGAGCACCGTGTCGAGACTCTCGCCGTAAAACGACGAGGGATCCGCCTCGCCCCATCCCTCCTGGCCGTCGCCGTCCACCAGCCGCACCCAGGCGCGCTTGTATCCGTTCGTCGAGCCACGCGCGATCGCGAAGGGATGGCGCGTGGTGATGGAGCACTGCTCGACGTGGAGCGTCAGATCCATCGATTCCTCTTGAGCCACCACATGGTGACGCCGGACGTCACCGCCATCACGATGAGCGCGCCGTAAAAGCCGTACGGATTGTGGGTGAACGGCATCTGGCTGAAGTTCATGCCGAAGATCCCGCCGATCACGATCAGCGGCAGCGCAATTGTGGCCACGATCGACAGCTGCTTCATGACGGTGTTCAGGCGGTTCGACGTCTGCGACAGATAGGTCTCGAGCACGCCCGCCAGCAGATCGCGCACCGTGTCCATCGACTCCACGATGCGAATCGTGTGATCGTACACGTCGCGGTAGTACAGCTGCGTGTCCTGGCGAATGAAGCCGCAGGGCCGGTTGGTGAGGATGTTCAGCACTTCGCGGAGCGGGCCGACGTGTCGCCGCAGCGAGAACGCCGCGCGTTTCGCCTTGAAGATCTCGTGAATCAGCTGCGGGTCGAACTTCTCGAACAGCCGCTCCTCCAGCCCGTCCACCATGACGTTGAGGTCTTCGACCAGGGGGAAGTACGCGTCCACCGATTGATCGATGATGTTGTGCATCGTCATCTCGGCGCCCCGCGCGAGCAGGTCCGGATTGCGCAACAAGCGCTCGTGCACGACGGCGCAGCTCTTGGACGGCAACGCGTGCACCGTCACCAGGAAGTTCTTGCCGAGGAAGAAATACAGGTTCGACGTGGAGAGATCGTACGGCTCGGGCGTGCCCTCGTCGAAACGGACGACCGCCATCACCACAAAGACGTAGCGGTCGTACTCCTCGAACTTGACGCGCGTGCCGGGCGACAAGGTGTCTTCGATCGACAAGGGGTGGAACGCAAACACTTTTTCGAGCAGTGCGTGCTGCAGCATGTTCGTGCTGTCGAGGTCGACCCACAGCTCCCCTTCCCCGCTCTGCACGATTTCGCGGATGCGCGCCGGGGAGAAGTCCTGCTCGAGCGTGCCGTCCGGCCGCCGGTAAATGCTCGCCGGCCAGTTTTTCGAGGCTTGGGGGACGCTGGTGACTGTCACAAACTCAAGATAGCGCGCGCACGTGCGCCACGACACCGGCCGCGAGCAGATCGAGTCGGTAGCCGCCCTCCAACACGCCGACGACGGGACGCGTTCCCATGCGCGCGCGCAGCGCGTCGGTCCAATCGGCGATGTCGTCGGGCTCGAGGGTGAACTCGCCGAGCGGATCGCCTGCGAGCGAGTCGAATCCCGCGGAGATGAGCAGCATGTCGGGACTCCACTGCGCGAGCGCCGCATCGACCCCGGCGAGGAAGTCGCGCGCGTAGACGGCGCGCGGCAGCCCGCCCGGCCGCGGAATGTTGAACACGTTGCCGACGCCGCGCTCGTCCGCGGCTCCGGTGCCCGGATACCACGGGTCCTGATGCATTGAGACGAAGCGAATCGAAGCGTCGTGCTCCACCAGCGCCTGCGTGCCGTTGCCGTGGTGCACGTCCCAATCGACGATCAGCACGCGCGCGCAGCCGAGTGCCTGCGCGTGGCGCGCGGCCAGCACGACATTGTTGAGGAAGCAGAACCCCATCGCGCGCGCGGCGAGCGCGTGGTGACCCGGCGGGCGCGTGATGCCGAACGCGCGCCCGGACGCGAGGCCCTGCTCGACCGCCGCCAGGGCGACGCCCGCCGACGCCAGCACGCTCTCCCAACTCCTGGGCCCGAGGAATGTGTCGGCATCGAGCGCGCCGCCGCCGCGCCCGGCGAGCGCTTCCAGCAGGTCGAGGTATTCCGGGGGGTGCACGCGCTCGATTGCCTCCCGAGTCGCCGCAGCCGCCTCGACCCACGAGATGAGCCTCGCCAGCTCGGGGCCTCGCAGCGCCTCGAGCACCGCCTCGAAGCGTTGCGGGCGCTCGGGGTGCCCGGCGCCGCCGTAGTGATGCCGGCACGCCGGATTCCAGACGACTGCGACGGACACTATTCCTTGCGGTGCGTGTGCAGCAGATTGCGGAGGGATTCGACTTCGCGTTTCATTTCTTTTCGCGCATCGATGAGCTCTGCCATCGCCCGGCGGTACCAGAACCAGCCGATCACGACGAGCACCGCGGCAACGGCGAACACCGCGGCCCAGACGTACCGGTTCACCATGAACAACAATGCCGCGTTGAGCAGCAGAAACCCCACGGCGAAGATCGTGACGCCACGCGTAAACGCGTACGTGCTCATCGGACCGGTTGGCGCCGCGCGGGCAGGACGATGAACGGCGCGTTCGGCACCGCGCCGAGTGCCCGCATGGTGGTGGACTCGTCGAGCACCTGCGCACCACGGAACTTTACGACGAAGCTTCGCTCGTTCTCCGTCGTCTTGAGCGCGGCCTGCAGCGCCTGATGCTTCAGCTGGGCGACGGTCGTCGCGTCATCGACCTGCACCGGCACCTGCTCCCACGCCGGCGTCACCATCACCCGCACCGCGTAGCGCTCGCCGACCGCCGTCATGCGACCTCCACCTGCGACGCGAGCGGCAGCGTC
>DATLXS010000195.1:0-12012 GCA_035575675.1 Gemmatimonadales bacterium
CGGCCTGCGATCCTGCGACTGCGCTACCGGGGCGGCGGCACGATCACGCTCGCCGCCGATCGGCGCTGGTTCACGAACCGCGTCTGGCGCGACACCGACGTTCCCATCGCGCTGCTGCCGCTGCTCACGCCGCGGCCCGAGCGTCCCGGCCGGGTCGTGTGGGACGAATACCATCAAGGGTTCGGCAGCGAGAATTCCGTATCGCCCTCCGGTCGCACGTGGGCCTGGTTGCGGAGCTCGCCGGCGGGTTGGGCGATCCTGCAGCTCATTGCCGTCGCCCTGGTGTGGCTCGCGATGACGGCGGTGCGTTTCGGTCCCGCGCTATCCGTGATCGAACGGCGGCGGCGCTCGCCGCTCGAGCATCTCGAGGCGCTCGGCGCCGGGCTCGAGAGCGCCGGCGCCGCGGACACCGCCGTGGAGCGCCTGGCGCTGGGATTGCGGCGCCGGCTGAGTCGGACCGGGCATCTCGGGAGCGGCGATGTCGTGCCGTGGCTCGAAAGCCTGGAGTTGGCGATGCGCGGCCCCGCGGGCCGCGGCGCCGTCCGCCGGTTACATCATCTTCTCATTGCACGCGATCGCGATGAGCAACGCGTGCTTCTTGCCGCTCAAGCCGTGGAGGACGTGTGGGAGGAGCTGCGCCCGCGCACGACGCGCAACGCATTCTAGAATCCCTGCGCCGGGTGGTGCTGGGACAAGAAGCTGCCACACGCGAGGTGCTCGTCTGCCTGCTCGCGCGCGGGCACATTCTGCTCGAGGGCGTTCCCGGGACCGCGAAGACGCTCCTGGTGCGAACGCTCGCGCTCGCGCTCGACGTGCGCTTTGTCCGCATCCAGTTCACCCCCGACCTCATGCCGGCCGACATCACCGGCATCACGCTCCTCACCGGGGCTCAGCAGTTCTCGTTCCGGCCGGGGCCGGTCTTCGCCGACCTCGTGCTCGCGGACGAAATCAACCGCGCGCCGGCCAAGACGCAGGCCGCCCTGCTCGAGGCGATGCAGGAACGGACCGTGACGGTGGACGGCCAGAGCCATCCGCTGTCACAGCCGTTTACCGTGTTCGCCACACAAAACCCGATCGAGTTCGAGGGTACCTACCCGTTGCCGGAGGCCGAGCTCGATCGCTTCATGGCCAAAGTGCAGATCGGCTATCCGTCGGCGGAAGTGGAGCAGGGGATCCTGACGCGGTACGTCGAAGGCTTCGAGGCCGACCGCACCGACACCTACGGCGTCACACCGGTGATCGGTGCCGACGGCCTTGAGCAGCTGCGACGGGTGGTCGATGCCGTGCGCGTCGAGCCCCGCATCACCGCCTACATCACGGCGATCGTGCGCGCCACGCGCGAGGCCGCTTCGCTGACACTGGGCGCCAGCCCCCGCGCCGGCGTGTCGCTCTTCAAGGCCGCACGATCGACCGCGCTGCTCGACGGGCGTGACTACGTGATTCCCGACGACGTGAAGCAGCTCGCCCCCGCGATCCTCCGGCATCGCGTCAACGTGGCGCCTGAGCTCGAGCTCGAGGGTGTGACCGCCGATCAGGCGCTCAAGGCAATTCTGGACCGGATCGAGGCTCCCACGGCGTGAACCCGCAGCCGATGGTGCTCGCCGGCGCCGTCATCGCGGCGTTCGTTGGGCTGTGGTATGCCCTTGGCACGGTCGCCGGGATCCTGTGGACACCACGGGCGCTCGTGATTGCAGGCGTCCTGTCGTTGCTGGGCGTGGCCGGATTCTGGACGCCGTGGGGTCTCGACGTGATGCTGGTTGCCGATCTGGTGCTGATCGTCCTGGTCTGGATCGACGCCGACGTCGCGGGGCCGGTCACCGTGAGCCGCGAGCCGCTGCCCGCGTTGTCGGTGGGGCACCCCGGGGAGGTCACGTACCGCTGGGCCAATCTCTCCGGGCGCCGCGTGCGCCTGCGGGTCCGTGAGGTGCGTCCCGAGATCCTGGGCGGTCCACAGCCGCCTCGAGTCTTGCGAATCGAGCCGCGCGCCGTTGGCCGCGAGACGGTGCCCGTCGTGCCGCTGCGGCGCGGGCGCGAGCGCGGCGGCGCCGGGGGCTTCGTGCTCGACAGCATTGGACCGCTGGGACTCGGCCGTCGCCGTGTCCGCGTGCCGCTGCCGTGGGAGGTCGTCGTCTATCCGCCGCTCGTGTCGGTTCGGCTGCGGGCCTCAGTGGCCGAGGCCATGCGACGGCGGGAAGCGGGGACCAAACCGATTCGCCGGCTGGGTGAGGGGCGGCTGTTCGAGTCGCTGCGCGAATGGGTACCGGGTGACGATCTGCGGCACATCGATTGGAAGGCGACCGCGCGGCGCGCCAAGGTGATCACGCGCCAGTACGAGGCCGAGCGCCGTCAGCAGGTGCTGCTCGTGCTGGATACCGGCCGGCTGATGACCGCCGACGTGTCGGCCGGCGTGGCGCGGCTCGACTTCGCGGTGCAGGCGGCGCTCGAGCTGGCGTACGCGGCGGCGCAGCACGACGACAACGTCGGGATCATGACGTTCGCCGACGGCGTCCAGCACTTCGTCGCGCCCGAGCGCGGCCGGAGCGGCGTGCGCGGGGTGATGGACGTACTGGCGGAGGTCCAGCCCAGGATGGTCGAGCCCGACTATCCCGGGGCGTTTCGCTATCTCGCGGCGCGCAACCGCAAGCGCGCGTTGACGGTGTTGTTCACCGATGTCATCGATCGCTTTGCGTCCGATGCGCTCGTGGCCAACGTGGCGACGTTGCGTCCGCGCCACCTGCCTCTCGCCGTGACGCTGCGCAATCGCGAGCTCGATGCCGTCGCAACGCAGCGGCCCGCGATCCCGCGGGACGCATTCCGCAAGGCGGCGGCCGAGGAGCTGCTGCATGCGCGCGAGGAGGCGCTCGGGCACATGCGCCGGGCGGGTGTGCTGGTGATCGATGTCACACCGGAGCGCGCGGCGCAGGCGGTGGTCGCGAAGTATCTCGACCTCAAGCGGCGCGGCACGCTCTGAGTCACAGTCTGGCCGGACCATCCCGCGTATTGTATGTTCGGACCTCACGTACACGGATTGAGCCGGATGCGCAGTCTCCGCCGAGCTACCCCCATCGTAACAGTCGCAGTGGCGCTGGCAGGCGTCACCTGTGCCTTCCCAACCGATAAGAGCGACAAGGTTTTCGTCACGCTCCAGGCGCCGTCACACGTCGTCCTGCGGGGTCAGGAAGTCTCGATCTACGCCCAGGCGTGGCGCGTGATCGGCGCCGACACGCAGGCGATCGGCAACGTCGATTTCGCGTTTGGGAGCGGCAGTGGATCGATCGCGCGGGTGGACAAGGACTGCTGCGGCTACGCCACCGTCACAGGCGTGAACAGCGGCAACGTCGACATCATCGCACGGGCGGTGTCGTTCGAGCACGCGCAATTCGCCGACCTTTCGCTGCGAGTCGCCAATCCGCTGGAGATCGACAGCGTGCGGCCTCGGGACGCGCATTATGGTGAGGTGTTGACGATCTACGGCGTCGGCGTCGATTCGATGTTCCTCGCCAGTCTCGGCGACGTGAACCTGATCGAGTATCCATTCTCTCGTATCCGCGACTCGGTCGGTCTCGGACAGATCAAGTTCTGGGTTCCGCCGCCGGCGCATAGCGGACAACTGTTCTTTCTCGGCGCGGGCGTGTTCGGGCTCGACACGGCGACGACGCTCGTCGAGAAAGAAGACGTGTTTGAGCCGAACGACACGATCCCCACCGATATCGACCTCGACGCGGGCGGTCCGTGGCCCGGGACGGCGTTGGCGCCGATCCTCTTCGCGAATCCCGCGCTCGCGTTCGAACCGGTAGACCGGACGCTGGGCGAGGGCGAAGACTGGTTTCATTTCCACACGTTCGACTCCACCCAGGCGCTCACGTTCTTCATCAAGTACCCGTCGTTCGGCGACACCAGTGCTGCCGCGACGCGGACGTTCCTGCTCGACTCGCTGGCGTACGCCTACGGTGCGTCGGGTGACCCGGTCGAGAAGTTCTATGGTCGCGACTCCGCGGATTTCGTCGGCTCGGATTTCTCGCGCTGCAAAGGGGACGAATTCCAACCCCTGCAGACGTCGCGCGAGTCCACGACCGTGGCACTCAAGACCTTGCCCAGCCATGATCTGCACGTCCTGACCTTCTTCTCGCGCACCCAGCGATACGGACTGACGGTGGCCCAGGGGTATTTCACGGCAGACCCACGAATCAAACCCGACGCGTACGAGGAAAACGATCTGTGTCACTACGCGGACAGTAAGCAGATCAACATTCCGACGCGGGCGTCCGGCTTGCCCGGCTTCAGCGATACGCTGAACATCGACAATCCGTTCGAGATCGATTGGTACCGCATCAACGTTCCCGTGCCCGGTCTCGGCGATTCCACGCTGTTCCGCATCCAAAGCCGCCCCTTCGTGGCGGGGCGGGACTCGTCGGACATCGACATCTACGTGCTCACGGTGCCGGGCTCGACAGGCTCCAACGTCACCGAGGTGGGGTCGTCGCTGAACGCCGGGTCGACCGAAAACCTCATACTTGGGTTGAGCGCCGGATCGTATTACGTGGCGGTCGTGGATTACGCCGGTGTCGCCATGCGCTACTCGATGTGCATCAAACAAATCCCGGCCGTTCCGGGGAGCCGCACCTGCAATCTCATCCTGCCGGGACCGGCGGTCCCCGGAGCCAGTAAGGCGCGCCCACACGCCTCGCCCGGGGTGTCCGGAAGCAGGCGCAGCACGTTCCTCGCCCCGCGCGCCCGCCCATGACGGGAGCTGCCGGATCGACGATGGAATGCGTCAAGTGTCACACGCCCCTGCCGGACGGTAGCAAGTTCTGCTTGGCCTGCGGCGCCGACGTGACCGGGGGCGGCACGCTGGGCGCCGGCACCGGCACCGATGGTCTGATGCAGCGGCTGCAGCGCCTCGTCGAGGGGAAGTACCGCGTCGACCGGATGGTGGGAAAAGGTGGCATGGGGGCGGTGTTCCTCGCGCACGACCTTACGCTCGAGCGCGAAGTCGCCATCAAAGTGCTCCCGCCCGACATCTCGATGGACGAGCAGATCGTCAAGCGCTTCCAACAGGAAGCGAAGACGGCGGCGAAGCTCGACCACACGAACATCATCCCGATCTACCGCGTCGAGAGCGAAGGCGGCCTCAACTACTTCGTCATGAAGTACATCGCGGGCACGTCGCTCGAGGACGTGATCGATCAGAAGCAACAGCTTACCATCGACTACATCCAGCGCGTGCTCTGGGAAGCGGCGTGCGCGCTCGGCCACGCGCACCAGCGCGGCGTCGTGCATCGCGATGTGAAGCCGGCGAACATCATGTTCGACCACGACGGCCGCGTGATGCTGACCGATTTCGGGATCTCGAAAGCGCTGCAGGCGGCGAGTGGTTTCACGGGAACCGGCATGATCATCGGCACGCCGCATTACATGGCGCCCGAGCAGGCGAAGGGCGGGACGGTGGATGGGCGCGCCGACCAGTATTCCTTAGGCGTCGTGGGCTATCGCATGCTTACCGGCGAGCTGCCCTATTCCGGCGACTCCGTTCACACAATCCTCTATAAGCACATCTTCGAAGAAATGCCGCGCATCAGCGCCAAGCGCGCCCAGGTCCCGGAGTTTCTTTCCGTCGCGATCGCCCGGGCGCTGTCCAAGGAGCCCGATCAGCGCTTTGGGACGATGGAGGAGTTTGCGACGGCGGTCTGGCCGGAGCAGCCCGTCGCGACGCCGAAGTCTGGCGAGCGCGCGAAAGCACAGCGCCGCCCTCCGCCGCCCTCCGCCGCCCGAACCGCTACCGCGGATGCACCCACCGAGGTGACAACCGCTCCCACGACGCCGATTCCGCGCGCCGGGTTGAAGCTCGGAGCCGAGAAGAAGAAGCGCTCGAGCGTCGGCATGGTGATCGGCGCGTTGGTAGTGGTCGTCGTCGGCGTCGGCGGGTATCTCGTTCTGGGCAGGAAAAGCGAGTCACGGCCGCCCGCAGCGCCGCCGCCTCCCCAGGCGTCGGTGCCACCGGCGCCGCCGCCGGCGCCGCCACCAGTGACGGTACCGGTCGAAACTCCGCGCCGGGGGACTGACCATCGCCAGCAGACGGCGCCAGTCGCCGCGCAAGGCTACGTCTCGGTGAACTCCAATCCGCCGGGAACGCTGTTCATCGACGGACGTGATCTCGGATCGGTGCCCGTGATCGAAGAGGCGGTATCGGCCGGCCGGCACACGATCCGGGTGGAACGCGCCGGATTCAAGACCAAGACCGAGACGGTCGACGTGCCGGCCAACACGACGGTGCGCAGGACCTACGTGCTCGAACAGGAGGGCTCAGAGTGATGCGTCGCTCGACCTGGCTGCTCCTCATCGTTCCGCTGATCTGTCCTGCGCTCGTGGCGCAAACGGTCCAGAACGCCACGCTGCGCCGCGCGCAGCAGGCGTTCGACAACCTCGACTACCGCCAGGCGCTGACGCTCGGTCACGCCTCCCTGCGCGAGCGGCTCACAGGGTTCGAGCGCGCGCGCGCCTACGAGATGCTCGGGTTTAGCTACAGCGGCATGGATTCGATCCTGAAGGCGGTGGACGCGTTCAAGCAGGTCGTGCTGATCGAGCCCGAGCGCGAGCTCGATCCCAATCGGACTTCACCCAAGGCGCTCAGCGCGTTCCAGGTGGCGTTGACGCAAATCCTCGTCATCCGGCAGCTGCGGGTCGACAGCGTGGACTTCATCGGCGGACAGGGGGCGGTGGGGATTCGGTACACGGTGACGCAGCCGTCGCGGGTGGTCACCCGAGTCACCGGCGGCACGCTCGGCAGCGTGCGGATCGATTCGACCGTCGCGAACGGTCAGGTCAACATCCGCTGGCCGGCGCGCATGCCGAATGGCGATCCCGTCCCCGCGGGCAACTACAACGTCGTTGTCGATGCAACGGTGGGCCAAAACAGTTTCTCCGCGTCGCAGCCGATTCGGGTCACGCAGGGCGCGGTCGACACGCTGGCGCATCTGACGAGCTTGCCCGGGTACACCTACCTGCCCGAGACCGAAGTGCCACCCAAGAGCTGGCGGCCGCTCGGACTGGCGTTTGTCTACACGGGTGTGGCGCTGGCGGGGACGTCGGCGCTGTCGAACGGCAAGCTGGGGTCGGCGTCGATGCGGGAGGGCGGCGCGATTGGCGGCGGGATCCTGCTTGCGGGGTTCATCATGACGCTGAAGAAGCCCGCACCGCAGGCCGCGCGCGGCAACATTCTGTACAACTCGCTGCTGCGTGAGCAGATCTCGCGGCGAAACGTCGAGATCGCGCAGGAGAACACGAGGCGCCGCCAGCAGGTGGCGCTGAGCGTCGTGCCGTTGCCGCGCACCGGCGGTGGGCGATGAGGGCGCAAGGTGGGAATGATGGAATGATGAAATGGCGGATTGCGACCGGCATCGTCCTTCTTTCCATCATTCCATCGTTCCATCTTTCCGCCCAGCACATCAGCATCGGCCCGCAGGTCGCCTTCGGCGATTATCGCGAGGTCTCGTCCGATCTTCACTATACCGGGAGTGGCATCGGCGCTCAGGCCACGCTCGAGTGGAAGAAGTTCTCCGCCGACGTCGTCCTGACAAAAGTGAAGTACAAGCCCGCCAAGGGTGCGGCGGCGACGACCGATTTTGACGCCTCCGAGGTCGATGTGCGGTTGCGCTACTACATCGCCGGGCCCGTTTCCGGCGAGCTGGGGTTCCTCAATCGCAAAGCCGATCCCGAATTCGAAGCCCAATCCGTGGGCGCGGTTACCGCCGGCGCGCGGATGGCGTACCTCCTGGGCCCCGGCGTGCGGATGGCGCTGCGTGGCGGCTTGATGTTCGGCGCCAAGTATTCGGGGGGCGGGACGACCTCGGGGGTCGGCGCGCTGCAGCTGGGGCTCGGCCTGACCGTCGATGCGCTGAAGGGCCGCCTGCGCGTGACCGGCGACTATGGATTCCAGCGCTTTTCGCGCGAGACCGACGACGGCAGCGGGGCGCTGCCGGCGCCGATCCAGCAGTCGCTCGGCCGCATCGGGTTCGCGATCGCGTTCTAGCCTCCCTGGAGGGTCTGCCCAGTTGCTGATATTCTTGGGTGAGGGGGGGGCCCCATGAATCGACGCGCGGATGACTCACACGAACCGGCTGCTCGCTCGTTGCCACTGACGTCGCGCGCCGAGGAAAAGCTGAACAAGAACGCGGCCAGGCGGATCGGCGAGATCCTCGAGGATCGACGCCTGGTGACGGAGGAAGGCTGCATTCGCCTGGCCCACGCATTGGACGATCTCGCCAATTCGCAGTTCGGCAAAGTCAGTGCGTTGCGTGACCTCGGCTCGGAAGCACGGCGCGCGCTGCAGCGCCGCAATCTCCCGCCAAACTCGCCGCGATAAGCGGCGTAGTGCGCCAGCCGCGATTCGAACGCGGGACCTTCGGCTCCGGAGGCCGACGCTCTATCCAGCTGAGCTACTGGCGCGCGACTAACTGCAGGTTGTCGAGGCCGTAGAAGTTGGTGAAGGATGGTGAAGGTTCTTCAACCTCGAGATCCTTCACCAACCTCCACCATCCTTCACAACCTCCTGTCAGGTCGGGGCGAGAGGATTTGAACCTCCGACCTCCTGGTCCCGAACCAGGCGCGCTAACCGGACTGCGCTACGCCCCGAAATTGGCATATTCCCATTGCCAGGCAAGGAAGCTAGAAGCAGAAGAAACCGAATGAAAGGGGACTGGTTTGCGCGCCCTCGTGACCGGCGGGGCAGGCTTCATCGGGTCCCACCTCGTGGACCGCCTCATCGCCGACGGCCAGTCCGTCTGCGTGCTCGACGACCTCTCGACGGGCTCGGCGAGCAATGTCCCGTCCGAGGCTCGCTTCGCGCGTGTCGACATCTGCGATTGGGCGTCGCTGCGCGACGTCGTTGCCGCGTTCAAACCCGAGGCCGTGTTCCACGCCGCGGCGCAAACCGACGTCGGCCGGTCGATTCGCGAGCCGGACTACGACGCCCGCGTCAACGTGCTGGGGGGGCTGAACGTGCTGCGCGCGGCGCACGCCGCCGGGTCGCGCCGCGTCGTGTACGCGTCGTCGGCCGCGGTGTACGGCCCCCCCGAGCGCCTGCCGGTTCCCGAGGCCCACCCCACGCGACCCATTTCCGATTACGGCTCGAGCAAGCTCGCCTTGGAGCACTACCTGAATGCGTACCAGGCGCGGGGGCTGATCGAATACGCCGCGCTGCGATTCGCCAATGTGTACGGACCACGGCAGCGCTCCGACGGCGAAGGCGGCGTCGTCGCGATCTTCACCGCTCGGATGCTCGCGGGGAAGCCGGTGACGATCTTCGGCGACGGCACCAAGACGCGCGACTACATCTATGTGGGCGACGTCGTGGAGGCGACCATCCGGGCCGCCTCCGGACCCACCGGCATCGTCGCGAACCTGGGTTGGGGACGCCAAGTCTCGGACCTCGAACTGTTTCGCGAAGTCGCGGCCAGGGCCAAGTACTCGCGCGAACCGACGTTCGCGCCCGACCGGCCGGGCGACATCGCGCACAGCTGCCTCGATCCAGCGCTCGCACGCCAAACCTGGGATTGGAAGCCGGCCGTGGCCCTGCGCGACGGAGTCCGACGCGTCGTGGAGTGGGCCGCGCGTTGAAGGACGTCGCCGCGCGGTTCGCGATCGGCTCTGGTGTGGTGAGCGTCGAGCCGTTCACGGGACCCGCCGGTCACATCAACACCTCCTACGTGGTGCTAGCCCCGAGCGGGCGGTTTTTCTTGCAGCGCCTCAATACCGAGGTGTTTCGCGATCACCAGCGCCTGATGGAAAACGTGGCGCGGGTGACGACGCATCTTGCCGGACCGCTGCGCCTCATCGAGGCGCGGGACGGAGCGTCGTCTGTCGTCGACGATCAGGGCGGCGTGTGGCGCATGTACACGTTCATCGAGAACGGGGTCCCGGTCGTGGGGGCGCCGAGCGGCCGGGACGTGGGACGCGCGGCCGGCGCGTATGGTGCCTTCCAACGGGCGCTCGCGGATCTCCCGGGACCGCGGCTGCACGAAACGATCCCGCATTTTCACGATACGCCGCGGCGGCTGGAGGCACTGGAGCGCGCCGTCGAGTCGGACACCGCCGCCCGCGCGGCAAGCGTGCGAGCCGAGATCGACCAGATCCGCGGTTGCCGTCACCTGGCGCCATTGCTTGTGGACGCCGCGGGGCGGGGCGCGGTGCCGGAGCGCGTCGTCCACAACGACGCCAAGCTCGCGAACGTGCTGTTCGACGCGGCGTCGGGCGACGCGCTGTGCGTGGTGGACCTCGACACCGTCATGCCGGGACTTGCGCTGTACGACTTCGGCGACCTGGTCCGCTCCATGGCGACGCGCGGGGCCGAAGACGAACGGGATATCGGCCGCGTCCGGCTCGATCCGGAGCTGTTCGAGAGCGTCGCCTGCGGCTACATCGGCGCGACGCGGGAGCTGCTGACTCAGCCCGAGCGGGAGCTCCTCGTGCCGGCGGCGCAGGTCATCGTCTATGAGCAGGCGATGCGCTTCCTGATCGATTATCTCGAAGGCGATCGCTACTATCGCATCGCCCGGCCGGCTCACAACCTCGATAGGTGTCGCACGCAGCTGACCTTGCTCGACGCTCTGTGCGAACAGGAAACCGCCCTGACCCGCACCGTGGCACGCGTATAACCCCCGCTCCGCCTCCGACGCTCGTCGTCTTGGCAGCCGGCCTCGGCACGCGCTACGGTGGTCTAAAGCAGCTCGCGCCCCTCGGGCCGCATGGCGAGGCACTGTTGGACTACGGCGTGTACGACGCCGTGCGCGCCGGCTTCCGCAACGTCATCCTGGTCATCCGTCGGGAAGCAGAGGAGTTGTTCCGCCGCCACGTGGCGGATGTCATCGGCTCCGGCGTCGCGGTCTCGTACGCGCACCAGGCGCTCGATCCTGCTCCGCCGGGCCGCACGAAGCCGTGGGGGACAGGTCACGCAGTGCTCGCCGCGGCTTGGGGGATTCGGGGTCCGTTTGCCGTTATGAATGCAGACGACTACTACGGCGCGGGCGCATTTCGTCTGTTGTTCGACCATCTCGCGGGCGCCGGTGACCACGCGCTGGTCGGCTACACGCTGCGCGAGACGACGTCTGAGCACGGCGGCGTGTCGCGCGCCATCGCGGAGCTGGACGCACAGGGCTATCTGACGCGGCTCACGGAAGTCACCGACATCGTGGGACGCGGCTCCACATACACTGGGCACACGATCGCCGGTAAGACCGTGCCGCTCGACGGCAGTGAGCTCGTGTCGATGAATCTGTGGGGCTTCACGCCCGCGCTGCTGCCCCTGCTGCAGCGGCAATTCGCGCGGTTCCTCGAGGTCCAAGGCACGGACCCGAAGGCGGAGTTCTTGTTGAGCGAGGCCGTTGGCGCGCAGGTGAGAGCGGGCGACGCGCGAGTCCGCGTGCTCCCCGCGGCAGGCTCGCAGTGGTTCGGCATGACCTATGCGGCGGATGACGAGCGCGTGCGAGATCAGATCACGCGCCTGGTGGACGCCGGTCAGTACCCGACGAACCTCAAGGCCGGATTGGAGCGACTCGGATGCGACTGAACGGCTGGGATTGGATGGTGCTCGCGCTGTACGGGCTCGTGTGCGTCGCGGTCGGCCTCGCGGTGACGCGCCGCGCCAGCTCGGGGCGGGCCGAGTTCTTCCTGTCGGGCCGGCGCCTGTCGTGGTGGCTGCTGGGCGTGTCGCTCGTGGCCACGACGTTCTCGACCGACACGCCGAACCTCGTCACGGATCTGGTCCGCACCGGCGGTGTGGCGCAGAACTGGCTCTGGTGGGCGTTCGCCGTCACCGGCATCTGCACAGTGTTCTTCTACGCCAAGCTGTGGCGGCGGTCGGCGGCGCTCACCGATATCGCGTTCTACGAGCTGCGCTACTCCGGCAAGCCCGCCGCGTTCCTGCGCGGATTTCGCGCGATCTACCTCGGCGTGTTCTTCAACGTCATGATCATGGCGTCCGTCAATCTCTCGGCCACGAAAATCGCCGGCGTGATG
>DATLXS010000196.1:0-31262 GCA_035575675.1 Gemmatimonadales bacterium
CAGACGAATGGGCGTCGGCGTTCACGGCGCACCTGACCCAGGCCGGCCACTCGACCCAGGAAGTCCGCGCGGCGATCGTGGCGTCGGTCGCGCCGCCGGTGACGGAAAGTCTGTGCGAGGGGATCGAGGCCGCGACGACGCGTGAACCGGTGCGCGTGGATGGGCGATCCAAGCTCCCGATGGTCCTCGATGTCGATGAGCCCCTTACTGTCGGCGCCGATCGCATCGTCAACACGCTCGCCGCGGCCGAGCTCTTCAGGAAGGACACGATCGTCGTCGATTTTGGCACCGCGACGACATTCGACTGCATCACCGTCGAAGGCAGCAGTGCACCGCGCTTCATCGGGGGCGTGATCATGCCCGGCCTGCGCACCGCGTCCGACGAACTCGTGCGCAAGACCTCGAAACTCCCGGCCACCGAGCTGCTCCCGCCGACAAAGGCGATCGGACGGCGCACCGAGGATTGTATTCGCGCCGGCGTTCTGTGGGGCACTGCCGACGCGGTGGACGGGCTCGTGCGCCGGATCAAGGCGGAGTGGCCGTCCCGGAATCGCCCGCTCGTCGTGGCGACCGGCGGACTGGCCGGTCTCGCCGCGCCGCTGTGCCAGGAGATCGAGTCGGTGCAGCCCGATCTGACGTTGATCGGCTTGCGGATCGCCGCGGCCGCACTCGGCGTGAAGTGGTAACCGACGCGCGCACGCTGAACGCGTGGCGCCGCTGGGGGTACCGCCTCCTTCCCGGCGACCTCTACTCCTACATCCTGCACATGCGTCCCGCCGAGTGGCCGATCATGGCGGGGCATACGCTGCTCGGGTATGTGCTCGCGGTGGGGGTGCAGGGCGCACTTGGCGGGCTGCAGTTGGGCAGGGCGCTGCTGGCGCTCGTCATCTGGGTGATCTTCCTGAACGGCGGCACGCTCGCCATCAACAGCGTGTTCGACAAGGACGAGGGTGACATCGGGTATTTGAACTCGCCGCCCACGCTGCCGCGCCACCTCCTTTCTTTCAGTCTCGTCTTGCTTGGCGGCGGCCAGGCGCTGGCGCTGCTGCTCCCGGCGGGTTTTCAGATCGCCTACGCGATCTGTTTTGTCCTGTCGATCCTCTACTCGGTGCCGCCATTTCGTTTCAAAGCGGTCGCCGGTGTGGACTGGGTCATCAACATGTGGGGCTTCGGTACGCTCACACCGTATGCCGCCTGGGCCGCGACGGGACGACCGCTCGACCTGGGTCACGGACTCATCTTGCTCGCATTTTGCCCCCTGTTTGCCGGGCTCTATCCGCTCACGCAGTTGTATCAGTTCGATGAGGACCGGCGGCGCGGCGATCGCACCCTCGCATTGATTCTGGGGATGCGTACCAGTCTCGTTGTGGCGACCCTTGCGATACTGCTGGCGTTCGGGCTGTTCGCGTGGGCAACCTGGCGTCTGCCCGTCGGCCCGAAAGGGTTTACCTTGCTCGTGCCGCTCGTGCTCTGGCTGGTCGTGTTGTTGCCGTGGCTGTTCGGTTCTGGCGGCTGGAGTCCGAGGCAACATCAGCGGGGGATGTATCGGGCGCTGGCCGCGTGGGCGGTAACCGATCTCACGGTGCTGTTTGTCTTTGCCTCGTAATGTGCGTGGTTTAGATTAGCAGAAACGATGCTGCACACCCCTCGGACGGGAGATCCATGACTTCCGCGACAGTTGATCGCTCCGAATTCCGGCACGTGCTCCAGAGCGGAACCATCGTCGGTGCTGCTACCGCGGTTGCGGTCAGTCTCTTCCTTGCCGTCTCCCGGTTGCTGTCGCCCGGACTTGTCACGTCGGTCCTGCTCATGGTCATCGTGTTGGCTGGTGGCGTGGCGGCGGCATTCCTGCCGGGCTTCTTCGCGGCGTCGCGCACTGTTCAGGGTGTCGCGAGCGCTGCGGCCATCGGGCTGTGGGGTACGATCGCCTTCATGGCCATCGACATCATCGTGCTGCGTCCGTTCCGCGCGTTCCCCTGGACGTGGGATGCGATCGGGGGCGGGAGCACATGGTGGTATCTCCCGATCTGGTGGATGCTCGGAACGTTCGTCGCGTGGATGGGCGCGATCGTGACGGCCGGCCGAGCCGCCCGCGGCGGCGACACGTCGATCCGGTCTGTGGCGATGCCCGCGGTCGGTGGTGGTCTCGGTCTGGGATTGGGCTTGGGACTGGGCGGCGTGCTGTTCATGCCCGTCGCTGCCGGCGCGGGCTTCGTGGCGACGCTCGTCCTGTTAGCGCTTATCGTGCTAGCGCGTCCCCCCCGAGGGTAACGCACCGTGCCGAGATGGATGGCGCACTTGCTCGTGGTGGTGGGGTGGCTCCTGACCCCCGCATGGGCGTGGGCGGCATCGCATGTCGGGTTGTGGCTTGGCGCGCTCGTCGCGCTGCGGTTCGAGAGTCCCGTCGTCATGCTCGCGATAGCCGGTACCGGCGCCCTGGTGTTTGGGTTTGCCGTGCTCTGGACCTGGGTTCGCTTCATGCGGCATCTGCCGCATCTGCTCTCGCATCACATGGCGCCGCGCGCCTCCGAGGAGCAAGCCGCGATTGCGGCCGCGGATTGAGCTTCTCCTTCTAATCGCCGGAGTCTCCTCCCTCCCCGCGCAGGGGCGTGATGTCGATTTGCGGGTTGGCCGGTGGTATCAGGGCAATCAGTCCCACACCTACGAGCTGCGGACCGATGCCCCGTTTGGGGGGATCTTCTCGTCCGGTTTTGCCGCGCAGGTGATGCTCCACGACAGTCTCGGCCGTCACCATGCGTTTTACGGAGCAGGATGGCAGCTGCACGCCTTTCGGCGTCGCGCGACGGTCGGGCCATACGCCCTCGCCGGCGTTTCGCTCGGCGTCTCTACCGATACAGCGTCGCAGGAGCTGGCGGCGCTCTGGACCCTGGGTGGAGGAGTCGAATGGCGCCCGATTCGCTGGGCGGCACTCGGAGTGGAAACCGTGTACCGGATCCAGGACGTCGGGCCGCGCGGCTTCTGGCGCACGAGTGCGAACTCACGCGATGGAATCGCCGCCTCGATCGGTTTATCGGTGACGATTGGCAGGGCGGTGGACCGCCGCTGGCCGGGACCGCAGCGTAGCGCGCCACCGCCCCTCCCGCCCCCCCTGCCACCACTCATGATCGTCGGCAATGCGTCCGGCGTCGTGAAGACCGCGCTCGACGCGCTCGGGACTCCGTACGTGTGGGGCGGGACTGCGGCGAACGGCTTTGATTGCTCGGGTCTCATCCAATGGGCCTACAGCCAGCACGGCATCCGGGTGCCGCGCATGAGTCGCGATCAGGCGCACGCCGGGAACGAGATCACTCCCGTGCTCGACGCGCTGCAACCTGGAGACATCCTGTTATTCTCGGCGCAGCCCGGTGGGGGCGTCACGCACGTGGGGATGTACGTCGGGGAAGAGAAGTTCATCCACAGCGCGAACTCCGGCGTGAAGCTGTCGCGCCTGGAGGCGCAGGACGCCGAGGGCGCCTGGTGGGTTGCGCGTTGGGTAGGAGCCCGGCGAGTGGTGCAATGATGCATGTCGGCACGTCGGCACGTCGGCATGATCAGTCGTGCAGACGTGCAGTCATGCCGACGTGCATTCTTTTCATTCTGGCCTGTGCCGGCAATCGACTGCCAAACCAGCTCCACAGCTACGCCATCGTCGTCGAAGAAACGGATCCCCAAAGCGTCGAGCTGGCCCGGGCGCTCCGAGCGCAGGGGGTGAAGGTGCGACCGCGCGTGCGTGGAGGGAGTGGACCGACTGCCGCGCTCGTCTACTTCACGTACCAATCTGCCGTCCCCGGCGAACCGACCTGGTTTCACCTTCGTCTCGCGGACACGCGAACCGGGGTGATCGTTCGGGCCAGTACGATTCAACTCGACTCGCTCACCGCCACGCCTCGGACTCGTGCGCAGGCCGCCGTGCGCGCGCTCCTGGCCGGAGACACCGCGATTCCCAGCCCTTGACACCCCCCTGCCGCGGAGCGAGATTCCCCCCGTTGTGCATTAGCACTCACCATCTCCGAGTGCTAACGGCTAATCAAATCAAAGAGTTACGGAGGTTCAGGGTATCATGGCAACGGCAACCAAGACGACCCCGAAGTACAAGGTCTATCCGTTGGCCGATCGCGTTGCGATCCGCCCCATGGAGGAGACCGAGACGATGAAGGGTGGGTTGTACATCCCCGATACCGCCAAAGAAAAGCCGATCCAGGGCGAAATCATCGCCGTGGGTCCGGGCCGGCGGGAGAAGGGTGAGACGGTCCCGATGGAGCTGAAAGTTGGGGACCGCGTCATCTACGGGAAGTACAGCGGCACGCAGGTCGAGTTGGACCACGAAGAGATCATCCTGATCAAAGAAGCCGACGTCATCGCGAAGCTCGCGTAAGCAGCCTCTAGGGAGGAAGCACAGACATGGCAGCCAAGTTTCTGGAGTTCAGCACCGAGGCCCGGGCCCGCCTGAAGCGCGGCGTGGACCAGTTGGCCGATGCGGTGAAGGTGACGCTCGGTCCCAAGGGCCGGAATGTCGTCATCGACAAGAAGTTCGGCACGCCGACCGTTACCAAAGACGGCGTGACGGTCGCGAAGGAAGTGGAGCTCGAGGACGAGATCGAGAACATGGGCGCCCAGATGGTGAAAGAAGTCGCGACCAAGACCTCCGATCTCGCGGGCGACGGCACCACCACGGCGACGGTGCTTGCACAGGCCATCTACCGTGAGGGTCTCAAGTCCGTCACGGCCGGTGCCAATCCGATGGCGCTGAAGCGCGGTATTGAGAGCGCGGTCGAGACGGTCGTCGCCGAGCTGAAGAAGATTTCGGTGCCCACGTCGGGACGGAAGGACATCAAGCAGGTCGCCACGATTTCCGCCAACGGCGATGCTGAGATCGGCGACAAGATCGCCGACGCGATGGACAAGGTCGGCAAGGATGGCGTCATTACGGTCGAAGAGGCGAAGAGCCTCGAGACCACGTTGGAGACCGTGGACGGGATGCAGTTCGACCGCGGTTACCTCTCGCCGTACTTCATCACCGATCCCGAGAAGATGGAGTGCACGATCGAAGACGCTTACATCCTCATCTACGACAAGAAAATCTCGACCATGAAGGACCTCCTGCCAGTGCTCGAGAAGGTGGCACAGTCGGGGCGGCCGATGCTCATCGTCGCGGAAGACGTCGAGGGTGAGGCGCTGGCGACGCTGGTCGTGAACAAGCTCCGTGGCACGCTGAAGGTCTGCGCCGTCAAGGCACCGGGCTTTGGCGACCGCCGCAAGGAGATGCTGCGCGACATCGCCATTCTCACCGGTGGCCAGGTGATTTCGGAAGAGCTCGGCCTGAAGCTCGAGAACACCACACTCAACGACCTCGGCCGTGCCAAGCGCGTCATCGTGGACAAGGACAACACCACCGTCGTCGATGGCAAGGGCAAGGACGATCAAATCGACGGCCGCAAGGCGGAGATCAAGGCCCAGATCGACAAGTCCACCTCGGATTACGACAAAGAGAAGCTGCAGGAGCGGCTGGCGAAGCTCGCCGGCGGCGTGGCTGTGCTGAACGTCGGCGCGGCGACCGAAACCGAGATGAAGGAAAAGAAGGCTCGGGTCGAGGACGCGCTGCATGCGACCCGCGCGGCTGTCGAAGAGGGCATCGTGCCGGGTGGCGGCGTGGCGTTGCTGTGGTGCCAGAAGTCGCTCGACAAGGCCAAGGGTCACGACGACGATGAGAAGACCGGCATCGAGATCGTGCGCCGGGCCCTCGAGGAGCCGATTCGTACCATCGCCCAGAACGCGGGCGCCGAAGGCGCGATCGTGGTCGGTCGCGTGAAGGAGTCGAAGGACAAGAACTTCGGCTACAACGCGCAGACCGATAAGTTCGAGGACCTGGTGGCGTCGGGCGTCATCGATCCGACCAAGGTCACCCGGACAGCCCTGCAGAACGCCGCGTCGATCGCGGGCCTGCTCCTCACGACCGAGTGCGTCGTGGTAGAGAAGAAGGAGAAGGAAAAGGCTCCGCCGATGCCCGGTGGCGGCATGGGTGGCATGTACTAGGCGTCTAGGCGTCTAGGTAGCATAGACTTACGTAGCGCTCCCTCCCGTGTGACGTCTGGCGACGTCTGGCACGGGGGGGAGCACTATTTTGGGAGGCCATGTCAGCTCCGGAGAAGGCCGCGCTTTCGCGAGAATTAGCCGATTTCCTGATCGAGCTCTCGATCGCGCTCCATAAGCACTCGATGTATCCAGAGGGGCATCCGTCGCTGGCGCCGGCCGCGGCGAGCGTCACCCGTCGGGCTGAGCACCTGTTCGAAAACCGCACCACCCTGGCCCTCGGCGTCGCCCGGCAACAGCTCGTCATCGAAGGGGTCGCCACCGATCCCAAGAATCCCCTCCTCGCCGAGCTCGCCGGTCGCTTGCATCGCCACCACCTCGGGGCCGTGACGTTCCACCGCGGTCTGCGCGTGAGCGAGGTCGTCGACGTGTTGAAGACGCTGTCGGTCGAGGCTGAGCGCACGGGCGAGCCGCTGGGGCTGGGGTCGCCCGAACAGCTGCGCGCCTGGGACCATGTCCGGCTGCACCCTGTCACCTACGAGCGCTTGGAGCTGCTGCAGGAGGACGACCAGGTCCCCGCGCCGGGCGACGAGGGCTCCAAGGAGCGGGGCTTACGGGGCGCGCAGCTGTGGGTGGGACTGGCGCGCGCCGCGCTGACGGCCGAGGCCATGGCCGACGACGCCCCGCCGTCGGCGGCGGAGCCGACGTTGATCGCCAAGGCGATCGACGCGCATCCCAAGAGCGCAGCCTACGACCAGGTGATCGTGGGATACCTGCTGCAAATCGCCGATGAGCTGAAGCACGCGGGAGGCGCGGAGGCGGTGGCGTTGCGGCGCCGGACCTCGAAGCTCGTCGGCGCGCTCCAGCCCGGCACGCTGCGCCGGCTCATCGAAATGGGCGGTGACAACGCGCAGCGCCACAAGTTCGCGATCGATGCGACGCATGGGCTCGCCGTCGACGCCGTCCTGGAGATCGTGCGCGCGATGGCGGATGCGTCGCACAAGACGGTTTCCGATCCGCTGGTGCGGATGTTATCGAAGCTCGCGCAACACGCGGAGCAGGGCACGGCGGAAACGCGTCCGCAGGCCGACGAAGCGCTGCGCGACCAGGTGCGCGATCTCCTGCAGGGGTGGACGCTCGAGGATCCAAATCCCGACGCGTATGGTCAGGCGCTGCAGAAGATGGCCGCCGCCGCTCCCGCCGCGAGCCAGCGGCGCGAGGGCCAACAGGCCGCCGAGCCGTTGCGCATCGTGCAGACGGCGGTGGAGACCGGCGCGCTCGGCTTTGGCGCCTGGCGCGCCGTCGAGCGGCTGGTGGCCGAGCATCACGTCGACGCGCTCGTCGACCTGCTCGCCGAGTCGCCCGACGCCTCACGCCCGGCGGTTCGCGCCGACATCGCGCCGCTCTGGACCCGGGTCACCTCGCCCGACGTGGTGCGGCAGCTCGCGAGCAGCGAACCGCCCGACTTCGCCACCCTGGACCGCGTGCTGCCGCGGCTGCACGTCGACGCGTTCGAGCCGCTGCTCGACGTGCTGGGGGCGTCGGAGTCGCGGACGACGCGCCGCGGACTGCTCGATCGCTTGACCCGCGCCCCGCGCGAGCTGGGCCCCGTCATTGCCACGCGGCTGTCGCGCGACATCCCCTGGTATGTCACGCGCAATTTGCTGCTGATTCTCGATGGCCTGCCGGCACTCCCGGCGGGCTTCTCAACGGCGGCATTCACCGGCCATGAGGATGCCCGCGTCCGGCGCGAGGCATTGAAGGTGACGCTGAAAGTCCCTGCCGAGCGCGAGCCGGCGCTGCTTGGTGCGCTCCGGGATTCCGACCCGCGCATGGCGCGGCTCGCGCTCGCGGCGGCGCTGGAGGACTGCCCGCCCTCGGCCTTGACCGTTGTGGCCGAGCTCGCGCGTGCCACCGCCGCTCCGTCCGAGCTGCGGGTGCTTGCCATCAAGGTGCTCGGCCGCGTGCGAAATAGCATCGGCCTGAACGCGCTGCTCGCGTTGGTGGACGGTGGGACGAATTGGCTGGGACGCCCGAGGCTCGCCGCGCGTTCGCTCGAGCTGCTCGCGGCCTTGATGGCGCTGGCGGCAGGATGGCGGAACGATGTCCAGGCCGCCGCCCTCCTCGCCCTCGCGGCCGCGTCCAACGATCCCGATGTCCGCAGCGCGGCGAGTCCCACGCCGCGCGCGACGGCAGCGATCAAGCGATGAGCGGCGACCCAGCCCGTTTTCTGAACGCGTTCGCCCAGGCGCTCGCCGCGATGGCGCTCTATCGCAACGGGCACCCGGCGCGGGAGCGCGCGCTGGATGTGGCCTTTCAACAGATCCGCGATCTCCAGAGCGACACGGCGCGTCCGCTGTTCACGTTCCTCGGTGACGAGGTGGTGTTCGGGCGGCTCCCGCTCCGCGAGCTGAAAGCGTGGGATTGGGGGAAGCGTCTGGCGCAGGCGGGCATTCAGCGGCTCGAGTTTGACGAACAGGTGAGCCGCGAGGACTTCGAGGGCTTTCTGGAGGAGGTCCTGGCGCGGCTGACGTTGTCGGCGATCAGTACCGAGGCACGCCAGATGCGTCACAGCAGTATCCGCTTCGGGGCCGTCGGATTGAAGGGTGAAAGCGAGCTCGCGCCCGACGCGCTGCCCACCGCGACGATCAGCTTTTCCTTGGGGGAGGAGGTCGACACCCTCCAGTGGATGCAGCACGAGGTGCAGACAACCGGGGCGATCCCGCTCGCCGAAGCCGAGGCGGTCGTGCGCTCGCTCGCCGTCGCGATGCATGGCGGCCGGCAGGTGATCGTGCCGCTGCTGCAGCTCAAGGAATTCGACCAGTACACGACCACGCACTCGCTGAACGTCTCGGTCCTGTCGATGGCGCTGGCAGAGTTCATTGGCCTGTCCGCGACGGATGTGCGGACATTCGGAATCGCCGGGCTGCTGCACGACATCGGCAAGATCACGATTCCGCTCGAGGTGCTCACCAAGCCCGGCCGCCTCACGAATGAGGAACGCGCGCTGATGAATGAGCACCCGGCCGCGGGCGCGCGCATGCTGCTCGAAGTCGAAGAAGATCTCGATCTCGCCGTCGTGGTGGCGTATGAGCACCACATCATGATCAACGGCGGCGGGTATCCCGTCCTGCACTATGCCCGCGAGTGTCATCACGCGAGCAAGCTCGTGCACGTCTGCGACGTGTACGACGCCTTGCGCACGCGGCGCCCGTACCGGGAGGCGTGGTCCGTCCAGAAGACGCTCGGGTACCTGGAGGAGCGCAGCGGGGTCGAGTTCGATCCCGAGCTGAGCGGTGCCTTCGTGCGAATGATGAAACAGTGGGAAGGGCAGGTAGCGGTGCTCACCGATCCCGTCGCGCCCGTCGCCGGAGGCGGTCCCGCCGGTGCCAAGCCGGAACAGAGCCGGGTATCATTGGACGGATGATTCGGCTCTGGGTGATGGGAACGGCGGTACTCGCGATCGCGCAGGCACCCGTCCGGCTGACGGGCGATTGGCAGGCGAAAACCGGCGATGAGATCCGCCACATCATGGTGCGCAGCGACAGCTCGGCGCAGTTCGGCCGGGACCTCGCCCGCTGGCGCCTGGTGGGCGACAGCCTCTGGATCACCCTGGGCGACGGCGTCTGGCAGGTCTATGGCATGAAGCTCGCCGGCGACAAGCTCACGATCAGCGGCGGGGACTTGGAGAAGCCGGTGACGCTGCGGCGCGTCGGCCCGCCCACGGCGCGCCCTGATACGCTGACGATTCCGGAGCCGCCGGCCCCGAATCAACGCGCCTGGTAGTCGGTCGTCATTTCAGTTCCGTCACCGCCGTCAGCCTCCACCCCACGTCTTTGCGCTCGAACCGCATCGCAAACCGGCGGCGGTCGACACGGGGCGCGCCGCCGCGCTCCGGTACGTACTGGAACGTCGCGCGCACGTTGCCGGTCGCCGTCACGCCTTGCACCTTGAAATCTTCCATCGTGAATTTCGTCGTGATCTGACTCCACTCCCGGAAAAAGGCTTCCCACCCGCGCCGCTCTTCGTCGGTCAACCCGGGATACAAGACGCGAATGTTGGAAATGCGCTGGCTCGACAACGCGCGGGCCAGATCGCTGAGCAGCACGTCGATCGCGCCGCGGGCGTCGCGGGGCTGCGCGCTCGGTGGCGCGATCCCCGCGTCGATCCCGATCTGCTCGGCACTCTGTGCCGCGACTTTGGCGAGCGTGAAGTCCTGGACGCGGAGTAACGACTCCGCACGCGCCAGGAACACCCCGGCGTTGGACGCGGCGCGTCCCGTGGGTAGCGCCTGAACGACGGGCGAGACGCGCTCGATCATGCGCTGCGCCTCCAGGTCCATCGCCCGTGCCTCTTCCCGCGCCTGCCCGTAGCGTTGCGCGGACTCGACATAGCCGCGCAGCGCGAGCGATTGATCGCCGCGCTGCAGCGCCCGGTCCGACGTCTCGAGCATCGTCTGCGCGAGCAGCAACGAGGGCACGCTGTTTTTCTGAGCGCCTGCGGCGATGGCGCGATCGCGCGCCGAGAGCGCGGAGTCGCGGCGCACGCTGACGGCCAGGGAGACCGGAGGACCGGCCGGTGCCGGCGGGGGGGCCACGAGCCCGCCAGGCTGCGCCGGCGCCGGAGGAGTGATCGGTCCCCGCTCGGCCGGCGTCGGTGCGTCCGTCGGTTGCGCCGGGGCATACACGAGGAGCGCCACGACCACCGCGAGCGCGCCCAGTACGGCGATCCGGGCTCGCATCGACGCGTGGGTGATCAGTTTCAGCATCGGCTGGGGTAGCGGCGTCCAGCGTCCCAGCGGCTGGGTCGCTTCCTCGTCGGCGCCCGACAACGCCGCGCGGATCTGCTGCAGCGTCGACATCATCTGCCCCGCGGATTCGTAGCGCTCGTGCGGCACCTTGTTCATCGCCTTTGCCACCACGCGCTCGAGCGCCGCCGGGATCGACGGCGCGACCGTGCGGAGCGGGCGTGGCTCCGTCGTCAGGACCTGATACAGGACGCCGTGCACGGACTCCGCCTCGAACGGCCGCTGATAGCAGAGCAGCTCGTACAGCATGCAGCCCACGGAGAACACATCGGTGGCGGGCGTAATCGCCCCGTTGGTGATTTGCTCGGGCGCCATGTACGTCGGAGTGCCGACGATCGCGCCCGATCCGGTGTCGTCGGCCTTCTGCAGCCGGGCGATCCCGAAGTCCATGATCTTGATGCGGCCGTCGGGCATGACCCGCACGTTCGATGGTTTGACGTCGCGGTGGATCACGCCGCGCTGGTGGGCGAAGTGCAGACCCGCGAGCACTTCCATCGTGATGTCGAGCTTCCGCTCCAACGCGAGCGGATCGCGCAGGGCGATCATGTCGGAGAGATCGCGACCTTCCACCAGCTCCATCGCGATGAAGAGCTGGCCGTCGGATTCGCCGAGGTCGTAGACGGTGACGATGTTGGCGTGCTGGATGGCGCCGGCGGCCCGCGCCTCGCGCAGAAAGCGCTCTTGCATGTCCTTCGTCTTCCGGAAACTGGCGCTCAACAACTTCAGCGCGACGTAGCGCCGCAGGACGGTGTCGTACGCCTTCCAGACGATGCCCATCGCCCCTTCGCCCAGGAGCTGGTGCAGCTCGTACTTGCCGAGGCGCCGGTAGCGCTGTTGCAGGTCGCTCATCGCGTCAGCCAGTCGAAGGCGCGCTGCAGGTAGGACCGCATCGCGTCCGTCACCTCGACGTTCCGGCGGGGCAGGACGCGCTCGACGGTCGCCAGAAACTTCGCGGGCGTCATTCGCTCCGCTGCCGAGCCGCCCCAGGAGAACGGCGCGACATACTTGGGCGCGCGCACGTCATCGAACAGACTGGCGCCGGCGCCGATGACCGATCCGGCGTCGAGCAGGGTGCCGATGGCGGTTTTGGCGTGGTCGCCGACGAGACTGCCCAGAAACTGGTGTCCGGTTTCCAGCCTGGTCCCGGCCACATCCAGCCGCACGTCGCCATACGTGCTTTTCAGGTTGGAGGTCGTGGTGCCGGCGCCAAAATTGACCCACCGGCCGAGGACCGAATGCCCCAGGAACCCGTAGTGGCCCTTGTTGGCGTAGCCGAGCATGGCGGTCGTCGACACCTCGCCATGGACGACGCACCACGGCCCGATCGCGGAATTCCGAATCGGTCCGCCGACGACGCGCGTGTTGGCTCCCACCCACAGCGGTCCCTCGAGCCGGGTGCCGGACCGTACCTCGACACCGCTCTCGAGCACGACCGGCCCGTTCCGCGTGTCGAAGACCACTCCCGGCTCGATCGCCGATTCGTGCACCGCGATCCACGCCGGGTCGCCCACGACGATCGAGCCCTCCGGCACCGGATCAGAATCACCGAGGAGCTTGAGCACGTCGTCCCGCAGCAGCTGCTCGAGCGCGCTGATCAGATCGTGGACGCCGCGGAGCACCACGCCTTCGACATCGATCGCCTGCGCCTGCGCCACGGGCCCCGTCCACGTGCTGCCCGCGGGCACCGCCCAGCCGACCGTGACTCCGTCGTGCGTGAGGCGGGCGGGCGCGTCGGGGAGCGGGCCAGCGAGGCCGCGGGGCGCAAACGTCGACGAACCGATCACCGCGGGCCCCGGGACGGGGCGCCTCGCTTCCACGACCGGCACGCCCGGCTCGGGAAAGCCGGCGAGGTGCGGCAGGGCGAAGATCGCAGCGGCCTCGCTCCCGACGAATGTCTCCCAACGCTGGCGCACGAGGTGCGCGCCGGCGCGCAGCTCACACAGCGGCCGGATTCCGGCGAACGGCGCCCAGGCCGGCGCCGGATCGGGGTCGAGGAGATACAGCCCGTGGGGCGGCGTCACAGGCTCTGCACCAGCGCTTTCAGTTTGTCCGGCCGCCCGGTCGGCATCACGAGCGTGTGCCCGTTGGCACGGACGACGACCATGTCCTCGATTCCCACGACGGCGATGGTTTCATTGTCCGACCAAATCACGGAATTCTTCACATCGTCGCCGAGCGTCACGTTGCCGACGGTGACGTTGCCGCGCGCGTCGCGTCTGCGGACGCGGAGCAGGGCGTCCCACGAGCCGATGTCGTCCCAGGCGAAGCGGCCCGTCACCACCGCGAGCCGTGGCGAGCGCTCGAGCACCGCCACGTCGACGGCGACGGGCGTCACGGCCGCGAAAAACCTCGGCGCGTCGCCGTTCGTGAGCGCCGGCCATCCGGGCGCGAGCTCCTCCGCGTAGGCACCGGCTTCACCGAGAAATCGCGCCGCACTCCAGGCGAAGAGACCGCTGTTCCACAGGGCGCCCCGCCGGCGCAGCAGCGCCGCGCGTGCGGCGCTCGGCTTCTCGATGAAGCGCTTGACCTTGCTGCCGCGGCCGGCGGCGGCGCCCGGCACGATGTAGCCGTAGCCGGTTTCGTTCCGCGTCGGCTTGATGCCCACCGTTACCAGCACGTCCTGCTCCACCGCGACCGCGAGCGCCTGGGCCGCCGCGGCGCGGAAGGCGGCGTCGTCACCGACCGCCCAGTCGGCGTGCAGGGACAGCATCTCACCGCCGGGATCGTGTTTTGCGATCCAGTGCGCCGCCCACGCGAGCGCCGGTGCCGTCGATGCGGCGCGCGGCTCGGCGAAGATGTTGGCGTGCGGGATCTCCGGGACCGTGGCGGCGACGAGGTCGACGAGGGACGGACCGGTCAGGATCAGCATGCGCTCGGGGGTCACGAGGCCGTGCAGGCGCGCGACCGTCTGGGCCAGCAGCGGGCGGTCGCTGCTCAGCGGCAGAAACTGCTTCGGCCGTTCCGGCGTCGACAGCGGCCAGAATCGCGTCCCGGATCCGCCGGCGAGGATCGCCGCCCACGTGCTCACGGCGCCTCCGCCTCGGCGTCGCCGAACATCAGCGCGATGCGCTGGCTGAGTTTCGTCGGGCTGAACGGCTTCGTCACCAGCGCCGCGCCGAGCCGCCGGGCTTCGCGCAGTACGCGATCCTCGCCTTCGGCGGTGAGGACGACGACCGGCAGGCTGGCGGTGCTGCCCTGTTTGCGCAGGTCGCGCAGCAAGTCGAGCCCCGACCCATCGGGGAGATGGAGATCGAGCAGCAGGCCGTCGGTCGGCGGGCTCGCGCGCAGCGCGGTACGCGCCTCCTCGAGCGTCCGCGCGACACTTACGCGGTAGCCGAGCTGCTCCAGGAACGGGCGCAACACGAGCCCGATATGAGGCTCGTCGTCCACCACCAGGAGGTGACGTACGGAGTTGGCGGGGGCCACCAGCAGACGGTCCGGTTACAGCAATCCAGCGATGGCCGTGCGATGGCGGCGGAGATCGAACAGGAGGGCGCCCACGTTCGTCGCCGGCTGCACCAGCACGATGAGGAGCGCTTCGGCGTTGAGGACCGCAACGATCGCGACCCCGCGGCCGAATTCCAGGACCGCGGTCGCGAAGTCGCCGCGGCCGCCGGCATCGCCGAGCTGGGCCATGTGCTTGATCGCCGTTGGCAGGAGGGCGGCAACGCTGTCGGCGTCCACACCGTTGGCCACGCGCGAATCGATGGGCAGGCCGTCGCGGCCTACTACCACGACCGCGTCCACGCCGTTCGAACGGCTGAGTGCCTCCACGACGTCGCGGATGGTCGCCATACGCGCGGCAACGTAGGTTTCCTGGAAGTCGAAGTCAAGCAGCCACTGTGGGTTGACCCACTCGAACGTGGCCCTGTAAGTTCCCAGCACTTCAATGCGCTCCTTCCCGCTGCTCCTGCTGGCCTGTAGCCTCGCCGCCGCCTGTGGCAATCCCACCGGCCTGGTGGCCTACATCTCGAACAAACCCGACACGGTGACGATCTACGCCCTGAGCGGGACGCCGGTGGCGCTGCCCTCGGGGTACTCCATCCCGGGCCAGGCGGTGGTGCGAACCGACGCGGCGCCGTCGTTCGATTTCGCGTTCGACATCGACACGGCGGGGCGCGCCCTGCTGTTGCCGACGGGGGCCCTGAAGTTGGGCCAGCAGTCCGGACTGCAGATCAGTACGCAGCAGTTCGATTCGATCAAGTTCGCGCCGACGGGCGGTTACAATCTCGACAGCGCGCAGGTGCTGACCGACAGCACCGTCCTCATCGCGCACTCGACGCTGGTGACGTGCTCATTCGGCGTCTCGACGTACTATTACGCGAAGCTCCATGTCCTGGCGATCGACACGACGTCCGGTCCGAACGGGCGGCGGATGCAGTTCGTCATCCTCGCCGATCTCAACTGCGGCTTTCGCGGGCTCCAAGAAGGCCTGCCGCGCAACTAACCCGTGATTGATCTGAAGTTGCTGCGCGCCTCGCCCGCTCAGGTGCGCGCGGCGCTCGGGCGTCGCGGCGATCCCTCGCTGAAGCGGCTGCTCGACGAAATCGAAGCGCTCGACATGAAGCGCCGCACGCTGACCGCGCAGCTCGATACGCTCAAGGCCGAGCGCAATGACGCGGCGAAATCCGATGCGCTCGCGGCGAAGTCCGGCGGCCTGCCGGCGGCCGTCGTCGCCGAGCGCCGCAAGCTGGGTGAGCGGATCACCGGCCTCGAGTCCGAGCTGCGGCAGATCGAGACCACGCTCGACGCCAAGGCGCTCTTCGTGCCGAACCTGCCGTTGCCCGACGTTCCCGACGAACAGACGGAGCTGCGCCGCTGGGGGACACCGGCCCCCAAGGGCGGCAAGCCGCACTGGGAGATTGCCGAGCAGCTCGGGATCCTCGATCTCGCGGCGGGCGCGAAGCTCGCCGGGTCGGGATTCCCGGTGCTGCGGGGGATGGGCGCCCGGCTCGCGCGCGCGCTCATCAACTTCATGCTCGATCTGCACACGCGCGAGCACGGCTACATCGAAGTCGCGCCGCCGTTTCTCGTGCGGCGCGAAGTGATGATGGGCACCGGCCAATTGCCGAAGTTCGAGGATGATGCCTATCGCACGACCGACGACTTGTTTCTCGTCCCGACGGCCGAAGTGCCGGTCACGAATCTCCATCGCGAGGAAATCATCGATCGCGCGCTGCCGCTCGGCTACGTCGCCTACACGCCGTGCTTCCGGCGCGAAGCCGGGGCCGCCGGGAAGGACACGCGTGGCCTGCTGCGCGTCCATCAGTTCGACAAAGTGGAGCTGGTGCGCTTTTGCCACGCCGGCGACTCGCCGGCAGAGCACGAGAAGCTCACCGGCCACGCCGAGGAAGTGCTGCGCCGGCTGGAGCTGCCTTATCGCGTGGCGGTCCTGCCCGCCAACGACTTCGGATTCGCCGCCGGCAAGACGTATGATCTCGAGGCGTGGGCGCCGGGTGTCGGCCAATGGCTCGAGGTCTCGAGCTCCAGCACCTTTACCGACTTCCAGGCGCGCCGGGCCAACATTCGCTGCCGGCCACGCCCCGGCGAGAAGCCGGAGTTCGTGCACACCTTGAACGCGTCAGGCGTCGCGCTGCCGCGCACGATCGCGGCGCTGCTCGAAACCCATCAGCAGTCCGACGGCTCCGTGACCGTCCCGCCGGCGTTGGTGCCGTACGTCGGCACTGATCGCATTGCCTAGACGGGCGGGACCCGTCGTGCTCGTCGGCGCCGCGCTCCTATTCGGCGCCCTCTCGGTCGGGTACGCCTGGATCGTCGCACGCCACCTGCGCAACGACGCGCGCGAGACGAGCCGCCTGCTCGGGCATGTCTTCGCTGGCCTGAACGACCCGCGCGAGGGCGCCGCCGCCGATGCCTTGCTCGCCCTGGCCGACGAAGTGCGGCGGCTGGGCATTCCGCTCGCCGTCACCGACACCGGCGGCCGGATCACCGCGCTCGACAACGCGCCGTTCGGTCCGGACGCCAGCGACGCGCGACGGCGCGCCTGGATCACGGAGCTCGACCGCATCCAGCCGCCGCTCACGCAGCCCGGCGTCGGCACGATCCACTATGGGTCGCTGCCGGCCGCCAAGGCGTTTACCGGCCTCGCCGTGCTGCAGGGCGCCATGTTCCTCTGTCTCGTGCTGCTCGCCGTGTGGGCGATGCGCGCGCGCGTGGTCGCGGCCCGCGATCGGCTGTGGGTCGCGATGGCGCGCGAGTCGGCGCATCAGCTCGGCACACCGCTCATGAGCCTCACGGGTTGGATTGATTACCTGCGGGAGAATCCGGGTACGCCTGGCGGCGAGCTGGTCGCCCATCTTGAGGCAGACGCTGAGCGGCTGCAGCGCGTCGCCAAACGCTTCGAGCGGATCGGCCGCCCGGCCCGGCGCGAGCCCGTGGGTCTCGGAACGGTGGCCGAGCGCATCGTGGCGTATTTCCGGCCGCGCCTGCCGACGTTGGCGCATTCAGTGACGATCGCCCTGGCCTCGCCAGGTGCGGGGCCGACCGTGACGGGCGATCCGGTGCTGATCGAATGGGCGCTCGAGGTGATCGTGAAAAATGCCGTCGACGCGTTGAGCGGCCGCGGCGGGCTGATCGAAGTCGAGGTCGCCGGCACCGCTGCCGTGGGGCGCATCAGCGTGCGCGACGACGGTCCGGGCGTCGCGCCCGAGATGCAGCGCGAGTTGTTCGAGCCCGGCGTCTCCAGCAAGACGGGCGGCTGGGGCATCGGCCTGGCGCTGGCGCGCCGCATCGTCGAACAGCAGCACAACGGCCGCGTGGCATTCCACCCGGGCCCGGAGGGCCAGGGCTCCGTATTTGTGTTGGAATTTCCGCTGACGTGACGCACCCTCTTCCTCTGAATCCCGCCCAGCGGGAGGCGGTCGAGCATCCGGGTGGGCCATTGCTCGTGCTGGCCGGAGCGGGGTCGGGGAAGACGCGCGTCTTGACGGCTCGCATCGCGCACCTGATCACCACCCTGCACGTCGCCCCGCAGCGCATTTTCGCCGTGACGTTTACGAACAAGGCGGCGGGGGAAATGCGCACCCGCGTCGCGCAGCTGCTTGGCACCGACCCCCGAGGGCTATGGATCGGCACGTTCCACTCGCTCTCCGCGCGCTTTCTGCGGCGGGAAGCGGCGCTGCTCGGGTTCGGGCCAAACTTCACGATCTACGACTCCGACGACTCGGAGGCGCTTGTCAGACGGTTGCTGGAGGCCCGCCAACTCTCCCCCAAGGCCTATCCGCCGCGCGCCATTCACGGGCTGATCTCGAGCGCGAAGAACCGCATGCTCACGCCCGAGGAGCTCCGAGCGCAGGCCGACACGCCGTACGTGAAAGTGGCGGCGGATATCTTCGCCGACCTGGTACCGGCGTTGAAGCAGGCCAACGCCATGGATTTCGACGACTTGCTGCTCCATCCCCTGACGCTGTTCCGGGAGCACGCCGACCGTCTCGTGTACTGGCAGGACCGCTTTCAGCACGTGCTCGTAGACGAATTCCAGGACACGAACGCCGCCCAGTACTTGTTGGTGAAGCATCTCGCCAAGCGGCACGGCAATCTGTGCGTGGTCGGCGATGACGACCAGGCGATCTACGGCTGGCGCGGCGCCGATGTGCGCCACATGCTCGCGTTTCAGAACGATTTCCCGGGCACGAAACTCGTTCGGCTCGAGCAAAACTACCGGTCGACACAGATCATCCTCGATGCGGCGAACGGCATTATCGCCGCGAACACCGGCCGCCTCGGCAAGACACTCTTCACGGAGAAAAAGGGGGGTGAGCTGGTGACCCTCCTCAGCACGGCCGATGAGCGCGACGAGGCCGAATGGCTGGCCAATGAGTTCGCCAGGCGCGCCGCCGAGGGCGACACCGGCTACGAGGGGATGGCGATCCTGTACCGGACCAACGCCCAGTCCCGCCCGCTCGAAGAGGCGTTCCGCTTCCGCGGCATCCCGTACCGGCTGATCGGGGCGATCAGCTTCTACGAACGGCGCGAGGTGAAGGACCTCCTGGCCTACCTTCGGCTGATCGCCAACCCGGCGGACGACGAAGCCTTCCTCAGAGTGGTCAACGTGCCGCGGCGCGGCATCGGTGATGCCTCTCTGGCCATGCTCGGGAAGGCGGCGGCCGGGTGGCACAAGCCGCTGCTCGAGGCCGCGCGCCGCGCCGGCAGCGTGAGCGAGCTGCGGCCCAACGTGCGGGAGGCGCTTGCGGGAGTCGCGGCGCTGCTCGACCGGCTGCGCGACGCGGTGGGGCAAGCCGACCCGGCGACCGCGCTCGAAACCATCCTTGCCACGACGGGTTACGAGCAATACCTGGCGGAGGAGGGGGCCGAGGGGATGGAGCGCATCGAAAACATCCGGGAGCTGGTGGCAGGGGCCGCGGCGTGGGCCGAGGTCCAGGATCCCGACGCCGCCGAGGGCACCGGCAATCCCGTGGAGCGTTACCTGACGCAGGCCGCCCTCATCACGCCCATCGACGAAGCACGCGATGCACCGGGGGGGGGCGTCACGCTGACCACGGTGCACATGGCGAAGGGACTCGAGTGGCCCTTCGTGGCGCTCGCGGGTCTCGAGGATGGACTCTTCCCGCTCGGTCGCTCCACCGAGCAGCCGGGCGGGGTCGAAGAAGAGCGACGACTCTGTTACGTGGGTCTCACGCGCGCGCGTGAAAGGTTGTATCTCTCATGGGCGCGCACGCGTTACCGCAACGGGCGGCTGGAGGTCGCGGAGCCGTCGCGCTTTCTCGACGCGTTGCCGCCCCACGTCGTCGCCGAGCGCAGTACGACGCCATCGTGGCACCCGCTGCGAAGCGCATCCGGGGCGATGGCGCCGAGGGCCTCCCGGCCGCGCGGCGCGGCGGCGCGGCGACTGCTGCCGGAGCTCGGGTTTCCGGAAGAGGTCTCGCAGGACGCGCCGCGTTACGTCAAAGGGGAGCGGGTTCGTCACCGCAAGTTCGGCGGTGGCGTGGTGCGCGGGGTGTCGGGCGAAGGCCGCGACCTGCGCGTGAGTGTGGACTTCGACGATCCGGACATCGGCACCAAGCAGCTGCTCGCCGCGTATGCCGGGCTCGAGCGTGACTGGGAGGGAGACGGGGCATGAGTGTTTCGCGGGACGACGTTCTCCGCATCGCGCAGCTCGCGGAGCTGGATGTGGCAGAAGAAGCGCTGCCGGAGATGGCCGACCAGATGTCGCGCATCCTCGACTATGTCGCGCAGCTCAGCGCGATCCCCACGAATGGCGGTGTGAAGACGTTCGTGCCGGGCCCGGACGCGATTCGGTTTCGTCCGGATGAAGTCGCGCCGCCCCTCCTCGCCTTCGGTCCGGAGGAGTTCGCCCCGGTCTTCAAGGAGGGCTTCTTCGTCGTTCCGAAGCTCGGTCAGTTCGAGTGAGTGACGCGAAAGCGGTCGCCGACCGCCTGGTGAAAGCCAAGCGCCTCAACGCGCTGCTCACCCCACCCAAGGATCTCCGCAAGTCGCTGCTCGCGCAGGCCGCCGCCGCGCGCGCCACGGGCGTGCTGTACGGCATGCCGGTGGCCGTGAAGGACAACATCTGCACCCTCGAATTCACGACGACGTGCGGCTCCAAGATTCTCGAGGGCTATCGGTCGCCGTACGAAGCGACCGCGATCACCAAGCTGAAAGCCGCGGGCGCCCTCATCGCGGGCAAGACCAATTGCGATGAATTCGCGATGGGCTCCTCGACCGAGCATTCCGCCTACGGCCGCGTCGTACATCCGCTCGACAAGACGCGCGTGCCGGGCGGCTCCTCCGGCGGCTCGGCCGCGCTCGTCGGCGCGGGCGCGGTGCCGGCCGCCCTGGGCTCGGATACCGGCGGCTCGGTGCGGCAACCGGCGGCGTTCTGCGGCGTCGTCGGCATCAAGCCGACCTACGGGCGCGTCAGCCGCTACGGGCTGGTCGCGTTCGGATCGTCGCTCGACCAGATCGGCGTGTTTGGCCGCAGCGTGCACGATGCCGCGCGCGTGTTGTCGGTGATCAGCGGGCGCGACCCCCGGGACGCGACGTGTGAAGATCGGGATCCACTGCGGCTCCCCACCGTGCCCGAGTCGCTGCAGGGCTTCGTGATCGGCCTGCCGAAAGAGTACTTCCCGCCGGAGCTCGATCCGGCGGTGCGGCGCGCCTGTGATCGGTCCATTCGCCTGATGAAGGAGCTCGGGGCCGCGATCCGCGAGGTCTCGCTGCCGCACACGCCGTACGCGGTGCCGACGTACTATGTGATCGCGCCGGCCGAGGCGTCGTCCAACCTCGCCCGCTACGACGGGGTGCGCTACGGCCCCCGCTTCGACGGCACCGCCGATCTGCGCGGGCTCTATCGCGCCACGCGGGGACAGGGATTCGGCCCCGAGGTGCGCCGCCGTATTCTCGTGGGCACCTACGTTCTCTCGGCGGGTTACTACGACGCGTACTACCGGCGCGCCCAGCAAATGCGCGCCCTCATCGCCCAGGACTTCCGCAACGTGTTCGATCGCGGTGTCGATCTGCTGTTCACCCCGACGGTGCCGAGTCCGGCGTTCAAGGCGGGGGAGAAGCTCGCCGATCCGATCGCCATGTACATGTCCGACATCTTCACCGTGACCGCGAATCTCGCTGGCCTGCCGGCGATCTCGCTGCCGATCGGCCGGGTCAAGGGATTGCCGATCGGCGGCCAGCTGATCGGCCAGGCCTTTCTGGAGGACGAGATGCTCGAGGCCGCCTACGCGCTCGAGCGTGTCGTTCCGGCGACGGACGAAGCATGAGCTGGGAGACGGTCATCGGGCTTGAGACGCACGTGCAGCTGCGCACCAAGTCGAAGATGTTTTGCGGCTGCTCGACGGCGTTCGGCGCGCCACCCAACACGCAGGTCTGCCCCGTGTGCCTGGGACTGCCGGGCGCGCTGCCGGCCGCCAACGGCGCCGCGATCGGCCTCGCCGTTCGCGGCGCGCTCGCGCTCGGTTGTACGGTGCACCCCAGGAGCAGCTTCGCGCGCAAGAACTACTTCTATCCCGATCTGCCCAAGGGCTATCAGATCTCGCAATTCGATCAACCGCTGGCGACGGACGGCGCGCTGGCGTTCGTCTCCCCCGAGCGCGGCAGCGTGAGCGCGACGATTGTGCGGCTGCACATCGAGGAAGACGCCGGCAAGTCGATTCACGATCGCTTCGCCAAAGGCACGGCGGTCGATCTCAACCGGGCGGGGGTGCCGCTCATCGAGATCGTCGGCGGTCCCGACCTGCGCTCGCCGGCGGAAGCGCGCGCCTACCTCCTGACGCTGAAGCAGCTGCTCGAGTACCTCGGCATCTCCGATTGCGACATGGAGAAGGGCAGCCTCCGGGTCGACGCCAACGTCTCCGTGCGCCGGGCGGGCGAGGGGTCGCTCAACACGCGCACCGAGGTGAAGAACATCAACTCGTTCGCGTTCGTCGAGAAAGCGCTCACGGTGGAACGCGACCGGCAGATCGCGCTGGTCGAATCCGGGGGCAGCGTGACGCAGCAGACCATGCTGTACGACTCGAAGGAAAACAGCGTGCGGCCGCAGCGCTCAAAAGAGGAAAGCCACGACTACCGCTATTTCCCTGAGCCCGATCTGCCTCCGCTCGTGTTGTCGCCGGAGTTCGTCGCCGAGCAGCAGAGCGAGCTGCCGGAGCTGCCGGCGCAGAAGCGCGAGCGCTTCGTCACGAGCTACGGACTCAGCCGCGAGCACGCCAGCGTCGTGGCGTCCACGCGCGCCGTCGCCGATTATTTCGAGACGGTGGCCAAGACGAGCGCCGAGCCGCAGGCCGCCGCCAACTGGGTCATGACGGAGGCGCTGGCCGACGCGAAAGACCACGACGAGCAGCTGCGCGTGTCACCGGCCGCCCTCTCGCAAATCATCGGGCTGGTCAAGGGCGGGACGCTCAGTCATCAGGCGGCGAAACGCGTCTTTGGGGAAGTCGCCGCGAAGGGCGGAGATCCCCGGTCGGTGGCCGAGTCGCTCGGTCTCATCCAGGTGGGCGACACCAACGTCATCGCCGGGTGGGTGACGGATGTCCTGGCCGCGCATCCGTCCGAAGTGGAACGCTACAAGAAGGGGGAAACGAAGTTGCTGCCGTTTTTCGTGGGCCAGTTGATGCGTGCGTCAAAGGGGAAGGCCGATCCGAAGCTGGCGCAGCGCGTCCTCGAGGAAAAGCTCTCCGCTTAACCGTCCCGCCAGGGGCGCTGCGCCCGCGACTGTTTCCAGTAGTCGAGCGCGGGCGTCGGCAATCCGAAATGCTGTTGCGCGGTTTCCTCGACCCGCTCGGGCTCGTGGCGGCCGCCCTCGCGCAGCGCCTGCCGCCGCATCCGCTTCGCCAGCCCCAGCGCCTTCTCGCCCGCCGGGTCGAGCCGCCGCGCCGCGGCCTCACCGGCGTCCGCGCCAAGTGTCTCCATCACGTATTCGAATGCGACCGCCATGTGCCGTTCGATGTCCGAGTCGGCGAGATCCCAGCGGCTCGCCCCCGCAATCACCTGAAACACCCACTGCCAGCTCTGGCTCTCGGTGAGGTGCACCATGCCGCGGAACAGCCGGCGATTGGTCCGCACACTGAACAGCGTCGGCGACAGAATTTCGTCGAGGTGCGTATCGCTCGCGGTGTGATCTTTCAGGATCACATCGCGCGCCTCGCGCGCGTACGCGTCCCCGAGGTGCGTTTCGAACCGGCTCTCCCAATAGGAATGTCCCAGCGCCACGGTGCTCGAGGTGAGGACGAGCTGGCGCGGCACGAAGAAGTTGTGGGCGATCGTGTCGGCCGCGAGATGGGAGAGGTAGCCGAGGCCAAAGGCGCGGAGCGGATCGCTGGGGGCCAGGTCGAAGATCTCCTGGCCGACGTGCCAGGCGTGGCAGTGCCGGCCGACCGGGGCGTACTTCTTCGCCATCGACGTGTCGGCGGCGATGTTGCCGTAGAGAAAATCGTACGGGAACCCGCGCAGCAGATCGGCGACAATGCCGGGCAACTGGTGCAGATTGATGAGCACCGACTCACCGAGGAAGATGTGCGTCCCGGGCGTCCAGGCGTGCGCGACGCCGGGGAAGAGCGCCGAGGCGACGAGGGCAAGGGCGACGGCCGCCCCCAGACGCTTCACGGTCGTTTCTTGCGCTTCATGAGTTTTCGGCTCCAGCGCCACACCGACATCCCGCGGCGGACATTCCGCAGCGTAGCCGCCGCGTCCAGCGCGGTGTCCTCCAGCTCTTCCTGCATCACTTCGGCCAGGGAATCGAGATCGGTGAGGCGCTCCTCGGCGGCATCTGCCGCGCGGACAATGCGTTGCCGCACGTCCCGCGACGCTCCCACCAGTGCGTCAGCCTCGCTCTTGATGGATGCAATCAGCTGCCGGACATCGGCGATCGCCGGTCCCGCAAAGCCTTTCAGCGCGTTGACCGCGGCCCGCACGCCGAGCGCCGCGACCGTCAGCGCCCCCGCGGTAACCAGGGCGGCCAGGGCGATAATCACGAGGCTGATCGCGGAGACAACGCCGACCCAGGTTGGCAGCATCACGAAACCTCGGCCCGTCGGGGCGCGGCTGTCAACGGCGTGAGCGCGCCAATCGCCTCCGCGGCGAGCACGCTCAGCAGGACGGTCAGCAGGACTCCGCCCCCGCCCCCGCTCCCGCTGGAGTCGCCGCGCATCAAATCGAAGCCCGCCGCCAGCGCGACGGCGGTCGCGCCTTGCCGCATGGCGGGGTAGTCGAATTCGCGCGGGGGTGCGAAGGGCAGCGCCCTCCAGACGGGATCCATCTGGTCGAGCCCAAACCGGACGGTGATCCACCGGACCGCCGCGCGGAGCACGGCGAGCAACAGCGCCGCCGGCACCAGCCAGACCGTGAAGCGCCGGAGCATCGCGCCGCCGATAATAAGGAAGGCCGCGTACAGGGGGATCTCCCCGCGCCGGAGGAGCTTCTGCGCAACGAGCCGAACAGTGTCCGGCGACGCGCTCACGCTGACCGCCGCGATCGCCGCGCAGACGACAAATGGGGACAGTGACAGCGCGTAGCTGAACCCCGCGCCACACAGGATCACGCCCGCGAGCGCAATCGCGATGCCGGTGTCGGTGATGTCGTCCTGCCACCGCGCGAACCCGGCGAAGAGCCCGCCGAGGGCGGCCCCCCCGATGATCGTGAGTGCGACGCTGCGCAGCGCGAAGTGGGGATGGTAGAGCGCGACGCCCGCGGCGACGGCTCCCGCTCCAAACACGGTATCGAGCAACGCATTTCGGCGCCCGAGCTTTGGGCCGCGCCAGCCGGCGGCGGTGGTCGCCGCGCCCGCGAGGACGAGCGCGACCGCGGCGGCGGGCCGCCCCCACGCGTCGCCGAGCGGCCGGATCGCGCGGCCGAGCGCCCAGGCTGTCACCGCGGTGGTAAGGAGGACCGGCATCGCGAGTGCGGCGCCGACGAGCCAGGTCCGCCGCGACACGCGTCGCAGCATGCGCCACTCCAGACGAGCACCGAATGAGGCGCCGACCCATCCGATGCCGAGTGCGATGATCGGCTCGAGGACGTGGAGCGTCACGTCGTCGAGGACGCCGAGACCGGGCCCGAGCAGGGCGCCGACCAAGACGATCGGCACGCCAGTCTCGACGATGCCGTCGAGCAACGGATGATGGAGGGTGGGGCGGGGGCGCGACAATCGCGTCACGCCGATGCCGGCGACGATGAGGAGCGCCAGCGCGAGCACGGGATGCACGAGGGCCAACGTTCGCGAACGCTTGACGCAGGCGCAAGCGCCCCGGTAGCTTGGGCGGACCTATGCCACCGTCGTTCCGTGTCACGGGAGGGCGCTCCCTCTCGGGCACGATTCGCCCTGCCGGCAACAAGAACGCGGCCCTTCCGATTCTCGCGGCGACACTCCTCGCCGACGGTCCGTGCCGTATCGACAATGTCCCGCGCATTCGCGACGTCGAGACGCTCCTGGCGTTGCTGCAGCACGTCGGGGCGAGCGTGCAGTGGCACGGGGCCAATACTGTGGAAATCGATACGAGCCGCGCCGAGCCGAAGCCGCTCGACCCGGCGCTGTGCAAAGAGATCCGCGCCTCGATCCTGCTGGCCGGGCCGATGCTGGCGCGCTTCGGGCGCGTGACGCTGCCGCCGCCGGGCGGCGACGTGATCGGCCGCCGCCGCGTCGACACGCATTTCCTGGCGCTCGAGCGACTGGGCGCGGAGGTCAGCGTCGGAGACGTGTACAAGCTCGAGGGCAAGCTCAAGGGCGCCGACATCTTTCTCGACGAGCCGAGCGTCACCGGCACCGAGAACGCGCTCATGGCGGCGGTGCGCGCGAGCGGCACCACGGTGCTGCGCAACGCCGCCTCCGAGCCGCACGTGCAGGACCTGGCGCGCTTTCTCGTCGCACTCGGGGCCGCCATCGACGGCATCGGCAGCAATACCCTGACGATCGAAGGCGGCCGCCCGCTCAAACCGGCGCCGCATACCGTGGGGCCTGACCACATCGAGATCGGGTCGTTCATCGGACTGGCGGCGGTCACCGGCGGCGCGATCACGATCGACGGCGTCCGCGGCGAGGATCTGCGCTCGACCGTACTCGCCTTCGAGCGGCTCGGCGTGCGGCCGCGGCTCGAGGGCGACAAGCTGATCGTCGACGCCGGCCAGGAGCGGCGCATCCGTCCCGATCTCGGCGGCCACGTCCCGAAGCTCGAGGACGGACCGTGGCCCGCGTTTCCGGCGGACCTCATGTCCATCGCGATCGTCGTCGCGACGCAATGCGAAGGGCTGCTGCTCGTATTCGAGAAGCTGTTCGAGTCGCGACTTTTCTTCGTGGACAAGCTGATCGGCATGGGGGCGCGCATTGTCTTGTGCGATCCACATCGGGCGGTCATCGCGGGGCCGTCGGCGCTGCGGGGACAGCAGGTCGAGAGTCCCGACATTCGCGCCGGAATGGCGATGCTGCTCGCCGCGCTCGCCGCGCAGGGCGATTCCGTGATTCAGAATATCGGACAGATCGAGCGGGGCTACGAGCACATCGACGACCGGTTGCGCGCCTTAGGGGCTCAGATTGAGCGCAGAACGTGATGTAGGGGCGCAGCATGCTGCGCCCCTACCTGTCCCGCTCCCGCTCGCAGAGCTCCCCAGCGGCGACGCCGCCGTCCCACGTCTCGAGTTGGCGGAGTGGGCGCAACGCTACGGCGTGGTTGCCGGCATCACGACGCGGCCGCTCAGTCTCGGGTTGTGGAGTGACGAGCCGGTGGGACAGGTCATCGGCCGCTGGCGCGCGTTCGGGGCGACATTCGCCGCGCGCTTCCCGTCCGTCGTGCTGGCGCACCAGGTGCACGGCACCGATGTCCATTGGCACGAAGCGGTGCCCGAGGGTTGGCTCATCCTCGACGGCAGCGATGGCCACGCGACGCGAGAGGAGGGCGTGCTGCTGACGGTCACCGTGGCCGACTGCATTCCCGTGTATCTCGCCGTCCCGCGCAAAGGAGCCATCGCGCTCGTGCATGCCGGGTGGCGAGGCACCGCCGACGGCATTCTGGAGCAGTGCGTCGAGCTGCTGAAGTGGCGAGGCTTTGCAAAAGCCAGCGATATTGTAATGCATTGCGGTGTAGGTATTTGCGGCAGTTGTTATGAAGTAGGTTCTGAAGTCGCGGTGCGGTTTGGATTGTCCGGCACCGTCAAGCTCGACCTGCGCGCGGTCCTGGCCCGGCAGGCGCGGGATCTCGGCATCGCCGAGATCACGGTCTCGCCCTGGTGCAGTGCCGAAGGGCGGGACCGATTCTTCTCCCACCGCGGTTCAGGCGGTCGCGACGGACGGATGGTGGCGTACCTCGGCCGACCGCTCGGTTGACACGGAGGAGACCCCGGCTACATTCCCCAACGTGATGCGGGCGAAGTTCGGCCCGCGCTTTTTTTTCATGCTCACTGAGAGTCTTGTCGAGGCCTTCCGAACCCGGCTGGAAGCATTGGGGTTCGATCTGGCCGACCTGCGCATCGGCGGTACGCCGAACCGACCGCTTGTCCAAGTCCGCATTGACTGTCCGCCACGGAACGTCACGGTCGAAGACTGCAGCCGGATCAGCCGAGCGCTCGAACAATGGCTCGATGCGGGCGGTCCCCTGGGTAATCGCTACGTCTTGGAGGTGTCGAGCCCGGGGATCGAGCGGCCCGTGCGCTGGCACCGGCATTGGGCGCAGTTCGTGGGCCGCGACGTGAACGTGAAACTGGCGGGGATGGGACGGGTCCGCGCACGGATCGTCGCTGTCCCGGATGAGAATACCGTGGTCTTGGCGCCGCACGGTGGTGCCGAGCGCGCGTACCGCCTCGATGAGGCCCGCGACGCTCGGTTGGTCGCCGAGACCGAAGACCGATGACTGAGGACGGATGATGGCAAACACGACCGACGTAGTTTCCGCAATCAAAGAGCTGACGAGCACCAAACAGCTCGAGCGCAGCGAGCTGATCGATCTGCTCAAGGACGGCCTGCACGCCGCCCTGGTGAAGCGCTACGGGCCGAATGTGCGCGCCGAAATCGGCATCGACGAGATGAAGGGGTCGATCCGCATCGTGGTTCTCAAGACGGTGGTAGAAGCCGTCGAGGATGCCGGCACGCAAGTCTCGCTCGAGGAAGCGCGCTACGAAGACCCCGATTTCCAGCCGGGCGACGTGCTCGAAGAAGAGGTGCCGTTCGACCAGTTCGGCCGCACGGCGGTTCAGGCGGCGAAGCAGCGGATTATCCAGCGCGTCCGCGAGGGTGAGCGCAGCCGCATCCGCGAGGAGTTCTCCGGCAAGGTCGGCGAGCTGCTCTCGGGCGAAGTGCAGCAGATCGAGCGCGGCAAGATCGTGGTCATGCTGAACAAGTTCCGTGAAGCCGAAGCGATCATTCCGTACCGCGACCAGAATCACCGCGAGCATTTCCATCAGGGCGACACGATCCGCGCCGTGTTGAAGCGGATCGAGGAGACCCCGAAAGGGCCGCGCCTCATTCTGTCCCGCGCCGATCCGCTGTTCGTCAAAGCGCTGTTCAAGCTCGAGGTTCCGGAAATCCAGCAGCAGATCGTCGAGATCCGCGCCACCGCGCGCGAAGCGGGCAGCCGCACCAAGATTGCGGTGTGGTCGCGGGACGACGGCATCGATCCCGTCGGCGCCTGCGTCGGGCTCAAGGGCTCGCGCGTGCAGGCGGTGGTGAACGAGCTGAACGGCGAGCGGATCGACATCGTGCCGTGGTCGTCCGACCCCGAGCGGTTTGCCAAGCTGTCGCTCGCCCCGGCGCGTGTGGCGCGCGTCTTCTCCGATCCCGAGTCGAAAACGATTCAGGCGATCGTGGACGAAGACCAGTTGTCGCTCGCCATCGGCCGCAACGGCCAGAACGTGCGGCTCGCCTCCGAGCTGACCGGATGGAAGGTCGATCTCTACTCGAGCCGTGAGTGGCTGGAGCGCGGCGGCGAAGGGCCGTTGTTCGCGCCGCTGCCGCCCGCCGAGGAATCGGTGACGGATGTCGCGCTCACGGAAATGAAGGGGCTGTCGCCCGAGCTGGTCGCGGTCCTGGAGCAGGCCGGCAAGAAAACGCTGCAGGACATCCTCGATCTCGAGCGTGAAGAAGTGGATCAGCTGCCGGGGATGACCCCCGATCTGGCCGACAAGCTCATGGCCTTCCTCAATGAGATGACGGAGGAGGGCGGCGAAGAAGAAGAGGCTGGTAAGACAACGGCGTGAGCGATCGTCTCACGAGGCTGCTCGGACTCGGCATGCGGGCGGGCAACGTCGTGGTTGGGGTGGCGGGCGTTCGCGCCGCATTGCAGCGCAGCACCGTGGCGTGCGTGGTGCTGGCGCAGGACGCGAGCCAGCGCACCGTCGAGAAAGTGGAGCGGCTCGCCGTCGCCCGGCGCATCCCGGTGCTGCGGGGGCCGGCAGCAGAGCAGTTGGGAGCGGGACTCGGCCGGCCGCCCGTCCAGGCGGTCGGCGTCACAGATCCGGCCCTGGCCCGCGGGCTGACGGCAGATGGCTGATGGCGGACAGCAAACAGCGAGGCATGAAGTGGCAACAACGCGGATCCATGATTTAGCGGCGGAATTCGGCATCTCCAGCGAGCAGCTGATGGGCATGCTCAAGGAGATGGACATCTTCGTGCGCAGTCATCTCACGCCGCTCAAGGATGAGCAGGTGTCGCTGATGCGCGCGCGCTGGGAGCGCGACAAGCGCAAACTGAAGCAGCCGTCGGCTCCGCCCAAGCGGCGCCGGACGGCGAAAGCCGTCGAGCCGGCGCCTGAGCCGGTGGCCGCAACGGAGGCCCGTCCGCGGCGACGCCGCCGGACCGCGGCCGAAGTCGCCGCCGCTGACGCCGTCGCCGCGGAAGCGGCCGCCGCCGAAGCTGCCGAGGCCGAACAGGCGCGTCTGGCGCTCGAGACCGCGGCGCGCGAGCAGGAGGAAGAGCGCCCCGCTGCATCGCTCGAGGAGCGGGCTGCGGCGTTGTTCAAGGACCTCGCGCCGGCCGAATCGGCCGAGTCCGCAGCGTCCGCGGCAAGCTTGACGTTTGCGCCTCCGCCGCCCTCCGCCGCGCCTTCGCCGTTCTTTACGCCACCGTCGTCTCCGCCGCCGCCCCCCCGGCCGTTCATCCCGACCCCGGTTCGCCCGCGGCCCGTCGCGCGCGGGACGCCGTCCGGTCAGGGGGGAAGCCCGACCGTCCCGCCGCGGCCCGTGGCCTCGGCCGCGCCGGGCGCGCCCCCGCTCGACGAGCGGCGCCGCGAAAAAGGCAAGAAGCGCAAGAAGGGGAAGAAATCGCTGGTCGACCAGGAAGCGGTCGCCCAGAACATCTCGCGCACGCTGGCCACGTTGAAGGCGCCCGTCGGCAAGAAGGGCGTCCACCGGCGCGAGGAAGGGCCCACGTTCCGCGAGGTGCAGGAGGAGCAGCGCCGGGCCGAGCGCGAGCGCGAGAAGACCCTGGTGCGGGTGACGGAGTTCGTTACCGTCTCCGAGCTCGCGAGCACGCTCAAAGTCCCGCCCACGCAGATCGTCACGTTCGCGTTCAAAGAGCTGGGCCAGATGGTGACGATCAACCAGCGGCTCGATTTCGACATGATCGAGCTGATCGCCTCCGCGTTCAGCTTCCAGGCGGTGCGCGAAGAGGAGTACGCCACCACCCAGACCGAAGCACCGAAGGACGCCGCTGAGACGCTGAAGCCGCGGCCCCCGATCGTCACGATCATGGGCCACGTCGATCACGGTAAGACGTCGCTGCTCGACTACGTCCGCAAGGCCAATGTCGTCGCGGGCGAGGCCGGCGGCATCACGCAGCACATCGGCGCATACCAGGTCACGCTGAAGGACGGCCGCAAAATCACCTTCCTCGACACGCCGGGCCACGAGGCGTTCACCGCCATGCGCGCGCGCGGCGCGCAGGTCACGGACATCGTCGTGCTGGTCGTCGCGGCCGACGACGCGATCATGCCGCAGACGATCGAGGCGATTTCGC
>DATLXS010000197.1:0-17789 GCA_035575675.1 Gemmatimonadales bacterium
CGCGACATACTGTAGCGAGAACCGTGTGTTGATCCACGGCATGAATTGCAGTTCGGCGATCACGCCGTTGCTGTTGGGTTTTCCGGTTGCGTTACCCGTGACCGCCCCCGGGGCATATAGCAGCGTGTCGGTGGTGCCACTGGTGCTGAAGACGCCGACCGAGCCGCCCCAGCGGGTGGGCGTCAGCCACGACGCGTCAGCCCGCACGGTGTTGAGTGTATTCTTGGCATTCTCAGACGCTCCGCCGCCAAAGGTGGCATCGAGCGTCTGTCGCTCATGGATGTAGCTCGCGTGAACCACGAACGTTCCCAGGCCACCTTTTCCTGCGTGACGTTCGTATTGCAGATCGGCACCGATGTCGCTGAAGCGGTCGGTGGGTCCCGTGACGCCGGTGGGATACAACCGCGAGGCCAGGCCGAACGTCCCCAGCTCGAGGTACTGCGTCCCAAACGCCCGCTGGTAGGCGAAGCGCCAATAGGGCGTCACGCCCTTCATGATCCCCGTCGAGGTCGCGTCCGGGGGATGGGGGCCGCCTTGCGGCGAGGAGCGATAGACCGATAGCTCTCCGTAGAGATGATCGTCCCACAGCGCGTAGGTCCCGATGCCGGCGACGCTCTGCGCCAATCCTTCATTGATCAACGGCGATCCGCTGGGAGTGGGGGCGACGCCCGATGAACCGAACGGAAATCCCCACACCGGCGTCGAGTTCCACACATCCTGCACGGTCGGGCTGTTGTTGACGGTAATGCCGTAAATCGTCCGCTTGGAGAAGACCTTGGCGTGGTTGGCGTAGCGGAGATCGATGTTGTCGACGCCCAGCGTTCCCTCCGCGCCGTCGTACGTGATCTGGATAAACGTCCCCAGCCGCGGCGAGATCGCCTCGCCGAAGAACACGCTCAGCTCCTGCGGGAACTCGACGTTGCCGTTCTGCGTGCCGGGCTGCGCCTTGGATGTCTGCGTAAACGACGTCTGCAGCATCGTCGAGACCGGCGGAATGAGGTTGATCTTGAGCGGCGACGGCGTCGTCTCGGTGGGTCCGATGGTCTGCAATCCGGTCAACGTGTAGGCATTGAGCTTGAACTGGCGGCCGAAGGCGGTGAGCATCGGAAACGCCGTGTGACACACGTTGCAGGCGAGACCCGTTTGCCGGGAAAAGCTCGGAATGCCCAGCTTGGTTCGGACGGCGGCGTAGACGGCCTCGTATGCCCGCGCCCGGTCAGGGACGCCGGCGGTGGCGACTGGAGGTGGGGGGGTCGTGAGTCCCACGAGCAGCAGCGGAAAGAGGAGCGGCATCGGGAACCTCGGGAAAGAGTGGAGTAAGCATCGGAATCTAACATGAAGGATTTCCGAAAACGTCATGAAGGCGCGGCGGCGTTGCCACCGCACCCCGCGTGGCGGCACCGCCACGGCGCGTTGCGCACCCGCCTCGCCGACGCCACGCGCATGAAGGCACGGACATTGCCGCTGTCCTAAGCCTCCGGGACCCACCTTTGCCTGGAGGATGCAATGCGCTCGAAGCTCCTGCTCGGCTTGCTCCTGCTCGCTGCCTGTGAGCGCGCCCAGCCGCCGGTCGCGCCGCAGCAGTTCGCGTTCACGGCAGACAGCGGGTCCGGCCGCATCGCGTTCGTGAGCGACCGCGACGGCAACAACGAGATCTACGTCATGAACGCCGACGGCAGCGGCGTCACGAGACTGACCGACAACCCGGCCGCTGACGGGGATCCCGCCTGGTCGCCCGACGGCACGCGCTTGGCCTTCACGAGCACGCGCGACGGCAACTCCGAGATCTATGTGATGAACGCCGACGGCAGCGGGGTGACCCGCCTGACCAACGACCCGAATCAGGACAGGCATCCCGCGTGGTGCGGCACGAGGATCGCGTTTCAGAGCGATCGCTACCTCCCGCCGTTTTACGACATCTACGTCATGAACGACGACGGGACCGGGCCTACTCGCCTGACCATCACCAACGCGGCCTCCGACGAGTACCCCGCGTGGTCGCCCTCTTGTAGTCGGATCGCCTACAGCTATGACCCGAACAGCTCGACGGCCGCGATCAACGTCATGAACGCGGACGGTTCGGGCAATCACACGGTGATCGACGGTCCCGGCCAGAACAGCTCCCCCGCTTGGTCGCCCGACGGGACGCGGCTCGCGTTCACGAGCAGGCGCGACGCCGACCAGCCGCCGGTCCCACTGGAGATTCGCGAGATCTACGTCCTGAACGCGGATGGGAGCCAGACACGGGTCACGCACACGGACGTCAATGCGTGGAACGTGCAGCCCACGTGGTCGCCGGATGGCACGCAGATCGCGTTCCAGAGTAACCGTGACCACTACGCTGCGATCTACGTCATCAATGTGGACGGGACCAACCTCAGGCGCCTGACCAGCGATTCCGCGGGCGATGCGCAACCGGCGTGGTTCGCCATTGCGAACCCCCCACCGAACCAGCCGCCGGTGGCGAACTTCAGCTCAAGCTGTAGCGGGTTGACCTGCAGCGTCTATAACATGAGCAGTGATCCGGACGGCTGGATCGTCGCCTACAGCTGGACCTTTGGGGACAGTGGGACGTCGACCGTGCCCAACCCCTCACACACCTACGCAGCCGGCGGCACCTACACCGTCACCCTGACCGTGACCGACAACCAGGGGGCCACCAATTCTGCGTCGCACAGCGTGACGGTGACGCCGCCGCCGCCCCCGAGCGGCCGCATCGCGTTCGTGAGCAACCGCGACGGCAACAACGAGATCTACGTGAAGAACGCGGACGGCAGCGGTGTCACGCGACTGACCAACGACCCGGCGTCGGACTTCTACCCGGCGTGGTCGCCCGACGGCAGCCGGATCGCGTTTACGAGCACGCGCGACGGGCACAACAACATCTACGTCATGAACGCCGACGGCTCGGGCATCACGCAGCTCACGACGTCGACCACTTCGTTTGGAAGCCAGGCGCCCGCGTGGTGTGGCTCGAGAATCGCCTACATGAGCGACGATTATCTCACGACGTTCCCCGACGTCTACGTCATGAACGACGACGGCACCGGCCAGACGCGCCTCACCCTCGACAACGGCGCGTTCGACGAGTTTCCTTCGTGGTCGCCCAGCTGCGCGCAAATCGCGTTCACCAAGGATCCATCTGGCAAAGACCAGGTGTACATCATGAATGCGGACGGCTCGGGCGCGACGCAGCTGACCAACGGCGGCATCTCCAAGAATTCGCATCCCGCGTGGTCGCCTGACGGGTTGCGAATCGCGTTCGCCAGCGACCGCGACACCCCGGGGAACAACACTGAGATCTACGTCATGAACGCGGACGGCACGCAACAGACCCGCGTGACCATGAACACCGAGGTCCATTCGTACGACTTCCCAGCGTGGTCGTCCGACGGCGCGCAGATCGCGCTTCAGGCCAGCTTCGTTCCCACTCCGGGCATCTACGTCATGAACGCGGACGGAAGCGGCGTTACACTGTTTGCGGATAGCGCGGTGAGCCGCCCCGCGTTCGTGCCGGGAGTCAACCGCTAACGGGTGCGCTGTTGCGGCGGGGGGAATCGGCGTAACTTCCCCCGCCGCGATGAGCGCCCGTGTTCGCTTCGCCCCCTCGCCCACCGGCTACCTCCACGTCGGGGGTGCGCGCACTGCCCTCTTCAACTGGCTCTTCGCCCGCAAAGAAGGCGGGAAGTTCCTGCTCCGCATCGAAGACACCGACAAGGCGCGTTCCACCGACGAACACACCCAGGTCATCCTCGACGGCCTCACCTGGCTCGGCCTCGACTGGGACGAGCAGCCCATCTTCCAGGGCGCGCGCCTGGCCCGGCACCAGCAGGTCGCCGATCAGCTGCTCAAAGAGGGGAAAGCCTACATGGAGGAGGACGCGATCCGGCTGCGCGTCCCTCCCGGCGTGCTGGCGTGGGACGATGCGGTGCACGGACGCATCAGTTTCAAAGGCGAGGATATCCGCGACTTCGTGATTCTGCGTTCCGATCGTTCGCCCCTGTACAACTTTGCCGTCGTCGTCGACGACATCGACATGCAGATCACGCATGTGTTGCGCGGCGACGACCATATCTCCAATACGCCCAAGCAACTCGCCGTCTACCGCGCCCTGGGCGCCGTGACCCCGGTGTTTGGTCACGTGCCGATGATTCACGGACCTGACGGGAAGAAACTTTCCAAACGACATGGCGCGACCGCTGTCGGAGACTACCAACACCTAGGTATTCTCCCAGAGGCGATGCGCAATTTTCTCGCGCTCCTGGGGTGGAGTCCGGGTGGCGATCGCGAAATCATGAGCAAAGAGGAATTGCGAAACCTCTTCGCGCTCGACAGCATTCTGAAGAAGCCGGCCGTCTTCGACACGACGAAACTCGAGTGGATGAACGGGCAGTACCTCACGGCGAAGTCGGCCGAGGAGTTGCTGCCGCTGGTGGAACCTGAGCTGGCCAAGGTGGGTCTCAAGGGTGATACGCGCGCGGTGCTGAAAGCGATCACCGCCGTGAAGACCCGCTCGCGCACGACGCTCGATGTGGCGAGGCAAGTGGCGGTGCGGCTCGACCCGAAGTTCGTGACGCCCGACGAGAAGTCGCAAAAAGAAATCGCGAAGGATCCGGCCGGCTACCGCGCCACGTTGACGGACGCCGCCGCGGTCCTCAAGGACATCGTGTGGAGCGCCGCAGAGATCGAACACGCGCTGCGCAACCTCGCGCAGCGGCGCAATGTGGCGGCGGGCAAGATCTTTCAGCCGATCCGCATCGCGCTGACGGGAGGAACCGTGTCGGAACCGGTCAACGAGCTGCTGGCGGTCGTCGGGAAAGAGGCGGCACTGCGCCGCCTCGAGGCTGCGTCACACTCATGAGGAGGCTCGCTTGCGTCTGCCTGGTCAGATCGCAGTGTCCGTCACCTGCGCCCTCTCCGCTTTTCTCGGAGTCGCTGATGTAGCCTCGTGCCAATCCGTGCTCGACCGGCCACCCAATCTCTCCGGTGGCTGGCTGGGTGCGCCCGGCACGCTGCAGTTCAACTTCGTGCACCGATTCGGAGTGGGTGACGCCCCACTCCGCAAAGTCACGAATTCGCCGACGTTCCTCCTCAGTTATCAGCTTCCCCTCCCGCTTCTGATTGGCTTCAACTACGCGACGTCGTCCGACGTCGCCGCCGCCTTCCCCAACGAGTGGGAAGTGTTCGGGCGCTACGCGCGCTCGGGCGTGGCGTTACAGGCGGGCTATAACCAGGCGGCCGGCAGCCTCGACGCGGAGTTGACCGGGGCGCGCACGGTGGGACGGTTACGGCTGCTGGCCGTCGGCCGATTGCTGTCGAACGGCTATCACAGCGACACGACGCGCTACGCGGTGGGCGCGGGCGCGACGCTGCGGCTGAACCGCTGGTTCGCGCTCGCGGGCGACGCGACGTCGCTGCTCGACAAGCGCACCGGCGAGGAAGTCGCCTGGGGCGCCGGACTGCAGATCGCCATTCCCTATTCGCCGCACACGCTCTCCCTGCAAGTCACCAACACCAACACCGCCACGCTGCAGGGAGCATCGCGCGGCATCGACCGTGTGCGGGGCGGGTTCGAGTTCACGATCCCGTTCACGCTGAGCCGGTACTTCGGGCGGCGAGGTACTACGGCGGCGAAGGGCGGCGAAGGGGCGGCGCAGGGCGGCGAAGGCGCGACGCGGGCTGAAGTGCGGACCATGGCGTTCGGGCCAAAGCGTCTCGAGATTGCCGTGGGCACGAGCGTTCGCTGGACCAACAACGATCCGCTCGTCCACACGATCACCGCCGATGACGGCTCCTGGGATTCCGGGCCGATCGAGCCGGGCAAGACGTGGACGCACACGTTCACGCAGCCGGGCGAGTATGCCTTCCACTGCACACCGCATCCGTTCATGAAAGCCGTCATCGTCGTGAGGCAGCCATGAAGCGGCTCATCGTTGGAGTACTCGCGTTGACAGGCGTGGCGGTCGTGGCGTGCTTCTCGGAGCGGGGCGCAGGCCCCGTCGCCGGCGCCGCGGAGTGCCGTGTGCCGGTCACGGTCATCGATTCGCTGCACTACATCGTCGCGATCCGCGATTTCGCATTCCATCCGGATACCCTGCACGTCCCGGCAGGCGCGACGGTCACGTGGATCAACTGTGAAACCCCACCGCAGGAGCCGCACACCACGACGTCGGATACCACGGGGATCTGGGGTTCGGCGGAGCTGAATCCCGGCGACCGCTTCTCGCATACCTTCGCGACGCCTGGGTCCTACCCGTACCACTGCATCCCGCATCAGGCGTTCATGCGGGGCGCGATCATCGTCCCATAACCGCTAGCCGTTGAAAGGAGGGCCGAGTCCGTTCCCGATGCTTTGTGCGGTATCACCTGCAATTAGCTGTCTAAGGAGGATTTGGTATGCACGTATCACGAGCATTGGCGATGTTTGCAACGATTTCACTGATCGGCGTTGCCTGCAGTGATAACAACACGACGGGGATTCCGGCGGGGCTTGAGGTTTACACTGCCAGCTTGAGCGGTGCGAATGAAAGACTCACGCCGGTTACGACGACCGCCAAAGGGAGCGCGATTGTGACGGTTCTCGGCAATCAGCTCAGCTGGAAGGTGGACATTACCGCAGCGATCGACAGCATAACCGCGGGGCACCTCCACCACGCTCCGATTGACTCAGCGGGACCGGTTCGGGTGAATTTCAATGTGACCGCGACGGGAGCCGCCTTCACCGGAACGGCAACGCAAGGGTCGGTCACCTTGACCGGTGATAGCGTTCAGACGTGGCTGCGACAAGGCAACGCGTACGTGAACATCCACACCAAGGCCAACCTCGGAGGAGAAATCCGGGGGCAGCTCGTAAAGCAGTAACGCATCACGCGTAGGGGCGCAGCATGCTGCGCCCCTACGCCGTTCACCACTGATTATCGAGCAGGTTCGTGACCTTCGTGTTGCCGGGCCCCGGCGTCGCCGCATACGCCGTGCTCTGTACGATGAAGCTCCGCACTTCCCCCTTTGCCAATGTCACCGGACCCGTGAAGAGCACGACGCTGCCACTCGCCAGCGTGAGCGTGTAGTTGCCGGCCGGTGGGTTGATGTACCCGCTCGACCGGCGGTAGGACGCGGTCGTGCTGTAGACGCCGCTCGCTCCGTCATCGAACGTCGCGTCGATGTTCGTGCCGAGCCCGCCACCGGTCGTGTCGGCCATCGGCGCGGCGTTGATCACCTGCACGCGCGCCGTGAGACCGCCGTTCACCGTGTCGGCGGGTGGGGCGAACGGATCGTCCGCGATCATCGCCCACTCGACTGCCCCGGAATCGGCGGGGATCGTGTCAGGCACGACGCCGGCGAGGATGAACGTATAAGGAAACGGCAGGATGTACTGCTTCGGCAGATACGGGCCGTTGCTCTTCTCAAAGAAGGTTGCCGTGGGGCCGCTCGTTCCGGCCACGCGCGCCACAAAGCTATGGATCTCGCTCGGCACATCGCGATACCCGGCGGCGGTGAAGATCGCTCCCGCACCGGTGTGCGTGCCCGCCCCCTGCCCCGACGCGCTGCCCGCGCTCAGACTCGCGCCCGCAAGCGCCGCGACGCCCGCGCCGCTCGTCGACGAATCGATCAGGACGTCGATGCTCGCCGGTGCGGCACTCGCGACATCGGCGCCCTGAAAGACGCTGTTCACGATGCGCATGCGGCCGGTCGTCCCGGCCGGACTCGTGCTGTCTTTGCACGCGGCGAATGTGCCGATGAGCAACACCGAAGCGGTGACAATGCGTACGGTCATCGCGACCTCAATGAGAAGAAGAAGCGGTTGTGGAATCGCGCTGGGCGCGCAGCCGGCGCCAGCGCGCGTATTGATCGGCCTTCGCGGGATCGGGATCTTCGTAGCCCTGCAGCCAGAAGCGGTCCCAATCCACTGTGCCTTGTTGCGACGTCAGGCGCTCCCACGGTTTCACCAGGACGTGCGAGCCCTCGGGGATGTACACGAGCTCGGCCGGCTTGCCCTGCGCGAGCATGCCCGCGTACGGCTCCCATTCCTGCAGCACCGAAGAGGAGCCGATGGCGGTAATCCGGAGCGGCGCCGTCACGCGATCGAGGCGGAACCCCGGCGCGCGTTCGAGCCACTGCGCGTGCGCCGGGCCCCACGGCCGGCCGCCGTTCATGCCCTCGTCGTCCGCGCCGCCGCGAAACATCAGGTACTGCACGTAGCTGTAATCCACGCCATCGGTCAGGTCGGCGGCCGCGATCGGATAGGACGAATGCGTCAGGAAGTACAACGCCGCAAAGCAGGTGCGGCTGAATCCCTGGAGGCCGATCTTGGTGCGATCGATCAGGCCGCGCTGATCGAGCGCGTCGATGGCGCCCTCCAGCATATCCTGGTGGAACGGGCCTTCGTCGGCCGCTACGGCCGACTCGCTGCCCACCACCATTTCCGCGGTTTGCAGCACCACAATCCCGCTGCCCGCCAACGGCTGGGCCGCGTTGCCCGCAGTCACGACGCCCCCGGGAGCGAACTGGGTCGAGTCGTAGCCGTGGGTTTGCAGGACCAGCGGGTACCGCCGGCCGGGGACGTAGTCCGGGGGATAGTACAGGCCGCCGGCGAACGTACGCGCCGCCTTGGTAGTCCAGTGAAAGTTTTCCGTGCGGCCGAAGCGGTGTCGTTCGAGGAGGCCCGGATTCGGGTCGAAGACCAGGCGCGGGCGCCCGTGGCGCCGGTCCACCGCGACGAGACGCGGCGGGGTGTTGGCGTCCTGTGTCACGAGGAAGGTCGGACCGGCGGCGGCGCCCCGCGCAGTCATCCAGCCACGAGCGGCCTTCCGGTAGAACACGCGCGGGCTGTCGTCGTTGAGCTGGAACCATGCGGGCCCCTGCGCGAGCTCGACGATGCCGCTGCGCGCATTCCAGGATCGGACGATCAACGAATCGCGCCGCACGACCACGGTGATCGCGCCGCTCGCGAGGTCGATCTCCGCCACCAGGCGATGGTCCGAGCGCCACGCCGAATCGGGACCCGTCAGGGGCAACAAGGCCCCCGACACCAGTATCGACCGCCCGTCCGGCGCCCACGCGAAATTGGTTTCGCCCTGGAGGATGAGCGGCGCGTCGTAGACGAGATGCGCGCGCCCGGTCGCGAAATCGAGGAGCACGAACTGGTCGCCCGGCGCGCCGAAGCGATCCGCGAACAGACGGTAGCGCGGATTGCGGTAGGCGCGCCACAGCGCGGGCGGCGCACTCGGCGCGCAGACGAGCAGGAGCGCGTCGCCCGTGGGACTGATGGGAGGGCCGTACCACGGGTCGAGCCTGCATTCGCGATAGCCCGACGCCGAATCCGGCAGCGCGAGCGGCGCGTCGCGACCGCGACGCACCATGCGATACCCGTGGGGGGCGCCGGCCCGCCGCCGTGCAGCCCGCCAATCCCCGCCGATCAAGTCGAACGGCAAGACCGATGGGTCGACGGCGAAGCCATGCGCCCGCATCGTGCCGTAATCGCTGGTGTCGGCCCGGCCCCGCTCCTGGTAGACGATCGGATCGCCACTGGGCGCCATCTGGAACGACGCGACGCCCGCGGCCACGTGCGTGCGCGCCGTCAGGATGCGGGTCGCGACGTCCAGCGTGTAGATCTGGGGCAGTTCGCCGGGGCGTTGGCCGAGAAAGACCACCGTCTGGTTGTCGGCAAGCCACACGACTTGCGAAATGGCAGCGTCGTTGGATGCGGCGGCGAGCGTGACGACGGTATCGGCATGCGGCGCCGGCCCGGCAGCGGCGGTGGCGAAGACCAGCAGCGTGTAATCCACGGTGTTCGTCGCGAGGTTGCCCCGCTGCACCACGACCGCGACGCGCCGGCCGTCGGGGGACATCACGTGGAGGTCCTCGCTCGCCCCGTTGTTGGCGTCGCTGCCAAAGAGCGTCATACCGATCAAGTCGGCGACGCGTACGGGGGGGGGCGCCTGCGCCGCGACCGTCGCCGTGCCGGCGAGCGTGAGACCGATCAAGATCGCGAGGCGCCGCATGTCAGTGGACACGCACGCCGGCGATCACGGTGCGACCCACCTGATCGACGGGGAAGGACCCCTGCTCGATGACGATCCGATTGAACAGGTTTTCGCCGCGCGCCCACAGCGCCAGCCGGGGCGTGAGGTCATAGCCCGCCCGCACGCCGACGCGATACGCCGCCGGCAGCGTCACCAGGTCGAAGGCGTAATTCGGTACGCCGAGGCGCGGATTGGCGGCCCGGTACAACGCCACCTGATTGTAGTTGCTCGACGTGCCCACGTACGACACCGCGCCCTCGACAGACAGGCGCCTCACACGCTCGCTGAGGGTGAGGGCCCCCAGATGGTGCGGCACGCCCGGCAACGCCTGACCGACGGTGAACCCCGTCTGATCGTTCGGCTCCAGCGCCTGCACGATGCTCTCCGTCTCCGAGTAGGTCGCTCGGGCGTTGAGCCCCGCAACCAGACGCAGCGTGCCTTCCAGCTCCCAGCCGCTGTTCTTGACCCGGGCGACGTTCACAAACTGCTGCTCGAACACGGGAAAGAACGCCACGAAGTTGATGGAGATCAGGTCGCGGGCGATCTGACGATACCGGGTCACGGACAGCGAACCGCGGTCGCCCGCGTACAGCTCCACGCCGCCGTCCCAGCCGGTCTGGCGTTCGGGCAACAGGTTCGGCGACGCGAGCTGGATGTAGGTCGGGGTAAACTGGGCCGCCGCCTTGAGGCCGGGATCCGCGGGCTTGAGGGCGCTGCCGTACTCCGCACGAAGTTTGGTGCGGAACGGACCGACATCGAGCGCATAACTCGCCCCGATCCGCGGATTGACCGAGCGTTGATGCCGGTCCTGCGGCAGGGCCGGTCCCTGATCGACGCGCACGCCGGCCGTGAGGAACAGGGCGTCCGCCACGCCGATCCGCGCCTGGCCGAACAGGCCGGTGTTGTGATCACGACGGCGCTCAGCCGAGATCGGGCCGCCGGTCCCGAGACTGCCGACGTCCGTGGTCGTGCCCTGATCGCTGAAACCATCCGCTTGGTAGTCCCAATGATCGAAGCCGGTGATCACGTTCGCCGCCACCCGATCCGATAGCCGGACATCGAGGGCGTTGTTGTACGCGAACGTCGCCCGCGCGGTGTGCTCGGAGACCACATAGGCGAAGGAATCGCTGGGCGTGGTGTAGGCCGGCTGGCTCAACCAGTTGCCGCCATTCGCGCCCCGGTCGAGCCCGACGGTCAGGGTGTGCTGCCACGTGGGCCGCGGCGTGTAATGCACCGTCGCGCCGAGCGTTTGCTGCGGCAACAACAGCGTCGAGAGGTCTGGCACCACGCTCCCAGGATCCAGGACCAACGTGCCATCGAGCATCGCGCGGGCGATCGTCTCGGGGTGCCCGGCGCGCGTGTTCTGCTGGCCGAAGCGGGCCATGACGTCCACGCGCAGGGGACTCGCGGCGGGCTGAATCGATAGCGACGCGTACCCGCTGTACACGTCGCGGCGGTACCCCGGGGTCCACGGTCCCTCGTGTTGATACGCGGCACCGACATTGTAGGAGAGATCGGCCGTGCCGCCCGAGACCGACACGTTGTCGTCGTGGCGGACACCGGTGCCGTACGGACTTTCGAGTGATCCGGCCCCCGCAGACGCCGTCAGATGCGGCGCCGTGGCGATGTGGCCTCGCTTGGTGAAGATCTGCATCACGCCGTTGATGGCTTGCGCCCCGTACAACGTCGCCGCCTCGGGGCCGCGGACGATCTCCACGTGATCGATCATCGTGGGATCGATCTCGTTCAAGTACTCGGAGTTCGCGATTTCCACGCCGTCGATGTACGTCTTGAGCGTCGGGACGTCGAACAGCTCGCTCGAGCCGCGGACGTAGACCGGCGCGCCCACACCCGCGCCGGCCGTACCGTAGTCGGTGGCGAAGATGCCCGGGATGTCGCCCCTGAATAGATCAGTGATCTGCCTGATGCCGCGCTGCTGGATCATCGAATCGGTGATGATGGTGATCGGATTCGGAATCTCCTTCGCCGCCGTCGCCGTGATGGTTCCCGTCACCACGATGGCATCGAGCGGCGTGACGCTGATCTCCAGCCGGACATCGACCCGCACAGCCTGATCGGCCGCCACCGTGACGGGCTGTTGCGCCGCGACGTACCCGATCCGTCGCACGGCGAGCGTGTAGCGACCGACGGGCACATCCGCGATCCGGAACGCGCCGCTATCGGTCGTCAGCGCGGCGAATCGCGTCCCGTTCAGCGTGACGCGCGCCCCCGGGACGGGCTGCCCGGTGCGCGCATCGCTGACTCTTCCGACCACGGTGCCGCTCGGCGGGGGCAGCTGTTTGGGCACCAGCGTCACCGTGCCGCTCTTCGAGAGCACGACGTCGACCCGGGCGCCGAACAGCAGCTCCGTCAGCGCGCCGGCGACGGTGATGTCCTCCGCCTGCAGCCGCACGACGCGGTTCAAATCGATGATATCCCGGCTGTACACGAGCTGGATGTTGGCCCGTCGCTCCACCGCGGCGAGGGCATCCCCGAGCGTGGCACCCTCGAGCGACAGGGTGACGCGCCGGCTGAAGATCGGAACCGTCGCGGCGTCGATCTCGACGGCGCGCTCCGCACCATCCGTGGCAGCAAGAAACCGCGGCGCCTCATCCGCGAGCACCAGTTGTTGCGCCGCGACGCCGGGTACGACAACCCCGCTCAGCAGCACCAGGGCGAACAGTCGACGCATCGCCATGCCTCCTCGATCAACCACGGGTCAATTGGTAACCGCTCTCGCCGCGCACGAGCCGCAGCCCGAGCGATCGGGCAATGGCATCGAGCACCGCATTCGCGGGCTCATCGCGGAAGGATCCCGTCACGCGCAGCGCGCCAAGGCCGGAGCCGGCCAGGGTGACCTCGACGTCGTACCAGCGGGCCAGTCTGTTCGCGACGTCGGCGAGCGGCGTGTCCCGAAACACCAGGCGGCCGTCGGTCCAGGCCAATGCCTGGTCGAGGGAGATCGGGGTGCGCGCGAACGAGCCGTTCCGCGTGGCCCCCCCCCCTTCGCCGGCACCCAGCACGAAACTGTCCACCGCCACGGTCCCCTCGGCCACGACCAGGTCGGCCGTGGGGTCGTCCGCATACGCGCGGACACTGAATCGCGTGCCGAGGTCGCGCGCGATCAGCCGGGCGGTCTGCACCGTGAACGGACGCGCGGCGTCGTGCGTCACCACGAAGTAGGCTTCCCCTTCGAGCTCGAGGCGCCGCTCGCGCCGGCCAAAGTCGGCGGGCCGGCGCAGCACGGTGCCCGGCGCCAGCGTCACCTGCGTCCCGTCACTGAGCCGCAGAATGACGCGCTGCCCTCGCGCCGCGCGATACTCGGTCATCGCGACCGCTGCCGGCGCCCGCTCGCGCCGGATGACGGCACGCGTTGCGAGGACCGCGACAATCGTTGCGGCAGCCGCCAGACCGATGCGCATGACGCGCGACGCGCGACTCGACGGTTCGGGATGGCGGCGCATCAGCTCGATCACGGGCGTATGCGGTGCCGCTCGGATGCGGCGCAACGCCCGCTGGGCATCCCACCCCTCGCCGGCGGCTCCGGCCAAGTCCCAGGCTTGCCGCACCCCGGTCACGAACGCCGTACGCTCGACGTCGGATTGGACCCACAATGCGAAGCGCGCGGCCTCGTCGAGGCTCATTTCGCCGGCGAGCCAGCGGCCCAAATCGGTCCAGGGAAAGTCCGGAGGAGGAGGCGAAGGAGGGGCGTTCATACAGGGGTACACGCGGAAACAGCCGAGTACCCCTACAGCCAGGCCCTACTTCAGCAGGGCGATCGTCAGAAGAAGGAAGGGCGCCGCACGCCGGCGAATCGCCTTCAGCGCACGCCCCATCTGCACTTCGACGGTCTTGATCGAAATCCCGAGCAGGAACGCGATTTGCCGGTAGGTCAGGCCCTGTTCGCGTTGCATGCGGAAAATCTCCTGGCGCCGCAGCGGCAAGGCCGCGACGGTGTCCTCGACCACACGAGCCAAATCGGTGAGCTCGAGCGCCTCTTGTGCGTCAGGTCGCTGATCCGCCGCGTCGGCGGCGTCCGCAGCTGGGTGGGTGCGCCACGCCGTTTCCTGGCGGTGCCAGGACGTCGCTTCGTTGCGCACCGCCTGGAACAGATAGCGCAGCGGATCGTCGAACCCAAATCGCTCGCGGCCTCGCCAAATGCGGAGCAGGACTTCGTGCACGACATCTTCGGCCCCCGCTCGTGATCCCACGAGCCGCAACGCGAGCGCACACAACTTCGCGTAGTGCGCGCACACCATCGCGTCGAACGCGGCAGCGGGATTCGCGGAGACATTGTGTTGGAGAGGATGCGGGGACGACATCGGTGCGCAACGATACAGCCGCAGGTACTAATGTCCAGCACAGAACTGCAACCGGTTACGGTACGACTCCGTCGTTCCGGACGACGCGCCCCCCCTGCATCACGAAGCTCACGCGCCGCAGCGCCGTGATGTCGTGCAGCGGGTCACCGTCCACGGCGATGATGTCGGCGTCGAGCCCCGGCGCAATCGCGCCGATCCGATCGGCGAGCCCGAGCGCGGCAGCGTTGAGCGACGTCGCCGTCATGATCGCGTGCATTGGGGCCTCACCCGCCCGCTCGACCCGGCAAATCAGGTCCTCGGCGTTGTCGCCGTGCGCCCCCGCGACGGCATCGGTGCCGTACACCACCTTGAGTCCCGGCGTCGCCAGAGCCATACGGATGTCTTGTGCGGCGAGCGGCAGCGCGCGCTCCATCGCGGCGAACCCGGAGTCGGTATAGTTGCCGAGTCCCAAGTAACGGGCGCGGTTGTCGAGATAGTTGCGGAACACGAGCGCGCACTGGGGATCGAAGTAGGTCCCGCGCTCGGCCATCAGGGTGAGCACATCCTGCGTCACGAAGATGCCGTGCTCCACCTGCGTGCAGCCGGCGAGTGTCGCGGCGCGCACCGCAGCGGCGCTGTGCGCGTGCACCAGCGTGCGCAGGCCAAGTGCCTTCGCTTCGCCGCACACGGCGACGAGCTGCGAGTCGGACATCGTCTGCTGCCCGCCTTCCCGGATGCTTGCGGAGGCGAACAGCTTGATGAGGTCGGCGCCCTGGGCTTTACGCTGCCGGACCAACGCGCGCAGCGAGTCGGGGCCAATCCGCGGATCGTTGAGCGGATCGAGCGACGTGAGGAGCCGCGGCCCGGGCAGGCCCTGGGTGGCGATCCAGTCGCGCAGATCGACGTCGCTGCGCGATCCCACGCTCTGAATCGTCGTGAACCCTGCCATGAGCGTGGCGTAGGCATTGGCGGCCGCCGCGAGCATCGACTGCACGGGGGTGTCCCCGTCGGCGGCCGTGTGCAGCCGGTTCCGGCGGTTGAAGTACCAGACGGGATGGGTGTGGGCGTCGATCAGCCCCGGCAGGACGGTCCTGACGCCCAGGTCCACGATCCGCGCCCCCGCCGGCAGGGGCCCGCGCGGCCCGATCCGCGCGATCCGGCCTCCAACGACGAGGATGTCGACGTTGTGCTGCACGCCGCCGCGGCCGTCGAGCACGGTGGCGGATCGCAGAATCGTGCGTCCGCTGGTTGTGTCCTGCGCGAACACCACTCCGCCCTGTGATGCCCGTCGAGTGAACTGGGCCGCCGGCCGTCTCCCCACTCGATACATCAGGAGCGCCGCCCGCTCGGTCTGCATCGTCAATGTCTTGAGATCGACGTGCTCGCCCGGCGCGTGCGTGCCGCCACCCAGGGCGCCCAGTCCGTCGAGCCCATCGATCAGCGGCGCCACGAAGGAGATGTCGCCCGCACCGCGGCGGCCGGGATCCAGGGCGGTCACGGCGCCGTATCCCAGCGCCTGGCTGGCGGAATCGTAAACCGCGAGCAGCCGCGCGTTGCCCGGTGTGGGCGACATCGCCGGATACTCGTCGCGGAATACGATCGATGCATCGGTGCCCGGCAGATGCTGCGCGACGATATCGCGCATGCGTTGACGGGTGCGTTGCAGCTGCTCATCAGAAATGAACCGGAGGTCGCCGTGCGCGACGGCGCGAGACGGGATGATGTTGAGTTTGCTCGCCGCCGTGCCGCTGATCGCCACCGTGTCGTAGGTGACGTCGGTCCCGCCCACGATCGTGGCGGCGTTGAACGTCAGGTATTGCTCACCATGCAGCTGCGCGCGAAAGGCGTCGAGAATTCGTGCGACTTCGTAAATCGCGCCGTAGCCCGCCTCGCCGAACACGCCCGCCGAGTGGGCCTGGCGTCCGCTCGCCGTCACGCGCCACGCGCTGGCGCCGCGGCGCGCGACGGTCACGTCGGAGTGGTTGCCGCCCTCGAACGCGAGCGCGACGTCGCTGTGCTGCGCGGCCTCGATGAGGGCGCGGCGCGCGTCGGCGAGCGGCTCGCCGGGATGCTCTTCGTCGCCCGTGAAGACGATCGTGATGTTCAGGTCGCGCAGCGCGCCCGCCGCCTGCAGCGCTTTGAGCGCGTACAGGATCACCACGTCCCCGCCCTTCATGTCGGCCGCGCCGATGCCACGCGCGCTCGAGTCCTCGCGCACGAAATTGGCGCCCGCCGGCTCGACCACCGTGTCGAGATGGCCGATCAGCAGCAGCCGCACCGAGCCCGGTGTCCCGCGGTGCTCGGCGACGAGGTGCCCCGCGCGGCCGACCGCATCCGGCACGGCGACCCACGTGGTGGTGAAGCCGAGCGAGTCCAGCGAGGCGCGGAACACCGCGCCGACCTTGCGGACGCCCTCGAGATTCAACGTGCTGCTGGGGATGTCGACGACCCGCTGCAGGTAGGCGATCTGCGCTTCGCGGGCGGCGCCGATTGTATTGCGGATCCGTTGCTCGGCGCGATCCAGACTTGGCGCCTGGAGGATGAGAAGGACGGCGGCGAGATACACTACGGGACGGCTTTAACGGTGTCCTGCGCGCGGCGCCGTTCGTCGGCGTCCCGCTCGGCCTGGTTACGCTCGCGCAGCTCGCGCACGTAGCGGCGGAATTGCGCCAGCGACTGCGCGCGCGCCGCCGCCTGCATGATGTCCGAGCGCATATAGTCGAGCTGACGCTGCCGCATCGACTCATCGAAATTGCCCTGCGGCAGCATGTTGCCCAGCAGCGCCAGCACCGCCGTCGGAATCTTGATCCCCGCGACATGGATGTACGCCGAGTCGATGCCCCACTCCGGTTTGTTCGGCGTGCCGCCGATCGTCCACGACGGGCGCCGCCGCTCGCGCTGCTCCTGATCGAGGATCACATTCAGCGAGTCCACCATCGCCTTGAGTCGTGCAACGGCTGCGGTGTGCTGCGCGGCGGTATCGCCGTAGATCTGGTCCGCGACCGCCGCCGGCAGTCCCGGCCGCGGATTCACCCACAGCCGGCCGTCGCCGACTTGTGGCGTTGGCGCCAAGCGGTTGGCATTGGGGTCGTAGGCCGGGAGTGTGGGCGCTGTATCGGGCGGCGAAGGGGCGGCGGGGGGCGGCGAAGGGGCGGCGACAGGCGGTGCCGGAGTCTCGCGCCGTGTCGTCCGAAGCGTCGGCCCCTTGGCACGCGCTGCGCGCGTGCCCGGCAGGTACACGATCGAATTACCAGCTGGCTCCGGCTCCATGACGACGTACGTCGTCTTGCGCCACGGCGCCTGCCAGTCAACCGTGAAGATCAGCACGACGGCGATCACGTGAATCGCCGCGGTGATCAGCCACGCTCGGCCGATCGGCAGGCGCGCTACTTGACGGTCAAACAGTGGCGAGGACCTTTCCCAGTCGTTCAGTCGCTTCGATGAGCCGAGGCGTTCGCACGGTCAA
>DATLXS010000198.1:0-7142 GCA_035575675.1 Gemmatimonadales bacterium
CTCGGGCGATTCGGCGAACAGATTCAGCGTGTTAGAAAATCAGGGCCGCCCGTTACCCCCTAAATTACCCCCTACCAGGTACCTGCTTAAAACGGTCTCCGGCCGCAATCGTAGCGGGTAACAACAACAAGCGCTTCCGCCGCAGTTCGCCGGCGTGCGTTCCGGGCCGGATGGATCAGCGGAGAGGAACCACCCGTCGAACACTGACACACTGACCGCAGATGACCCTTCTGAGACATTGGGGCTTGCTGCAAAGGAGTCAGTCAGACCGGTCGGGAACGGACATCGACGCCGGCCGCCTTGACGCGCGTCATTTCCAGCTTTGACGTGATGTGCACTCCATATTCAATGCTCAGTCCACCATGCAACCCCAGCGCGGCTGACAGAATACCGATGAGGGGCTGGGCGGCTTCGGAAGTTGATTCAGCACGTCCTTCCGAATTTTCGCCACAACGTGCGCCTGAGCGCCTGCGACCGACGCGACGTCGTAGTGGATCGAGGGGGCGAGAACTGTGGCGATCTCTGAGGCATTCAGTCGATAGTAGCTCTTGAGCCAGTTTGAAAGGCCCGCAGTGGCATTCTGAAGCGCCTCAGTGAGCGAACCTCCGATACCCGAGACCATGATGTATTCATCGTTCTCTGCCCAGGGTTGATCCAGGAGTTGATTCGGGATGAGATCGACCGTGAACTCAACATCCATGGACGTTTCAAATCCCTGTCCCGTAATCTCGCCATCCCCCTGTTGGGCATGGCCATCCCCCATACTGAGCATTGCGCCTGCTTGGTAGACAGGTAGGTACAAAGTCATTCCTTCGCGGATCTCGTTGTAATCCAGATTCCCTCCAAACGGTCCCAGATCTGAAGTCCCAATGGCCTGTTTCCAGTAGGGTGCGACCGCCACGCAGCCGAGCATCGGGATCAGCTTGACCGAAAAGGTCTTTAATTTGTCAGACGGCGCAACAGGCGTCGCCGTACTGTGCTCGCTGTCAAGCCTCCAGACATTGCTCCAACCTGCCGCCGGTTCTTGAGAGTAACCGGGCGGCAGAACGTGAGGGTCGAGAGTGGCGCGATATTGATCGGCCGTATCCCGGTTCGGACGGATCTTGTTGAAATGCACCACGATCGTATCGCCGATCATCGCCCCTTCGATGTAGAAGGGGCCGGTCTGTGGGTTTCCAGGCAGGGTGTGCTGAGCTGCATTCTCACCACCGCCGCAGCAGTCCACGGTCTTAGTGCGAACCGTGTCACCTGGGAAGATGTGAAGCGCTGGCGGATGGCCGCCAGAAAAGGTCGTGTAATAAACCTGCGGGGTGAAGTTGTGCATCCTCGGAGCGTTGGCCGGGCGCTGCAAGGGTCGGCGAGCAGACACCGTCACAGCTACGTCGTGAATGACCCCCCTGCCCGATAGCGTCACTCCATGGAGATTCAAGACTAAGCTGCCGATTCCGGTTTTCCCGTCAGGCCCGAGTATTTGAAGGTGCAACCCGTCGTTCTGCACCGTGCCTGAGTACTTGTACCAGTACCCGTCCGGCACCAGGTAGCCCGACCTGCCCGTGAACAACCGACCGTCAGCAGCGAGATCCAATCCGGCCACGAACGACCCTTCTGGATAGCTCGTTGTGACTTCCCAGCGGCCAGTGAGACCTGGTGCACCGGTAGCGCTCTGCGCGTCTGCGCATATGAGGAACCAGGTACCGAACGTCAGAAATCCGAACGCGAGAACCTTCACGAACCACTCCTTTGTTGTTATGAGGTGACACGCGCGAATAGTACCGCCCGGGAGCCGACGAAGGGGGCAGCGTTGTCTCAAGACTTCGTCCCAGCGTGAAGCTGGAGGAGCACTTCGTCCACTGCGTCGATGACTGCCTGGGGCTTGTCCAGCTGAATCTCGTGCCCAGTTCCCTCGATGGTCCGGTGCACGCCGCGCGAGGAGAGGTGCGCCAAGGCCTCGTGCATACCGATCCAGACCTTTGCGTAGGATTGGGTAAACCACGCGCTAGCGGTGCCGTCCCACGTGTGCTCCGTCGATAGCACGACGAGCGGCATTGCACCGAGGCGGAGGTGGTCGACGCTGTCGTACCGGTGTGTGTATAGGCACGATATGAGCGAGACCTTATCCGCGAAATAGTAGGCGGTGAAGAACTGAGGGAATATTTTCCTGAACGCGGCCGGCGTGTCGCGCGGTAACTCCGGCTTGCAATCGGGCGCGGACGGGTCGAGGCCTCCATTCGCGGCCAACAAGGCGCAATGCAGCAAGTCAGCCGCCAAATGGTCCCACCCGCTCACGTCGTCGAAGCCCGGCTGAGCCTCGTCAATGAGCCCCTCTCCGGCGGGACTGGTATCGACGAGGACCATGCCCGCGACCTCCTTGGGCCAGCGTTGCGCGTAGAGCCGCGCCTCCACGCCGCCCAAAGAGTGCCCCACCAGCACATACGGTCCCGATATGGCCCCGGCCTTGAGCGCCGCGTGCAAGTCATCCACCACGTCGGAGAGGATCTGCGGCCGTGGGCCCGGGTCGCTGAAGCCATAGCCGGCTCGATCGAAGCCGCAGACGCGCGTGTTTTGCGCGATCGCGGGCTGGACCTTGTACCAGATCGGCGACCAGCTCGCTGAACCAGCCATCAGAATGACTGTAGGACCGCCAGCACCACTGCAATGCAGGTTAATTTTGCGGCCGCCGATATCGACCAGCTGACCCGGCTTGACGTAGAGCAGCAGCCTCTGGTCCTCCGCTATCGTGGGCTCGCGATTGGGCGGGGCAAGGGCGACTTCGCAAATGCAAAGCAGCGGGGCGGCCGCCAGGGCGGTCAGGGCAGCGCGAAGTGCGAACGTCGGCATGGGTGTTCTCTGGTAGGGCAACTGCGGTACAGCTTACGTCCGCTTTCCCGAAACTCGAGAGTCACCTTCGACCGGCGGCCTTTGGCCGCCTGCCGCAGTCTGATTTTGGTGGGCGGCTCAGGCCGAGGTTCAGCAGGTCATGTACGCCCGGGCCGGCCTGTTGGTCGCTGCCTCACCTTCTGCGAAGATCGGGGATAGCGCTTCATGTGCGCGCTTAGCGGATCCCCGTAGCGCGGAGGTCAGATCGATGAAGCCGCACGGTAAGTTCTGTCGAATAGTAGCTCTGTGGACCGCGGCTCTTTCCGGCGCTGTGTCGGGGTTCGGTGCGGCCACGCCGTTGACCACAGGCATCGACGGAAAATCGATCGTACTTGTTCGACGTCCTGACCCCGGGTTTGTCTATGTGACATCTGGCGGTGCTGCTGCGGGAGCCTTCGCGGCGCTCGGGCCCCTGCATGACATGCGGCCGGGTCACGAAATGGAGGACGCTGGGAGACAGCTCACGGCCGACGATCAAATTGACGACCCAGCAGTCTCTCTTAGTGCTGTGTTGCTGAGCGGCCTTGTCAGCACCTACAAGCTGCAATCGCTTAATCCGGAGGCCGTGATCCTTTCGGACGACAAGCAGCTTGATGTCTATCGCAAGCAAAACCAGGCCGATCTCATATTCGAGTTCTACACGGAAGCTTGGCGGACCTTCTATTTCCTCGACTTCAAGCACTACGATGTTTGGTATTACGCGAAAGCGCGCCTAATAGACGGTCGAACAGGCTCCGTGATCCGCCAGACGAAATGCGCTCACAAACCGATAAAAACGTCTGCATCCCCAACGCTTGATGACTTGCTCGCTAACCATGGCGAGAAGCTTCGTGCGGCGGTTGAAGCGGCCAAGGAACTTTGTTTGGCGACGGTCCGACAGGCGTTCGGGATTTCCCCTCAATGACGCATTGGCGCCGTAGATGCGTGCCTGGCCAATGAGTCGACTGACCGCTATCCGGAGATTCACGGGGCGAGTTTGGCCGGCAGCTCCTGGCCGGACCCGGCCGGTCGGAGTGAACTGCCGGTGTTGACCCCGAGCTGTCTCTGGGCTTTTCCAATAGCGGCCGCTGAGACGGTCGAGAGCGGACAGTCGCACCGCCACGTTGCCTCAGACTGGCCCCTTCAGGCATTCTCCCTCGGCCCGCACAAGAGAGGGCGAGGATGCAGGGGGAGTCGTCAGCCCGAGTGACCACACCGGTCAGGGCCGTGTTTCTCAGCTACGCGTCCCAGGACGCGGACGCTGCGGCACGGATCTGTGAAGCGCTGCGCGTAGCCGGCATCGAGGTCTGGTTCGATCAGAGCCAGCTGCGGGGCGGGGATATCTGGGACCAGCGCATCCGCCAGCAGATCCGCGACTGCGCGCTCTTCATGCCAGTCATTTCCGCGAGCACGCAGGCGCGGGCAGAGGGCTACTTCCGCCTCGAATGGCACCTCGCCGAGCGGCGCACGCACCTCATAGGGCGCCAGCGCGCATTCCTTGTTCCGGTGTGCATCGACGACACCCCGGAACGCGACGCCGACGTGCCCGATGCTTTCCTCGCGGTGCAATGGACGCGCCTGTCGGACCGCAGGCCGACGGCGCTGTTCGTCGAACTTGTGCGGCGGCTGCTTGCACCGCAGCAGGCGCCTGCGGGCCCTGCATTGGCCGCGACGGAGCCAGCCGCGGTCGGATCAGTCCCTCACGGGCCTGCGGGCCGGTCGCCACCTGCCGCGATGCCGCCGGCGCGCGGCTCCGGCCGGTCGCTACCGACGCGTTGGAAGCTCGCGGGCGCATTGCTGTTAGTCGCCATCGCGGCAGTCGTCATCGTGACATCGTGGCAGCGCCGTGAGCATGCGCGCAACGTGCTGCTGCCGGCGATCGAGGAAGCGCTTGCGAAGTCGCCACGCAGCGACGCGCGGCTACTCGACATAGCGCTCGAGGCCGAGAAGGCGCTGCCGCATGATCACACGCTTGCAAAGCTCTGGCCGCAGATTGCGACGACGCTGACGATCGAGACCCAGCCGGCCGGCGCCAGGGTCTACTGGAAGGACTACGGCACACCCGATGCGCCATGGCGTTTCGCGGCCGCAACCCCGCTCAAGGACGCGCGCGTGCCGCGCGACCTGTTGCGCGTCGAGGTCCGCAAGGAGGGGTACCAGACGATCGAGTTCGTCAGTCCGCGCTTCCTCGGCGGCAGGGATGTGCCGCCGCTGACGCTCGATCGTACCGGCACGCTCCCGCCCAACATGGTGCGGATCCCCGCTTCGAATACCGAACTGAACGTCGTCGGCCTTGACAAGTACGGCGGCGTCGAGGTGCCCGGGTTCCTCGCCGACCGGTACGAGGTCACCAACCGCGACTACAAGTCCTTCGTCGACGCGGGCGGTTACGCGAACCCGGCGTACTGGCGCGTCCCGGTGATGGAGGGCGGGAAAGAAATCCCGCTCGCCGCGGCGCTCGCGCGCTTCACCGATCGCACCGGCAGGCCAGGCCCGACGACCTGGGAGGCGGGCACGTATCCGGACGGGCTCGCCGAGCATCCGGTGGCGGGCGTCTCCTGGTACGAGGCGGCCGCGTATGCGGCCTGGGCGGGCAAGCAGCTGCCGACCGTGTATCACTATGCGCAGATGGCCGACAGCTGGAACGCCGAGTTCCTGCTGCCGTTCAGCAACTTCAGCGGCAAGGGCACCACGGCCGCCGGCAGCCTGCCGGGCATCAGTTCCTTCGGCGTCTACGACATCGCCGGCAACGTGCGCGAGTGGACGCGCAACGCCTCGGGCAACGCGCAAGAACGCTACATCCTCGGCGGCGGCTACACCGATCCGACCTACGCCTTCAACGATGCCTACGCGCAGCCGGCCCTCGACCGCAGCGCCACCAACGGCTTCCGCTGCATCCGCGAGCTGCCCGGCGCGCCCGTGCCGGTCGCGCTCACCCAGCCGCTGGCCATGGCCACCCGCGACTACGCGCGCGAGCAGCCGGTCGACGACCGCACCTTCGCGCAGTTCGCACGCCAGTTCGTCTACGACCGCGCGCCGCTCGCTGCGCGCATCGACAAGACGATCGAAACCGACGAGTGGAAGCTCGAGGCCGTCTCGGTCAACGCTGCCTACAACGGCGAGCGGCTGCCGATCTACGTCTACCTGCCGCGGCACGGCACGCCGCCGTACGCGCCCGTCGTGCTGTTCCCGGGCTCGGCGGTGATCTTCGCGAGCCGCTTCGACCCGAGCATCGTCAACGACTATCGCGACTTCACCTTCCTCATGAAAAGCGGGCGGGCGCTGGTCATACCAGTCTACAAGAGCACCTTCGAGCGGCAGGACAGCGTGCACTCGGACCTGCCCAACGAGAGCGTGGCCTACAAGGACCACGTCGTCATGTGGGTGAAGGACTACAGCCGCACCATTGACTACCTCGAGACGCGCAAGGACATGCGCGCCGACCAAATCGCCTTGCTGGGCACGAGCTGGGGCGGATTCATGGGCGGGATCATCCCGGCCGTGGAGAAGCGCGTCCGCGTCGTCGTGCTGAACGTCGGCGGCATGTCGATGGCGTCGGCGCTGCCGGAGGTCGACCAGATCAACTATCTGCCACGGATCACGCAGCCGGTGCTGATGCTGAATGGCGAGCACGACAATTACTTCCCCGTCGAGACGGCGCAGAAGCCGCTCTACCGACTGCTCGGGACGCCGCTGGCTGACAAGAAGATGATCGTCTATCCGTCCGGCCACCTCGTACCGCGGGTCGAGTTCATGAAGGAGACGCTCGCCTGGCTCGATCAGTACCTACGTCCCGCGCAGCGCGCTGCGCAGTAGCAAGCGCCGAGCCATCACCGAATCCGCGCGCGGCGGCAGGCGGTCCTTTGCAACGTGAACCGACTTGAGTGACCGCAATGCGGAGCAGTGTACGTCGCCGAGGAGTGTCGGCTCCTGGCCGCCTGCTGACGGATCGGCACGTACTGCCGCCTTTTAACTACGGACATTCATCAGCACGCCGACGCACGCAGCTTGTTCAGCGGTCGATGACGGCCATATTTCCTTCGTCGTGGCGCTCGCCGGCGGCCGGCGTGAAGTTGCTCAGCCGTTCGATCTGCTCGGCGCTCAGCTCGATGCGGTCGGCCACGATGTTCTCCTCGACGCGGGCACGAGAATCGAGTCAGGCGGCATGCGGACACGGCTCGAACGATTCGTGCACCAACATCGCTTGATCAAAGAAGCTCGGATGCAATGACGAACTCGATCGGGTCTATGAAGATAGCGAAAAACCCTTCTCGACTGGATCGAGA
>DATLXS010000199.1:0-42792 GCA_035575675.1 Gemmatimonadales bacterium
TGCGCCTTGGAAGTTTTACTCCGTGGCGGCGCGAGCACTTCCTTCACTTCGCTGATCGATACGGCCGGGAAGTTCTTCACAAAGAGCAGGAACCACATGAAGAACCAGCCGAAGCTGCCCGCCATGATGCCCCAGTCGGCCCACGTCGGATTGTAGACCGCGTTGGCCCACGGCTCATACGGCTCGCCCGCCAGCGACACCACGATGATGACGTAGCGCTCGAACCACATCCCGATGTTCACGAAAATCGAGATGACGAACAGCGCGGTGATGTTCGTGCGAATCTTCTTGATCCACAGCAGCAGCGGGAGGAAGCCGTTGCAGATGATCATCGTCCACGTCGCCCACCAGTACGGTCCGAACGCGCGATACCAGAAGGCGGCCCGTTCGGTCGGGTTGCCGCTATACCACGCCATGAAGTACTCGCAGGCGTACGCGTACCCGACGATTGAGCCGGTCAGCAGGCACAGCTTGGCCAGGTTCTCGAAATGCTTGACGGTGATGATTTCCTCGAGGCCGAAGATCTTGCGAATCGGCGTGAGGAGGGTGATCACCATGCCGCAACCCGAGTAAATCGCGCCGGCGACGAAGTAGGGGGCGAAAATCGTGGCGTGCCAGCCCGGGACGAGCGCCATCGCGAAGTCCCAGGAGACGACGCTGTGGACCGACAGCACCAGCGGGGTCGCGAGTGCCGCGAGGTACAGATAGCCCCGGCTGTAGTGCCGCCACTGTTCGTTCGAGCCCGTCCACCCGATCGATGTCAGCGCATACAGTTTCTTGCGCCACCCGGTCGCCAGGTCGCGCACCGCGGCGATGTCGGGGATCAGCCCCATGATCAGGAACAGCGTGGAGACGGTGAAGTAGGTCCCGATTGCAAACTCGTCCCAGATCAGCGGCGACTTGAAGTTGGGCCAGAGCCCGCGCTCGTTGGGGTACGGAATCAACCAGTAGAAGTACCACTGCCGCCCGATGTGGATCAGCGGGAACAGCCCCGCCGTCATCACGGCAAACACCGTCATCGCTTCTGCGGTGCGGTACACGGCCGTGCGCCAGCCCGAGCGGAACAAGAACAGAATCGCCGAGATCAGCGTCCCGGAATGTGCGATGCCCACCCAGAAGACGAAGCAGGTGATGAACACTGCCCAGTACACCGGGTGCGAATAGCCCGCCAGCCCGAGTCCGTAGCGCAGCAGGAACAGCAGCGTGATGATGCCGACGCCGAGCAGCGCCACGGCGGCGCCGAGCAGCAGGAAATAGCCGCGCGACGGCGTGCCGAGCGTCCGCGCGATCGTGCGCGTGACGTAGTCGTAAGTCACGCGGACCGGCGAAGCCTGCTCAGCCATGGCTCGGTGTGTCCTGCGCGACGACGCGGGCGAGGTAGGTGATCGCGGGCTTGGTGTTCAGGCCGGCGAGCACGTGGTAGCCGCGGGGGTTGCCGGCGAGCGCGTACACCTGCGAGCGCTTGTCATTCAAGTCGCCAAAAGTGATCGCCTCCGACGGGCACGTCTGCTGGCACGCGGTGACGATATCGCCGTCGCGCACCGCGCGGTTCTCGAGGCGCGCCTGATTCTGGGCCCCGCGGATGCGCTGCACGCAGAAGGTGCATTTCTCCATCACGCCCTTCTCGCGCACCGTGACGTCGGGATTCAGCAGCATCGACAGCGGCTCGGGGAACGCCTCGTACTGGCCGCCGCGCTCCGCGTAGTTGTACCAGTTGAAGTAGCGGACCTTGTACGGGCAGTTGTTCGAGCAGTAGCGCGTGCCGACGCAGCGGTTGTACACCTGGCCGTTGAGCCCGTCGGGCGTGTGGTAGGCGGCGTAGACGGGGCACACCGGCTCGCACGGCGCGTTGCCGCACTGCTGGCACAACATCGGCGAGTTGACGGCTCCCTGTGGCTCGCCGTGTTCGTCGGTGAGCCAATAGCGCTCGAGCCGCATCCACGACATCTCGCGGCCCCGCTCCATCAGATCTTCGCCTACCGTCGCGAGGTTGTTTTCGGCATAACAGGCGGTCACACACGCGGCGCACCCGGTACACTTCGACAGATCGATCGCGAGACCCCAGCGCGGCTGCTCGCCCTTGTAGTTGCCGATCTCGGCTTGCTCGTGCTGGCGCTCGGCCCACCACTCGACCGATTCGGACGCATATGCGGGCGTCTCGTCGTGGTGGAACGGCGCGTCGCCCGGGTGCAGCGCTTTTGCACGCGCGAGGCCCAGCACTTCGACCGTGCCCCGGCCGCGCTCGCGCGGGCTGCCTTCGGTCGTCACGATCTTGCGATGTTCGCCCGTCTTCGTAGCGCTCGCACTGACGATGAAACTGCGCCCACCGTAGCTCGTGGCCTGCGCACCCAGCAGCTCGAACGCGTTGGCCGACCGGTCCTTGGCATAGCGGCCGTAGGCCGTGTGCCCCTGCCCCGTCGGGACGGCAAGCACGTCCGGTCGCACGGAGCGCGTGATCCACGCCGGGAATTTCTGCGCGCCAAAGGACGACTTGAGCAACAGGAAGTCGCCGGTCGCAATTCCCCACTTGGCCGCCGTATCGGGATGGACCTCGACCCAGCTGTGCCACGCGATCTTCGAGACCGGATCGGGCAGCTCCTGCAGCCACGGCTTGTTGGCGCCGCGACCGTCATGGAGCGCCGGATGCGGGAAGACGACGACTTCCTGATCCGACACGGCAGGGGCGGCAAGGGCGGCAAAGCCGAGCTTCGCCACGCCCTCGGCCAGCCGGACGGCCCGCGTCGGCGCCTCTCCGTAGATGCCGCCCTTTTCGAGCGAGTCGAACCAGTACTGGTCGAAGTCCTTCGGATGGCGCGTCCGCCACTTGCCCTGGAGGTAGTCCTGGAAGGTGCCGGTCCGGCCGGCCAGCTTGAGAATGACGTCGCCGCTCGGGCGGGTGTCGAAGACCGGTTGGACGACGGGCTGCTGCAGCGCCGTGACGCCGGCGCGCGGCCGGCTGTCGCCCCACTGCTCCAGCGCATGGTGATCAGGTAAGATCAAGTCGCACGCGGCGGCCGTCTCGTCCATGTAGGAGGAGAAGCTGACCTTGTAGCCGACCTTGCCGAGCGCCTGCTGGAACGCGCCGGGGAGTGAGTGCGCCGGGTTGGTGCCATGGACGAACAGCAGCGCAACCCGGCCGTTCGTCATGTCTGACATAAGGGCAGTCAGGTCGGCGAAGGTATTCGTCGACCCGATGGCGAGATCGGCGCCGAACTTGATGAGCGATCCCACCGAGCCGGCGACGTAATTCAGGATGTTCACCGCGGCGACGATCTCCGCGCCATTCGCATACTGCGTCGCCATGCCACCCGCGACGGCGAGCCCGCCACCCGACCGCGCGAATTCGCGCGCGAGCCGGACGATCGTGTCGGCGTCGATCCCGATCGCCTGGGCCACGGCGCTGGGCCGGTAGGCGCTCAGCACGCTCACGAGCCGGCTGGCGTCCGCCGGAACGCGAGCCAGGTGCTGGCTCAGGATCACCTGCGCCATCGCCAGCGCAAGCGTGCCCTCGGTGCCTGGTCTCGCCGCGATCCACTCGTCGGCATTCATTCCGGTGAGCGACATGCGCGGGCCGATAAAGACGAACTTGGCCATCGAGGCGGGGCGGCCGGCATCGAACGCGTGTGCCTGCGAGAAGCCGTTCTGGAACTCGACCGGAGAGAGCCAGGTGTCGAGGAAGTCGGCGCCGAAGGAGATCAGGTACTTCGCATTCCCCAAGTCGTAGGACGGGAGCGACGCGGTGCCGAAGGCCATGCGGTTGCCGGCGCGGAGCGCCTCGAACCCGAATGGCTCGTAGCTCATGCGCCGGCCGCCGACCTGCTTCATCCATTCATCCACCAAATCGCCGAACGTCGACTGTTCGGCGCCGGTCAGGAACACGATTCCCTTGCCGTGGGACTCGCGCACCTTCGCCGCGAGCCGCTGGATCGCGCCATCCCAATCGATGTCCTCGAAGGTGCCGTTCGCGTTCCGCACCAGCGGATGCGCAATCCGGTCGGGGTTGTAGAGGCCCTGAAGCCCTGCCTGGCCGCGCGCGCACAAGCGCCCGCGATTGATCGGGGAGTCGGGATTCCCCTCGAGCTTGACGGCGCGCCCCTCGCGGATCCGCACGCGTACGCCGCACCCCGCCGCGCATTCGCGGCAGGTGGTGGCGTAATACGTCGCGGTGCCCGGTATCTGATCTTCGGGCTGGATCAAATACGGGATCAGCCGTTCGGTGGGCTCAGGACCGATGCCACAGGCGGAGACGGCCGCCGCTCCGGCGCCGCTGACGCCGAGGACCTTCAGAAAGCGTCTACGATCGATCGAGTCGGTCATATCAGTAGTGACACACGCTGCAGTCGCGCGTGACGTTGTTCTTCATGTGACACCGGACGCACCATCCCATGCGGAGGGTCGAGACCTGGGAAACTTGCGCCGTGTGCTGCACATCGCCGTGGCAGGTGACGCACGCGTTGGTGCCGAGGGCCTTGATGTGCCGCATGTGCGGGAAGCGCACGAACCCCGGCAGCGCATGCACGCGAATCCATTCCGGCGGTTTCCGCTCCCGCCATGCGTCGCGCACCTTCTTGATCTCGGCTTGATGCGACGGCGGGGTTCCGCCGATCAGCTGATGGCACCCGATACAGGTCTGGAGCGACGGGATGCCGGGCTCACTCGAGACCGACGCCGAGTAGTGACAGTACATGCACGGGATCTGGTCCTGGCCGGCATGGATGTCGTGGCGGAAAAAGATCGGCTGGCGCGGTCCCGCGAGCTTGCCGGTGTCGCTGGCGCTGAGAACCGGAGCCTGGTACCGGGTAGATGAAGAAGCCGATTGTGCCTGCTGGCCGTTCACGGCCACAGGCGGCAGGGCAAGAATCAACACCACGACCGCAGCTGAACGCAGATGGCCTCTAATGGAGAATTAGGGGTGATCCGCTGGCCCCCGAATGTATTGCCCCGGGGGAATTCAACACAAGGGCTATTCGGGACGTGCCAAGAGTTGGTATTTCAGTCGGACGACGTCGACAAATGCCTGGACCGAGTCGAGGTCGGCGAATTCCATCCAGCAGTGGCGCACGCCATCGAACAGCGTTCCGTCGCGCACCGCCTGTTTGATGACGCGGGGCAATCCGTTCGTCGCGCTGATTTCCTGTTCCTCGAGCCCCGACAACACGAACGTGCCGCTGAGGCCTGACTGCATCGGGTGCAGGTAACCCAGCTTGCGACCGCCGACTTCGTACATCCAGACCCATTTCCAGGTGGTGCCCAGGTACACGACCTGCTCGGTCACGTGCCGCAGGCTGCGCAACTCGTCGCGGGCCTTCTTGAAGCGTTGCGCGGCGCGGGGGGAGAGGTCGCGGGTCGGTTGATCGGGCTTGGGCCGCTGGCGCGGGCTCAAGTACAGATGGGTGGCCCAGTAATCAGTCGTTGGCTTGATCATGGCGCCCCAAAACTACGGGCGACGTCAAGAGGCGAAAACGTGCCGGATCGAGGAGGCGGCCGCAGGACTGCCCCGGCACCATCATGCGGCCGTCCTGCCCCATGGTCAGTTTGATCACGTCGCCGTTGCGGCCGAACCAGCGGCTCGACGGCTCGAGGTCGGACGGAAACGCGAACAGCGGCAGGGATGCCGCCGCGAGCGCCGCCTGCGATCCGATACCCGATTCCGGCATCGTCCCGGCCCACAGCTGCGCGCCGTAGCGCGCCGCGAGGTGGTAGAGGCGGCAGACTTCGGTCAGGCCGCCGACACGATGCACCTTGATGTTCCACACCTTGGGGCCATCCAGCGCCATGATTTGCCGGGCGGCCCGCGCATCGCGCAGCGTCTCGTCGAGACAGACCGGCGTACGGAGCGCCGCGGCGAGACGGGCGTGGCCGACGAGCTCGTCAGGATGGAGCGGCTGCTCGATGTACAGCAGACCGGCGTCATCGAGTGCGCGCAGCGCGGCCTCATCGCGCGGCCATTCGTACGCGCCGTTGGCGTCCACGGTCAGTGGCAGTGTCGTCCCAGCCATGCCGGTACGAGCGGCCGCCACGGCTACGGCATCCCAACCAGGCGCGACTTTGATTTTCACTCGGCGGTACCCGCGCTGGACCGCCTCGTAGACCCATTTGGTGAGGGTTTCGGCGCGCCGCTCGGGCGGGATGCCGAGCGCGACGCCACAATCAACCGCGCTCGCCGGTTTCACCGCCAGGCGCTCGCCCAGCAGCGTGGCGAGTCCCACCCCCCGCGCGTGCGCCTCGAGGTCCCAGGCGGCGGTCTCCAGGGCTGCGCGCGCGAACCAGTTCCCGCGGACGCCCTCACGCAAGGCCGCATCGACCGCCTCCGGGAGCGGGCCGTCGAAATCGCGGCCTGTGACCCTCGGGAGCAGGACGCGCTCGATCAAGTCGCGCGCGCCCGCGAGCGTCTCTTCCGAATAGAACGGGAGCTCAAACGGGGGGCACTCGCCGTAGCCGACATGGTCGGCTCCATCGTGCAGGACGACGATCAGCGACCGGCGTGAGGCAATAGTGCCGCCCGAGATGACGAACGGCTCGACGAGCGGGAGCGAGAGCTCAAACAGCTCAGCGCGGACGACACGCATCGGGTAGCAGGTCCAAGAAATGCAGCTCGCCGCCGCGACGGTCCAGTAAACCAGCGGCTTCCCGCTCCAGCATGACGGCAATCAGCCCGTCCCGCGGATCGAAGATCAGTGCATGCAGCGCGCGCTGGGCTCGCGAGCCGCCCGTCGCGGGATATTCCTCGAGCGGGAGCTGAAAGAAGGTGTGCAGTTGGGCGGACGAGCAGCCGCACAACGCGTAGTCGACGATCATGCGACCCGAGTGAATGTCTCCTGTCCCGGAGAGCTCCGGGATCCCCGGGCTAGCGCCCGGGGTCAGCCGAGCCAAAACCCGCAGATTGCGATCACTCAATTCCGGTCCACCATAGGCTACGCCCGCCGCTGAATCGAACAGCCGATTGAACACCACCAGGGCACCCGCACTCGATGCAGCCTTGATCATCTCGAGCTGAAAGTCATCATCGAAACGGGCGTTCATGAGTTTCATGGACAGCCGCACGTCGCCGTACGCGCGAATGCGCTGCGGCACCTCGCGCAGCCAGCGCAGGATCTGGACCTTCTCATCCGACAGCTGATCCCCGGCGAGCGTGGGCGAGAAATCCTTCTCGAGCAGCAACGGCGACTCGCCCCAGGCCTTGGCCAGTGCACGCGTCGTAAATGCGTATTCGCCGTCACGAAACGGCTCGTCCAAGCGGGGCAGATGGTATTTCACGGACGGCACAGTCAGGAGCCGGCCATCGCGCGTCAGATCCCAGCCCGCCCGGACCAGCGCGAGATAGTCGTCGAACGACCGATCCCAACCCCTGCCCTTCCACGTCACGGTCCAGCCGGCGCCCCGGCGCTCCACTTTCATCTTCGATTCATGAATGGCCCACGCCGCCATCGACTGAGCGCCGGCCTCGTCCTGCGCGATAACGGTCTTCAGCACGACAAACGCGAGGCCGGCCTCGGCGTCGGTCTCGAGCTGGCCCACGTTGAGGGAGAGCTGGCCCGATCCCTTGCCAACGGGATGCGGCAGGGGCTCGCCGAGGTAGCGGGCTGCGAGGTTGATGCGGTACGCGTCGCGGACGTGCGCGGGAAAGTCGCGCGGCAGCTCCCGCTTGAAGCGCTCGAAGTCGTCAGCGAGCGAAGCGGGAGAGGCGGAATTGCTCATCAGATGCCTGGCCGCTCTGGACGAGCCGCGCAACCAGCTCCCCGACGGCGGGCCCATGCTTGAAGCCGTGGCCCGAGCCGCCCCCGACCAGCCACGCGTTCGCGGCCCCCGGATGACGATCGATAATGAAGTGCTCGTCGGGCGACTCCTCGTACTGGCAGACGCGCGACTCGAGCAGCGGTGCGCCTTTCAATCCGGGGAATCGGACCCCGAGATAGTCGCGAGCCGTCTGCAAGGCCTCGGGACTCGGGGTTCGGGACTCGGTGGTAGGATCGATGATGGGTCCGCGTGTATCATCGGCCACCTTGAACCCGCGCCACTCGTTGCCGGGAATGCCGTACATGAACCGCGTGCCGTGATCCGCCCAGACCGGCAGCGCTTCCTCGGTGAAACGCCGGTCGCCCGGCGGCGTCCCGAAGAAGAAGACCTCCTGCCTGGTTGGTTTCACCCGCTCACCAATCACATCGGGGAAGAGCGAGCCCAGCCACGGCCCGCAGGCAAACACAAAACGATCAGCCGTCAGCCAGCTGCCATCAGAGAGCGTCACCGCGGCGAGCTCGCCGCCTTGCGGTTGCACTGGTGCCTGCACCGCGACCTGGCGATACTCGCCCCCTTCAGCGGCAAACGCCTCGAGCACGGCTGCGCACGCCCGCCGCGCAGTGAGATAGCCGCCGTCGTTCTCCAGGATCGCCCAGCGGACCTGCTCGCAGTTGATCTGCGGATACCGGCGGGCCACCTCGGCGCCCTGCAGCTCCTCGAACGCCACGTGCGCGTCGCGCAAGATCGGCAGGGCCGCCTGCTCATACTGGTCGTCGCTCTCGACCAGCCACAGCACGCCGATGTCGTGGTAGAGCTGCCGGTGCCAGCGGGCCTGGTGTTCTTTCCACAGCACGAGCGCGCGCGCGGCCATGCGGGTGTAGACGGCGCGCGCTCCGTAGGTCGCGCGAATGACGCGCGTTTCCCCGCCCGAGCTCGCGCGGGAGTTGCCGGGTCCCCACGCGTCGAGGAGCGTGACGCGCGCGCCCTGGCGGCGCAGAAACAACGCCGTCCAGCCGCCGAAGGCGCCCGCTCCCACGACGACGATGTGCGGTTGCTTAGCTCTCGACACAACGCCTCCAATCGAGACAGCCGCGGTGGCCTGGAGAAACGAGCGCCGTGTTAGCACGCGAGCGCTTCGCGCACAAACCGTCGTACCGCGTCCCGCTCCGCAGCAGGCAGCGGCGGTCCCCACGGATCATCACACGCCTCATCGGGGATCACGCCCTCGGCGGCGAGCGCCCACAGCATGCGTCGAATGTAGCCTTCCATGGGCTGCCTGAAGGTGATCTCGCCAAACGCATCCAGCTGCGCCGAAAGTCGAAGAAAGGCGGCGTCGAGTCGCTCCTTCTTCAGCATGAGTAGCCTGCCTTGCGCGTCCGTCAGCGCCGATCCCATCCCGATCAACGCCGCGCGGGCCCCCATCATCAACGAGTACCCGAGGAACCGGTCTTCGCCGGAAATCAGAAGCTTGTCGGGATGATCGCGCATCACCGCCGCGATTCGCTGAAACGTCATCACGGAATCGAGCGTGGCGACTTTGATGCCAATGACCGTCGGAAGCGAGAGAATGGCGCGCAGCGTGCTGTCGTCGTACGCGACCCCACCCGCGGCCTCATAGAGATAGAAAGCGATCACCGGCAGCTCGTGGCCGAGATCCTGATGAAATGCGACCGGATCGTCGCGCCGGGGAAACGCGAGAAGCGCATCTGCGCCACCGCGCTTGGCCTCGCGGGCCATGTCGATGGAGTTGGCGCCGGCAACGATCGCCTTGTTCGGCAGCGCCGTCCGCCACGTGTCGAGCACGAGCTGCCGTTGCGTCGCCGACAGATGCAGACCCCGACCCGTGTGCGCCCACACCGCAACACCCACGACGTTCCGATTCGCCATCCAGCGGGCGTAATCCTGCTGCGCTTGTTCGTGAATCGTCGTACCACGAAACGGGACGGGAACGGCCGGAATCAGCCCCCACTCTAACGACGGCCGGTCCATTCAGGTCGCGGTCATCGTTTGCAGATTCTTCGATTCGATCGCGTCGCGCGCATCCCGCTTGATCTCCAGCAGATCGAGCTTGGCGACGCTGGTCTCCGGCAACCGCAACGGCTGGCCCGTGCCAAACACGAATCGCTCGGCGCCGATCGTGTCGAGGAGCGTGGCAAGATGATCCTCGGGCGGACCCCAGATCCAGCTGATGTCCCACCAGATGCGACCCGCCTCTTCGGGCGTCGAGCCGAAATGCACTTCCTCGATGCACGCGCGGTCGGCGTGCGTCACGACGAGCCGCACGTGCGGATCGCTGCGGATCAGCGCGCGCACGGCGGCCGCCGGCAGCTCGGCGACGCGATCGTTGGGATGGCGCTGGCGGCCGTCCTCGAGCCGAACGGCCAGCACGAGGGGCATGCGCGCGCCACCGCAGGCAGCGGCGAGCACGCGCATCTCGCCGCCCGCGGGCTCGAGCCCCAGGTAGAGCGGGTCACAGCGAACCGCCGGCGCGCCGGCGTTCGCCGCGTCGGCAAGCACCTGCTCCCATTGCGCGAGACCGGGGTGAACCGTCGGCACCGGCTTGAAGCGTTTGTCCTTGCGGGCGGTTTCGTAGAGCCAGGCGTTGCCGGCGGTGGGGTCACGCCAGAAGAGGCTGGGGAGGTGCGTGACCCATGCGACGTCGATCTTGGTGCGCGTGAGCGCCTGCCCCAGCGCATCGGGAGACGTGCCCGGGACTTTGCGCCACGGGTAGGCGCCGAGGAATGCGTTGCAGTCGATGCGCATCAGTCGGAGGGAAACGCGCCCGGCGGGAAGATGCGCGCCGCGTTCTTCCAGCGCACCAGCGCGACGTCATCTTTCGAAAGCAGGGTCTCGAGATAGCGAAGCTTCGCCCACCCGGTGTCCATGGTGATGTCGCTGCCCCAGAGCAGCCGATTGACGCCGGCGCTCTCGAGGCAGGCCTCGAGCATACCGCCATCGACGCCGCTCCCCGACAGATCGACGTAGACGTTGGGCACGTCGGCGAGCGCGCGGAGTGAATGCAGCCAGTCGCCGCCGCCGCCGATGTGGGCGAGAATGAACGCAACGTCCGGATGGCGGCGGGCCAACGTGCAGAGCTCGATCGCGTCGGACGCCTCCTGGCCCGGCCAGTCACGGCGCCGGTGCTGCCAGATGTGTTGCAGGACGGGCACCCGCCGCTCGAGGGCCAGAGTGGCGATCGGATCGAGCAGCGGATCATCGGCCCGGCGGCTCGCGGCCAGCTTGATGCCGATCATGCCGGCGTCGAGACAGCGCACGATTTCGGCGCGCGCGTGGGCCGTGTAGTTCGGGTTCACGCACACGTACCCGCGTATACGATCGGGATGCGCCCGCTGCAGGGCGAGAAGCGCATCGTTGCCGGCTGTGACGTCCCGCGGTGACGGGAAATACGTCGGTGAGGTGAGCCCGAAACTGCCGAGGATCGAGGCCACATGTATCGTAATGCCGATCTTGGCCCCAGCCGCCAGACGGCTCTCGTTTCGCTCGCGCCAGTCGGCGCGGGGCGACCGGGCATGGTAGAAATGAGCGTGGACGTCGACGAGCATTGCCACAATCTACGCCCCTTTTATCTTGGGGGCGTCCTCAGGGGGGGAAGGCCTCGATGGAAACGCTCGTCAGTCGCGTGAAAGGCATAATGCTCGAGCCTCGCGCGACATGGAAAGAGATCGACGGAGAGTTCACCAAGGGCGGCGACATCTGGGGCAAGTACATCGCTCCGCTCGCGGCCATCGGGCCGCTCGCCTCGATGGTCGGGATGGTCATTTTCGGAGAGCGGATCGCATTCACCTCGCTCACCACCAGTGTGTCGATTGTCACCGCCGTGTCGCGCGGGATTGCGGGGTACGTCCTCGCATTGCTGAGCGTGTTTCTGCTCTCCCGGATCATCAGCCTGCTGGGCCCGGGCTTCGGGGGGCAGCGCAACGACGTCCAGGGGCTCAAGGCGGCTGCCTACGCCGGCACCGCGTCGTGGCTCGGGGGAGTCTTTCTCCTCATCCCGGCGCTCGGGCTCGTCAGCCTGATCTTCTCTCTCTACAGCCTCGTGCTCCTGTACCTCGGGCTTCCGGTTCTCATGAAGGTGCCGAAAGACCGGGCGATGGGGTACACGGTCGTCGTGATCATTATCTGGGTCGTCGTCGCCCTGATTGCCGGAGCGATCCTCACGGCATTCTAGATCTCGCGCACCGTCTCCTGCAGGATGGCGAGGGCACGGTCCACCGTGCCCTCGTCGTGCGCCAGGGACACGAAGTTATAGGCCGTGCGTTTGAACAACAGGCCGCGCTGGGCCGCCTGCTGCGCGACGACTCGCGACAGGTCTTCGGTGGCATAATGCAGAAAGCACATCTCCGCGATGCCGGCGACGCCGGTGACGACACTCGGGTGCGCCCGCTGCAGCTCATGCAGACCATGCAACAACCGCGTGCCGATGCGATGCAGATGCGCGCAGACATCGTCACGCTCGAACACCGCGAGGGTCGCACGCGCCGCGGCGAGCGCCACGCCTTCCGTCGCCAGCGTCGATGAAATCCAGGTGCGCCCGGCGGCGGCCATGAGATCCGCCCGGCCACCTACCGCGGCGAGCGGAAACCCGTTCGCGAGTGCCTTCCCCAGCACCACGAGATCCGGCGCAGGCTTCACCTCGTAGCGCTGGGCAGCGCCGCCTACGCCGAGGCGGAACCCCGTCTTGATCTCATCGAAGACCAGGATGGCGCCCGCCCGCTCGGTCTCGGTCCGCAGCATCTGCAGCCACTCACGGGTGGGCTCCGCGACGATCACGGGCTCGACAACCACAGCGGCGAGCCGGGAGGCGCGCGCGCGAATCAGCTCGCGGCCGGCCGTCACGTCGTTGAAGGGCAGCTCGGCAAACAAGCCACCCACGGCGGCGGGCACGCCTTCGGTCGCCCCCTGGCACCAATCGAGCCACCCGTGATAGCCGCACCCCAACACCTGGTCGCGCCCAGTCGCGACCCGCGCCAGGCGGACCGCCGCCGCGACGGCCTCGGCGCCCGTCTTCAGAAACCGCACGCGCTCGAGCCAGGGGATCTTCTCGCACAGGGCTTCGGCAAGCTCTTCTTCGGCGACCGGCGGTAACGGGCCGACGACGCCCGCGTCGATCGCTGCTTGGGCAGCGCGGTTGACGTCCGGGTGGCCGTATCCGAGCGCGACCGCACCGAGGGCCATCACGAAGTCCACGTACTCGCGGCCGTCTTCTCCCCACACACGACATCCGGACGCCCGCGTCATGCGTGCGGGCGTTCCGAACAGCGCATCGGGGCGTTTGCTACCGGTCGACGTGAAGCCTGGAACGCGCCAGTCGCTCACCGTACTTGGTCACCTCGATTGCGATCGCGCGCAGCAGCTTGACTTCGCGCGCGTCCAGGGGCGCCCGATGCGCGATCTCGCGCATGGTACGCATGACGCCGTCCGCGTTGCGCGTCTTGAAGAACTCGATCGCCTGGAGCGCGCGCGCGACGTCGACAAACAGACGCTCCAGCTCCGCTGCCGCCGCCGGCTCGGACGGCCGGCGCGGCGCCTTGAAGGGACGCTCGTCGGCACCCTTCGCCAGCGCCAGCTCATACAGCATGATGATGACAGCATGGCCGAGATTCAGCGAGGCGTAGGAGGGATCGCTGGGGATCGTGACCACACGGTGGCAGCGGTCCAGCGCGTCATTCGACAGCCCCTTGTCCTCGCGGCCGAACAGCAAGGCCACCGGCCCCCCCGCGCCCCCCGCCCCCCCCGCCAGGGCGAGCACTTCCGCCGCGGCGTCCCGGGGCCGCTGCAGGTTGCGCTTGGCGGTGCGCCCCCGCGCCGTGAAGCCGACGATGTGTACGCAGTCGGCCAGCGCTCCCTCGAGCGAGTCGAACGTGCGCACCCGCGCGAGCACGTCCTGGGTCTGGTGCGCGATGCCCTCGACTCGATACGCCTCGTACTCGCGCGGGCGCACGAGGCGCAGATCGCGCACGCCGAAGTTCTTCATGCCGCGAACCACGTGCGCGATGTTGACGAGGTCCTGAGGCTCGTGCAGCACGACAACGATCATCCCACGAGCTCCAGGACGCCGAAGCGCGCCGGATCCTGACGGTCGCCGCGCAGCCAGACCCAGCCGCCGCCACCGCTCCACACCAGCTGGCCGACTCGCCGCAGCCGCCCCGGAAGCATTTCGTTGATGATGAGATCGAAGTTTACGCGACCGCCCGCATGCGGATACGCGCCCGCGGGCCACGGCATGGCCACGGTCACGCAGTAGCCACGGTCGGTGCGACGCCAGCTCCCCCGCACCGCCGCCAGACTCCCGTTCTCCCGGCTGTCGCTCGTCGCACTCGCGCGAACGGTATGTCCATCGGGATTCGGCACAATGAGATATCCGACGGCGGCGCCCGACGGCCCGGCCCCGGCGGCGGCAACGTAGACCTGGAGCCCATCCGAGTGAATGTCATCGGGCTCGTTGTCGAGCTTGAGCGGCGCGGCGCCGGCGGGTCGCAGCACGAGGTCGGGCTTCGTGACCTCTACGGCCACGTACAGCGCCGCTTCATCCCAGGCGGCGAACGCCACGGCTGACAGATCGTCCGCTCCGGGGTAGGCATCCTCGCTGCGGCGATACTGATCCTCGAGCCCCAGCTCGAGCGGTTCGGAGCGGTCGAATCCTTCGAGGGTCCCATCGAGCGCCGGCGCGGCGGCGACGCGAAACGCCGGAGCGGCCACGGGCGTCGGTTGATCGATTTCGAGCAGCGGCACGAAGGGCGGCGGCTCTTCACGCTGGCCGCGCAACAGGAGGGCCGGCTGGCCTTCGCACTCGACGACCCATTCGGCCGTGCCAAAGCGGTGCCGATGCACTCCCGCGGTGGTCTCGATCTCCACCGCATCGCCGCGCACCCGTACCGCCCGAACCAACGGCTGGTCCGCATGGGGCTCGAGCACCGTGATCATCCGGGCATTGCGACCGCGCGCACGCACGACGTAGAACGCCGCACGCTCGCGTTCTCCGGGCAGCCCCGGTCCCTCCATCTGGAGGAGCTGGCCGTCGAATACGAGATGTGCGGTGAGCTGCGCTTGCCGTGCCACATGTGCGATAACGACCGCGCCGGGTTCATCCGGGACGAAGCGCTGTACACGCGTGACGAACTCGTTGGGGGACAGCAGCGCGTCGTCGACCCAGCGGCCTCTCGTCTCGACGGCGCCGCGACCCGCGATATGCCACGGCAGCTCGACGACGTGTTCGTCCGTGCCACCGAACACCAGGACGTCGACGACGTAGGCCGGGCCGGCTGCGATCATGCGAGTCAGGCCATTAAAGCGTCCCCGCACCCAGCCCCACTCCGTGCGGTCGTCGAAGCACTCGACGCTGGCCCTGCCACTCGGCTGGGACTCGCCGTCCAGGAGCGGGGCGTTGTGCGCCAGGGTGGAGCGATACCAGAACAGATCACGCGTGACGTACTGCCCCGTGCCGGGATCGGGCAGCCAGTACACTCCGTCAGCGTGCAGCGTCAGCTGCAAGCGGTCTGGATGGCCGTGGCCCCCGCCCTGCGGACCACTTTCGAGACTCACGTAGCAATCACCGCTTCGCAGCACGGCAAGGCCCTGGCTCTCCAGCAGCACACTCTTGGGACTCCACGGCTCCTCCGCGGGCGGAAGATCGGGCAGCATCTCGAGCAGCGACCACCAGGACAGCGACCTGCGGGACGGGGGACGGGGGGCTGGGGATGAGTCGGGCGCGTCGTGCATATAGGACTCATGCAGAACGGAGATGGTCGGCGGCGCCTCGTATAACGCGTGGAGCCACGACGTCCCGTCGCGCACCCCCAGTCTCGCCAGGCCAATCTCCCACAGCTCCAAGTATGCCGGCTGCGCGAGCGACATTCCGAAGCGCGAATCCTTGCGCGCGGGAAAGGTGTAATCGGGCAGCGCCGTCAGCGCGGGCGCTCGCAACACGTTGTGCAGGCGGTCCGCGAGCCGTTGATCCTCACAAAAGTCGACGCCGGCGAGCCGCGCCCATCCGGCGCCCGTGAGCAGGCCACGCAGGGCGAAGAGGTGGTAGTTCTCGCCTTCGTACCACATCCCATCACGCCCGAATCCGCGCACCAGGTGTGCGATGAGCCCCGTGTCGCCTTCGATGACCCGCTGCGCCAGCTCTTCGTCCTCAAACCACACGGCGACCGCGGCGAGCGCAGCGCTGTTCCATGTTTGCCGGTTGGAGAATCCCTCGTCGTAATCACCGATCAGGGTCGCCGCTTCCTCCACGAGCTGATTCACACCCCGGGTCGTTGTGTCGTCGAGCTGATCGCAGGCGCGCAGCATTGCCGCGGCCGCGACATAGTTGCACGTCCAGAGCGACTCGAGGTAGGTGGAGAAAAACAGCCGGCTCGGCCCGAGGACGTTGTCGCGGTTGGGGTAGCGCCAGTAGCGCTCCGCGTAGGCGTTCAGGATGTCGCGGGCGCGCGCCGCCGCCGCCCGATCGCTCGCGTCTCCTAACCCCGCGAGCGTCGCGAGGTGCGCGGCCCGCTCGGCGAGCCAGAGGTGCTGATACCGCGCCCAGCTCCAGTTGTGGCGCTCCCCGCTCCACATCTTGCCGCAGCGCGGACATCGATGCGCGGCGGGGCTCCACGGATCGAAGGTGAGGGCCACGCCGTCATCGGGACAGAATCCGCCGTCCGTCGTCAGCAGCGCCTTATGCTCCGGGACGATTGGCATGCGCTCGAGCAAGGGCCGCGCCCGTTCACGCAGATGCGTGAGCAGCGCCTGGAGATCGGCCGAGCCGCGGATCGCCTCGGCGCGAGCGGCGAGCGTGTCCGGCGTTACCACGCCCGTACGCCTTCCAGCGCCCACGCGAGCGGCAGCACGCGGGCGCCGTTCGCTGCGCTCGCGACCGCCGCCGCGGCCTCGCGGGCAGGCCCACGCATCACGAAAAACATGCACCCGCCGGCGCCCGCACCCGCCGCCTTGCCGCCGAGCGCACCCGCCGCAGCGGCGGCGGTCTCGAGCCGTGCCATCTCCGCCGTTCGCATGCCGGGATCGAGCGCCTGCTGGTGTTTCCAGTTTTCGCTGAGCAGCGACGCCACCCGCGCCAGGTCCGCGCCGCGCAAGGCCTCCGCCATCGCGTTGCCGGCATCCTTCAAACCACGCAGCGCCCCGGTCACCGTCGCATCGCCGCGCTCGTAGGCGCTCATCACGCGCGAGATCGTATCACCGGAGACTCGCGACTTGTTGGTGTAGCAAAGCAGCGTCTGGCGCTCGAGTGCCGCGGCGAAGGCCGGATCCAGCGTCACCGGCTCGACGCCCACGTCGGGATCGCGAAAGCTCAGGCGATGAAATCCTCCCAGCGCCGCGGCGTACTGGTCCTGCTTCCCTCCCGGCAGCTGCGCCTCGATCGTCTCGACCTGCCAGGCCTGATCCGCCACGTCCTGCTGACCAAGCGTCTCCTGGCGCACGCGCGTCAGCGCACCGACCAGCGCGACGCCGAGCGCGCCCGAGCTGCCGAGTCCCGACCCCGGCGGCGCGTCGCAGCGGGTGGTCAGCGTGAAGCCGCCCAGCACCGGGAAGCGGCGCAGCGCGGCCGTGAGCAGCGGCAGCTTGTCGTGGATGAGACCGCCGGAATTCGCGCATTCGAGTGTTTCGCCCAGCTCTTCGGAGACGAGGCGCAACAGTGTGCCGCCCAGGTGCAGCTCGACATGGGCGCGCAATCCGATGGCGCCGTTCACCACCACGCCGCCTTCGCGCGCCGAAAACGGCGCGACGTCGCTCCAACCTCCGGCGAAGTCGAGCCGCAGCGGCGCGGTCGCGTGAAACGCGGTCGGCAGATCGCGGCGTCTCATTGCTCGACGCGCCACGCGGCGACGGTCGGCAGCTCGCCGCGCATATCCATGCGCACCCCGCGAACTCGGCTGTTCATCGCCTGGACACCGCGTCCGTGATACAGCCAGACGATCGGCAGCTGCTCCGCGAAGAGACGCTGCGCCGCGATCGGATCCTCTGGAACCGGAATACCGGTGAGATCCCCGAGCGGTCGCAGGAACCCGAGTCCCGGATCGCCGGCGATGCCGGTCACGGCGGCGGTGAACTCGTGGCGCGGGCCGTACACCCGACCGAGAAACGCCGAGTTCTCGAGCTGGTGAATCGTCACCTTGAATCCCACCGCGGCGAGGCGTGCCTGAATCATCTGCTCGAGCGCGGCCTCCCCGCTCCCTACCGTGATGAGATCGAAGCTCGGCGGCGAGACTTTACTCAACTCGGCGACGAGGCGGCGCGCCGAGTCGGGCGCAAGCGGGAGGTGCGGCGGGGCGACGAACCGGGGCAGGCCAGGCGGCACCGGACCGTCTGCGACCGCGGCGAATCCGAAGAGATACCCGTCGACGATTTCCTGGCGATCGATCGCGAGCGCCGCGGCCAGCCGCGCCCGCGGATCGTTGAACGGCGGCCGGCGCGTGTTGAAGATGAGACCGTACGGGAAGATCAGGGGATACTCGCGAATCGCGAGCGAATGGTGACGGCGCACGAACGCCACGTGCTGCGGACTGATCCCGGCAAAGTCGAGCTCGCCGGCGACGAGCGCGGACAGCTTGACCATCGGCTCATCCACGACGGCGATGACGAGCCGCTCGACGTGCGGCGGCCCGCCCATATCGGCTGGAAAATCGACGTTGCGGTCGAACACCCAGCGGCGGTTTGGCTCGTGTGTGACGAAGCGGAATGGTCCATTGCCCACCGGGTTGACGTTCCATGAAGCCTGGCGCAGGCGGTCGTGCGGCACGCTGTCGAGCAGGTGCGCCGGCAGAATCGCGAGATCGGTGAGGACGAACGGCAGATCGTCCGCGGCGTGTGCGAGCACCGCTCCCGAGAATTGCAGCTCGACGGTCGAGTCGTCCAACGCGGCGACTGACGCCAGCGTCTGCAGCTCCGTGTAGCGAGGATAGCCGGTGGCCGGGTCCTGCGCCGCCTCGAGCGTCCAGACGACGTCGCGCGCGGTCGTCGCGATGCCGTCGTGCCAGCGCACGTCGGTGCGCAGCCGGAACGTGAGCGCCCGGCCATCCGCCGACCAGCGCCAGCTGCGCGCCAGGTAGGGCTGCGGCACGAGCAGCGAGTCGTAGCGCGCCAGCGTGGTCAGCAACACATAGCGCTGCACCTGGCGGGCGAGCGGGTGAGTCGTGAGCAGCGGATTGATGCTCTGCAGATCGGCGCCAGAAGCGAACATGACGGTCGCGCCGCGGCGCGCGGCCTCATCGCCGCAGGCGCACGTCACGACCGCTACCGCCAAGAGCACCGGAACCGACAGGCGCGACACGCCGCATTCTAGCGAGGCAAGAGTGACGGCGCGAGATTCCCGCCGATGCTCGCCAGACTGGGACAGCGTCTCCTCGCCGGTCTCGCCGTCGTGCTGGGCGTCGTGACGCTCACCTTCGTGCTGTTGCACCTCGCACCAGGCGATCCTATCGACATAATCCTGGGCCCGATGGCGAGCACCGAGCAGGTCGCGGTGCAGCGCCGGCTCCTCGGGTTGGACCGGCCGCTGCCGGCACAGTTCGCAAGCTGGTTATGTCGTTTCGCGCGGGGCGACTGGGGAACCAGCATTACGAAAGGCCGGCCGGTTCGCGCGATTCTGGGCGATGCCTGGCCGGCGACCGTCCGGCTCGTCGGGCTCTCGCTGATCCTGAGTTACCTGATTGGCCTGGCGATCGGCGTTGTCCAGGCGGCTCGCAGCCGCTCGCGAATCGACACCCTCCTGTCCGTTTCGTCCGTCACGCTGTTTGCGGTCCCGGGCTATTGGCTCGGACTGATGCTGGTGCTGGTCTTCACGTACTGGACGCAAGCGTTGCCCGCGTTCGGCGCGGCAGGGCTCGACTCCGATTACCTGCATGGCGGCAGCTGGCTGATCGATCGACTCCGCCACCTGGCGCTGCCGCTCGCGACGCTGACGCTTGTCGGCATCGGTGGTGCGGCGCGCTTCGCGCGCGGCGCGATGCTCGAGACATTGAGCCAGCCGTTCATCGTCACGGCGCGGGCGAAGGGTCTGACGACGAGCCGGGTCGTGGGCCGCCACGCGCTGCGCAATGCGCTGACGCCGGTGGTGACGCTCCTCGGGCTGTCCCTGCCCGTGCTCTTTTCCGGCGCGGTGTTTGTCGAAGCCGTGTTCGCGTGGCCCGGCGTCGGAAGAGTGCTGGTCGAAGCCGTTCAGGCCCGTGACTATCCGGTCGTCATGGCCGCGACCACGGTGAGCGCCGTGCTCGTCGTAGCGGGCAACATGCTTGCGGACGCGCTGGCCGCCTGGCTCGATCCCCGGATCCGGAGCGGAACGGCGTGACGAGACTGCTGCGGGATCGGCGCGGCATGTTCGGGTTCTGCGTGCTACTCGTCGTCGTGCTGAGCGCCCTGGCGGCCCCGTTCGTGACGAACGGCGATCCGAACATCCAACGTGACATCGTTGCGACGCGGTTCGTCCCGCCGCTCTCGAGAGACACGCATGGCGTGTTCCACGCGCTCGGCACGGACCGATTCGGCCGTGATGTGTGGACTCGTCTCGTCTATGGGGGACGCATTTCGCTGGGGATCGGCGTCCTCGCGGTGCTGGTCTCGCTCGCCGTCGGCATCGTCGTCGGAGGCGTGGCCGGTTACTGGCGGGGCCCGCTGTCCCTCACGCTGCTGGGGCTGACCGATTTCGCACTGGCCGTGCCGCGCGTGGTGCTGCTGCTGTTGCTCGCGGCACTCTGGCAGCCGAGCACGACGTTGGTCATCGCAGTGCTGGGACTGACGGGATGGATGGGCATCGCCAGACTGGTGCATGGAGAGGTACGCGCGCTCGCCGCTCGGCCATTTGTCGAAGGCGCGGTGGCCGTCGGCGCAAAACGCCTGCGCGTGCTGGCGCGCCACATCCTGCCGAACGCGCTCACCCCCGTCATCGTCGCCGCAGCCCTCGGCGTCGGCAACGCGATCACGCTCGAGGCGGGACTGTCCTACCTGGGGCTCGGCGTCCAACCACCGACGCCATCGTGGGGCAACATGATCCAGTCCGGCCGCGATACGCTCGTGAACGCACCGTGGGTCGCGACTGCGCCGGGCGTTGCGCTCGTGCTCGTCGTCGTTGCGTGCACACTGCTCGGCGATGCCCTGCGCGACGTCCTAGACCCGAGCACCCGCAACCTGTAGCAGCGTGGGTTCGCTGATCTCGTGCGCGCCGTCGAACGCGACGAGGTCGTAGCCGATCTTGTACGCGCGCAGCCGAGCCTCGTTCGTGGCGACAACTTTCGGAGTGAAGAACTGATCGCGCGTGCCGTACACGAGCGTCAGACTCGGCACGCGGAGACGTTTCAGGTCGAGGTCGGGCGGCACTTCCCCACCCCAGAGAATCAACCGATCGATCCGCGCCGACCCGAACGCGGCCCAACGGCAGACGGTGGCCGTCCCCTGCGAGAACCCGAGGGCGGTAACCCTGGCCGCACCGGGTGCGATGTGGCCGTACAGGGCGTCGAGATACCGAACATAGTCGTCGATTTCGTGCAGCCGGTCTTCGCGGGTCATCCAGCTCGCGCCCACGCGACGCTCCGTCGCAGTCTCCGTCAGATAGAAGCGCGACAGGCCCTCTGGCGCGACGATGCAGCGGCGGTTCGCTTCGATCGGACGGAAGCGCTCGAGAAAGCGCGCCGCGAGCTGTCCGTACCCGTGACAGACAAACCAGACCTCGGCGGCATCCTCAGGAGATCCCAACGTGAAGTAGCGCGCCGATCGAGGCGTCGAGAACAGGTGCTCCTGCATCACGTGACCAGAATCGAGACGATCTCATGAGGCTCGGCGACGAACCGGACGACATTGCCGCGCTGCTCGAGCACGAGCGCGACTGCCTCGCGCTCATCCGCACGAACCCGATGCGCCGTTTTCACGCCCTGCGCGAACCGCCAGGCGCCTGCCGCCTTCCGACCCGTCGCGTTGTAACAGCGCAGCACCAGCGGTGACCCGACCTGCGCCGGCTTGAGCGCCGAGAAGACGAGCCCCGTGCCCTCGAGCGTGATCTCGACGGGCAACGGATTCAGCGGTGACGCGTCGCGGAGCCACAACCCGTGCAGCGGCAGAAACGCCTCTTCCCAGAGATGCGGCAGCACGTCCCCGCGCTCCACGTCACTGGCGCTCACGGGAACAAGCGCCAGATCGATGCGTGTCGTGCCCAGACACTGGGCGGCGGGAATCGGGGTCGGCCAGCCCGCGTGACCGGGCCGCGTCGGCAGACGCCCGAGGGACAGGTCTCCCACGGCACGCAGCAGCGTGACGAGCAGATCGCCCTTGGCGGTCCACTCATATTCGAAGAACGCCGGAGCCAAAACGGCGAGTCCCCGCCCCCCGCGGGCCGCGGCCACGAAGCGCTGCGCTGGTGCCGTGCGTACCGGTGTCTCCCGCGGATAGGCCGCCGCATCGACCTGGACCGCCGGACGTTCGACGGTGCCGAATGCAGAACCCGCAATCGCGGCGACGCCGGCCAGGCCGGTCGGCAGGCGCGCCCGCAGCCGGTGATGGCGGTTGCGGTTGTCGATCGCGAGGGACGCACGGACGATCGCGCTGTCGGCGAACACCTGAACGACCATCCGCGCGTCGATACCGCGAATCACCTCCCAGCGCGCTTCGAGCGCCGCAACGAGCGGGCCGGCTGCGACCCGCCGCACGCTGACGGCACCGCGGCTTTGCTTTACGCGGTCCCGAGCCGGCGGAGCGTAGGTGTATGCGTCCCCCGCATCACCGGCATCCTCGAGCCGGAGCAGCTCGCCGTAGCGCTCGTTCCGTCGCCGATCGAGCAGCGTGAGCGCGCCGTTCGCGTCGACCGACACTTCGACGAAGCGGTTTTCGAGCGAGCGGCCGCGAACCCGCGCGTCTTCGGCGCGCGACAGCGGCGCCGCGGGCCCCGTCGTCAGCGCAGCGATACCAAGTCCCGGCACCGGCGGCGCGCGAAATGCGATCCGGACCTGGTCGACTTCATCCTGGTCCGGGTAGTGACGCGTGCCGTCGATGCGCTCCTCGGTGCGCCGCTGCGCCAGGACCTGGAACGCGACCGCGCGACCGCCCGTGTCAGACAGCGCGAAAGGCCGGTAGCCCGCTCCCTCACGCGGCTGGCGACCGGCCGACGGCGGTCCCACGAGCACATCGCGCCGAAACACCGTGACATCAGCGATCGTCACGCCGGCGCGCGAGCGAGGAACCGGGTTCCAGAGGACGAGTGCGGGCTCGAACCCATCGGCGCGCTCGCGCTGGGCATCAGGGTCATGACCCACCAACCCCATCACGGCGCCGCGCGTGAGCTCCGCGGCATACGCGGCCACCTCATCGAGACGCTGCTCAGCGACACCGGCGACCGAGTCTGCCGTGCATCCGGAGATCGTGTCATGAAACTGGTTGCGCACCAGCGTACGCCACGCGGTCTCGAGGATCGGGCGGCGATCGCGTGCCCCCGCGAGTCTCGCCAACGCCACCAGCGGCTCCGCCAGGCGCTCGAGCCACAGCTCGACCTGCCCGTGGCGGCGCTTGAGCGGCGCCCGCGTCCCGTGCACTCCCTGCAGCGTCCAGGTGAAGCCGTACGACCAGCGCAGCTCGCCGGCGAGTGGCTTCACGGGCGTGCTGTCGGCTGCCTGAAAGAATTCGTCCAAACGCGAGATTCGGAACGCGCTCGCGGGCTCGAGGTCGGCGAGCAGGTCGCGCACGCGGGCGAGCGTGGGATGCGGTGCATGATGATCGGCGCCGATGAACACCGGGACGTGTTTGCCGGCCGCGCGCTGGACGAGCGAGGCCCGAACCTGCGTCCAAATGTCGGGGAGTCGCGCGCCGGCGCCGGGCAACGCCGCGCCGATCTCGTAGCCGTCGGGCGGCAGATGCCAGAGCAGGATCTCGCGGCCATCTGGCCCTCGCCAGCGAAAGAAATCCTTTTCCTGGCCCGGCTCGCCACCAAGCCCCCGCCACAGGACTCCATATTTCAACCCGAACTCTCGGGCGAGCGTGGGCAACACCGCCGGGTGGCCGAACGCATCGGGCGAGTACAGGACATCGAGGCGTCCGCCCAGGCGTTCCGCGTCCGCGGCGCCGAGCAGGAGATTCCGGATCAAGGACTCTCCGGACGGGATCAGCTCGTCGGCCAGCACGTACCACGGCCCCACCTGCAGTCGTCCCGTTTTGACCAGGGCCCGAACATCGTTTTCGCGATCGGGCCGGGCCCGCAGGTAGTCTTCGACGAGGACGGTCTGGCCGTCGAGCAGGAAGGTCCGCAAGGCGCCGTCGGCGTGCAGCCGGTCCATCAGCTCGTCGAACATCGGGACCAGGCGCGCGTGAAACGCGGCGCGCGGCAGGAACCACTCCCGGTCCCAGTGGGTGTGCGGAATCAGATGAAAGATGAAGGCGTTCGTCACGCGGGAACGCCCAGCCGCGATATCTCCATCGGATTCGAGAGATGCACGTGCGCCACCCGGCGCCCGCGCACCAGCAGCGCCCGTAGATCGCCACGCGCTTGCGCCCGGTGCAGGTGGCCGAATGTCCAGCCCATTTCCGGGATGTCCACGTCGTCTGCGAAATCGGTCGTGATGACGAGAAACAGGCCGCTGTCGGGCCCGCCTTTATGCAGCTGGCCGGTGGAGTGGAGATAGCGCGGCCCGATGCCGAGCGTCGTCGCGCAGCCCAGCGCCTTGGCCCAGGTGGCGCGCAGCGCCTCGAGTTGCGCAATCACCTGAGGCGTTGGCGGGACATACGCGAGAATGGCGAGGTAGTCTCGGGGGCGGTACGCACGCCGCAGCTGCGCGAGCGTGAGGGTGGGTAGGGGCGCCGCATGCGGCGTCCCTCCGGCCGTCAGTTCCGCACGCGCGAGCCGCTTCGCCTCCTCGACGTCGGGCTGATCGAAGGGGTTGACCCCCAGCCGCTCGCACAGTGTCACGGTCGCGTATTCCCAGCGCAGGAACTCGGCGCCGAGGTCCGTGGGCTCGGCAGCGAAGAAGCCGGGCTCCGCGGTTTGCACATCAAGCGCGGCGCCGCCCGCAGGATCCTGAACAATGGGAATCACACCGCGCCCGTTCTTGCCGGAGCTTTCGGCGACGAGCTGCTCGATCCAGGCCGCAAGCGCCGCGATGCGCGGTGGTGGGCTCAGGCGAAGCTTGTCACGCCCGTTCTGCGCGCCAGCGGCGATGGCCACGCCGAGCGCCTGCGCACCCGCGACATCGACGCGGCGCGCGCGCTCGAGCAGGGCGCGGCCATCGAGCCCGGCGAGGGCCGCGGGAATCATACCGACCGCCGTCAGCGCGGAATAGCGGCCTCCGACGTCAGGCGGGTGCGGAATGACCGCGCGAAACTTCTGCGCGCGGGCGATCACGTCCAGCGGAGTACCGGTTTCGGTGATAGCAACGAACTGCTCGGGGCGCGCGCGCGCCGCAAAATAATGGTAGAACGCGAGGGTCTCGACGGTATTCCCCGACTTGCTCGAGATGACGAACAGCGTGCGCGCGAGGTCCGATCCCGCCGCGCGCACCGCATCTGGATTCGTGCTGTCCAGCACTCGCAGGCTTCCCGTGCCGAATGTCCGGGCGAACACATCGGCGACCAGACTCGAGCCGCCCATCCCACACACCAGGGTGTGCGTCAGACCGTCGGCGCGGACGGCAGTAGCCAGCGCGGCGTGCTCATCCCAGTGCGCGAGCGAGTCGTCCGGAGCACGCATCCATCCGAGCGGATTCATTGGCGGCCAAACATAATGCGCATAATTTAGGGCCGGAGTGTCCCTTCGATGATCCCCGTCAGCCGGCCCGCTCGCGTGCTGGTCACCATCGCCGTCGTGTCGCTGGTGGCGATGGTATTCGTGTACGCGTTCCCTCCGGGCGACCGGAGCCTCTTCACCCTCCTCACCGATCTATCGTGGAGCTGGGCTGCTGCGTTTGCGGGATTCGCCTGCTACACCTCCGCCGGCCGGGTCACCACGTCAGAGCAACGCCGGACGTGGCTGTGGATCGGCGCCGGGTGCGCCTCGTTCTTCGGGGGCCAGCTCGTATGGACGTCGTACGATCTGTGGCGCGGCGCGCCGCCGCCCTATCCCTCGCTGGCCGACGTAGGATTCCTCGGCATCTACGTCTGCGTGATGGTCGGCGTGGTCACGCTGGTGCGCGGGCAGCCGCTGCGACGCGCCGACCCCGAGCTCGCCCTCGACAGCATTCTCGTCACGTTTACCGTCGGCGCCCTCGCGTACGATTATCTGCTGGAGCCGTTGCTCACCGCGCAGGTATCGACCATCGCCCTGGTCACCAGTATCGGCTGGTCCATCGGCGCCGTGGCGGTACTGTGGATCATTCTGATCGAGCTCGCACGCCGGCCCGCCTTTCCCGCGGCGACGGCGACGCTCGTGCTGCCGGGAGTGGTCGCGCTCGCTATCGGCAACCAGGTGTACGCCGTGGTGGCACTGCGTGGTACCTACCACCCCGGCGGATGGCTCGACCTCACCTGGGACGCAGGACTCTTGATGATCGCCGCGGCGGCCGCGATCGCGCCCGACTACGGCGTACACCTCCAGCGCACTCGCGCCACAAGACCCGAACCGAGCAACGCCGCGCGGATCGTCGCATTGGTGATCGGTCTCGCGGGCATGACGGGGATCGCCGTCATTGGCCTCAGCCGCCCGATCCCTGACTCCGACGATGCCGTCATTGTCGGCATCGGTATGGTGATCGTCGCTGCGCGCGTCCTGTACTCACTGGGCGTGACGCAGCGCTACGCGCGGATCCTGGAGGATGAGGTCGCCAATCAGACGCGTTCGCTGATGAGCTCGCTCGGCGCGACCGCGTCAGCCGAGCGCAATCTCCGGCTCGTCATGGAGGCCGTCCCCGATGCGATCACCGTGGTCGACCGGGAAGGCCAGGTGCTCGACGAAAACACCGCGGGCCGCAGTCTCATGAGCGTGCGTCTCAACGAGGCCAAACCGGTGAGCGGCAGACGCACGGGCTTCGGATGGCTCGAAGGCACCGCGGCCCGGATTGCGCGCGAGAATCTGCTCGCCGCGTTCGACGGGTCGCTGCGGCGCTTCGAGGTCCCGTTTCCACGGCCCGACGGCCACGATGGCACCGCGCAGGTACTCCTCGCGCCCGTCCGGGAAGGCGGCCGCATTCCCAAGGTGCTGATGCTGGTGCGCGATATCACCGAACAACGCCGTACGCAGACTCAGCTGCAGCAGGCGGAGAAGCTCGCCGCGATGGGCCAGCTCGTCAGCGGCGTCGCCCACGAAATCAACAACCCCGTCGCGATCATCTCGGGCTTCGCCCAGACGCTGCTGCTCGATCAGTTGCCACCCGACCAGCGCGAAACGGTGCAGATGATCTACGATGAGGCGACCCGCATCGGCCGCATCACGTCGAACCTGCTCGCGTTCGCGCGCGCGGGAAGCAAGGAGCGGACGCTGGTGGAGCTCAACGACACGGTGCGGCGCACCTTCGCGCTCCGTTCCTACCATCTGACCACGCTCAACATCACCGTGAATCTCGAGCTGGACGACGCAAATCCCAAGGCGTGGGCGAACGGGTCCGAAGTTCAGCAGATGCTGCTCAATCTCCTGATCAATGCCGAGCAGGCGTTGACGACGATTCCCCCGCCCGGGCGGCGCGCCATCACGATCCGCACCGTGACCGCCGCCGAGGACGGCGTCCAGCTGCAGGTCGCCGACACGGGGCCCGGCATCCCCCCCGACATCCAGGAAAAAATCTTCGACCCGTTTTTCACCACGAAGCCGGAAGGCATGGGCACGGGCCTCGGACTCTCCATCTGCTACGGCATCGTGCACGACCACGGCGGCCGTATCGCGGTGCACTCCGTGCCCGGACACGGCGCGACGTTCACCATCTCGCTGCCGCGGGACGCGCGCCAGCGGCAGCGCACCACGCCTCCGCCGATGGAGATCCCCGAAGCGGCACGCGAGCCGGAGGGAGCGGGAGCGCTCTCCGTTCTGCTCGTCGACGACGAAGAAGGCCTGCGGCGGGCCGTCGCGACCTTTCTCAAGCGGCGTGGCATGAACGTCCTGGCGGTCGAAGACGGCAGCGACGCGCTGCGCGCGCTGCGCCGCGAGCGCTTCGACGTCATCGTGTCAGACGTTCGCATGCCCGGGATGAGCGGAGCGGAGTTCCTGCAGGGCCTGCGGCGCGAGCATCCGGCGATGGTCAACCGGCTGATCTTCACGACCGGGGATAGGTTCGCCACGGACACGTCGTCGCTGCTGCGCGAGGCGGGCGTCCCGTCGCTCGTGAAGCCCTACGATTTTGCGAAACTCGAGAGCGTGCTCCGCGAGGTGGCCCTGGCGGCTAAAACCTAGACTTGAGCCGCACTTCCAGGTCCGACTTCCCGATGCCGTTCGGTGTGGGCGCCAGGGTGAAGCGCACCGGCTCGACATCCACCGCGAGCGCGTCGAGGACCTGTTCCTCGACCGTCAGCTCGTAATCACCCGGTTTCACGCCCATCAGATAGAACGCGCCGTCGTTGAACGTCACCAGCGCGCGGCGCATGCCGCTGCGCCGATCGGTGAGCCTGAGCGTCACGCCACCGACACCGGCGCCATTGCGAACGACGCGCCCCTCGATGACCCCCGCTTCCACGACGGGAATGTCGAGACTGCGGAACCGGTTCGGTCCCGGAACGATGCTCGTCCGCGCAAACAGCGGCACGAGCAGCGGTGACTCGAGCGACACCGAGTCGAGACTCACGATGACGGGCTCGAACGGAACGAGATCCCAGACGTGATAGGCGCCGCTGGCATCGGTCCGCGCTGAGAGCGAGCCGATCAGCACCCGCGCGTTGGCCACGCCCGGCTCGCCCGGGTCGCGAATGCCGTTGGCGTTCACATCCATGAAGACGCGCCCCGACAGGCCGGACCGCTCGAGGGAAGGACCGGGGGCGACGCCGAGCCGGTCCGTGCGGCGATCCCACAGGACGGACCCCTGAAGGAACTGGGTCGCGCTGACCGGCTGGCCGGGGGGCGCGAGCACCGACGTGACCGCGCGCAGCGCCGAGAAGTACGACGTCACAGTGACCGTGTACGTGAGTCCGGCGCCGCGGAGCCAGCTCGCGCCGACTTCGAGCCGCACACCGCGCGCCACGGAATGCGCCGCGAACGCCGACCAGGAGACCAGTCCCGCACGGCGTTCGATCTCGGTGTTGGTCCGGAGCAGCGTCTGACTCAGGAACGTCCCCCACCGGGCGCGCGGCATGACGAACGTCGACACGCCCGCAAACTCCTGGTTGCCGTTCGCCGCCCCCCCACCCCCGACTCCCGCCGCCTGCCCATGGTCGGTGCGCACATACGGCAAGAGCCGGACCTCCTCCGTTTGGAGCGAGGCTCCCACGCGCGCGCGGGTCACCACGCCGGCGTCGGTGCTGATCCGCTCGAAGCGGCCATCAAAGAAGAAGAAGCCGTGGCTCGTCCGGGGCCGCACGAATCCGGTCAGCGTCCACTGTGCGCGCCGTCCGGGCACAGCCAGCACCGATGCCGAATCGGCCGTGAAGTGCACGTACTCTCCCTCGAGCCGTAGATCGACGGATGGCTCGTAGCGCAGTGCGCCACGCACGAGCCCATTGCCGATCAGCTCACTCTGGATCGCCCACGCATTGCTCGGATTCCCGGAGACCGCGGCGTATGGATGGGTGCGGTCCGGCAGCGAGTCGCGCCAGTACTGATCGATGCCCCCCTGCACTGTCCAGCGCCCAGTCGCACCGTAGCGCATGTCGAGATTCGCCGTCGCGTTACAGGTGAACGACGGCTGCGGGCAGTAACCGCCCGAAATGCCGTATTCGAACCGGCGCGCCGGGAGCAGGTCGGTCAGCACGCGGTAGGTACGATTGAACTCGCGAATCTCACCGAAGGGGCCGTAGGCGACGAAGTCGACCGGGTTCTCGCCGTAGCGCACCGGGAGATCGATCGAGAACCCGCCCGAGGGGCTGGCCGAATCGAAGGCCACGAGATCGCCGCCACGGTACGCCTCGACCGACCACCCCGGCTCGAGGCTGCCGGCGTAGCGCAGCGACCCGATGAGGGAGGGGCGGACATACGGTGCGTTCGTGATCGCGACGCCGACGAGCGCGCGGGACCGTGGCCCGGTGGATGCAACGTCGCCCAATCGCAGCTGCTTGACCCAGCGGTTCTCACGCCACACGCCGGTCCAGGAAGCATCGACGTGCACGCGGCCCTCGTCGGCCGGGCCGACGCTCTGTCCCAGCATTTCGAGCGAGCCGCCGCCGACATCGGCACCGAGACCGAACCCGTAGGTCGAGCCCGCCAGCGGGTCTGTGGAGGGCGAAAACAGCGAATAGTCGACGACGACGCCGTCCCAGGACGGACGCTGGAGCCCGAACGTCACGTCGGCGCGCGTCCCATCGGGACGACGCAGGTACGCCTCGCGGGCTGATTCGCGGCGCAGCCGGCGGGCGATCGGGAGGCTGCCCGCATCCACGACGGTCGCGGTGAGATCAGACCAGTCGACGGCGAACATGACGCCGAGCAAGTCGCCCAGTCGCTCGCTGCCGACGTATAGCTCGCTGGATTCGTACCGGATGAATTCCCGTTCGATCTTCACGCGCCGCGCGCCGTACTGCATCGAGTCACTGCGCGGATCGATGATGATGGGGACGTTGCCCGGATCCATCGTTGCTTCCAGGCGGCCGTCCGGGGTCAGTCGATGGCGGATTTCCACGAGCTGAAAGAACTGCGAGAGTGGCAGCAACACTTCAGACCGGACCCGATAGGCCTGGACGGTCGTCCCCGTGATGCGCCCGATGCGCAGGTCGATGACGACCTGTTCGGGGGCGGTATCCCGCGGAACCTGGTAGCCGTGCAGCGCGGCCACCAACAAGAGAGGCGCCGCGAGTAGCATGGTCTTACTGGTAGATCAGCGAAACGACGACGTTTCCCTGGTAAATCCCGGGTTTCGCCGTGGGCGCGGGGTTCACGGTGCCGCCCAGCCAGATGAACATGTTGAAATTCGGAGGCGGGCCAAGGCGGCCCACGTTCCCGACGGCAGGATTGAACACGTTGCCCCCCGCGGGATTGTTCGTCGAGCGACGCCAAATCGCCGAGGTCGCGTTGAACGCAATCGGCATGGTGGAACCGGGCAGCGCTTGAATGTTCGTGAGCATCGTGGGCAAGGTGAAACTGATGACGACGAACGCGTTGGCGCTGCCGCTCACCTGCCACTCACCGGCGTTTGCCGCCGCGGGCGCCACCGTCGTCGCAACGCCTTTGATGACGGTTCCAAAATTGAGGTCCCGCATGGTCGCGATCGTCATTCCGGTCGTGACCACGACGGCGTCCGCCGCCACGAAGCTCGAACCCCCTTGCGCCTGCAGGCGCGGCGCCAAGGCCAGAAGCACGGCGACGAGTACAGTCCGTTTCACGGAACCACCACTTGCACGGAATCACGGACCGCCGGCGCCTTGAGCACGACCTTGGGATCGAGATCCTCCCGCTCGGCGACGACCTCGTAGCGCAGCCAGTAGCGCCCGCGCACGAGCGCCGGACGGGCAACTGCGGTCGCGAGACGCGGCTCCATCGTGTAGTAGACGCCGACCGGTGACTGATAGGACCGGACGACCGAATCGCCGACCTGCAATGCACGCACCGCCCCGGTTGAATCCACGAGGGTCTCGCGAATCATGCCGACGAAGGCCGCGTTCCCCTGACGCTCGATTTTCGCGCGCGTGATAACCGAGTCGCCGGCGATCTGGGCGCGCAGATTCGACAGCGTCACACCGGTACGCACGGCACCCTTGCGGTAGTTCACGCCGATGATCGTCCGCACCTCGAGGGTCAGACCGACCTGAATCGCCGTGGTGTCGCCCACGCCCGTGATCGGCACGCGGCCGGCCTGGGCGGCGATGATGAGCCGCAGCCAGTATTCGCCGTCCGCCAGTCCGATGGGCGGCCGGGCGAGGAGGCGCACGGTTTGGCGCTCCCGTGGCGCCACCGTCAAGCGACGGGGGAACGCCTGGATCCACGCCAGCGCGGAGGTCGCCGAATCCGCAGGCAGCGTGTCGAGCCTGATCCCGCCTGCCGAGTCCGTCGTCGGATACCCGAATATTGTCGAGATCGTGACTTCGACCGCCTGCGTACCGGGATTGTAGAGCAGCACGGAGCCGCTACGCTGGGTGTGGTCGATGAACACGGCGTGCGGGGCTACCATGACACCCTGCGCGGCCAACGACGCACTGGCGAACACGACCATGCCGGCAAGCCCGAGCGCGCGCATCACAGGTAGGTCACGGTGAGGGTGATCGTCCCGGTGTATGCGCCGGCGCGCTGGTTCGTCCCGGGATTCGCAGTGGCCCCGACGAAGACCGACACGTTGCCATTATTCGGGAAAACGACTGTAGTCGGCTGTCGCGGGTCGAAGCCCACTTGACTGCCAATTGACTGCGTTGCCGAGTACCCCGCGTCACTCGACCCAAACACAATGGGCATCAGCGCGCCAGCGGGACCTGTCATCGTCAGCGGCAGCACGAATGACAGCAACACGGGACCACCTTTCGGGCCTTTGACGTCGAACTGCCCGCTGTTTGCTGGATCGGTGCGCAACACGACGCGCGGCACCCCCGGCAGCACGGCGCCGAACGTTACGCCCCGCACCCCAGTGACTGTAAGCGGTTTGCCCTGCGCCAGCAGCGGCACGCTGAGCAGCATCGCTCCGATGAGGACCCACGATTCCCGTTTCATGTGTTCAGGCGTCTCCTTGCGACAGCGCCGGCAGAGGATATGGCATCCTCTGCCGGCGCGCCATCAGCTCGACGCCAAATTCAGTCGCTTAGTAGACCACCGTCATGGTGATCGAACCAGTGTAGACACCAGCCGCCTGGTTCGTCGCCGGCTGCACCTGCGCACCAACCCACACCCACAGAGCGCCGGAGGCGTTCAGGGTCGGGGTCGCGCCAGCCACCGGCGAGAAAGCGCTGCCGCCGGTCTGCGCGTTGTTCTGGGCATGCACACCCGTGTAGCTCACGATCGGCATGGTGTTACCAGCCGAACCGAGCGTCGCGGGGAGGGTGAAGGAAATCGTTACCGGGGTGCTGGCCTGGCCCGTGACGTCAAAACGGCCGGCGTTCGTCAGATCCGTAGCTGCGATCGTCTTGTTGACGCCCGGGAAGACGTTCCCGAAGCTCAACTGCTGAGCGCCAACCACGTTGATCGGCGTCTGCACGCTTGCCGTCGCCGTGATGCTGGCATTGTTCGTCTGGGCCTGGAGTGCCGTGCCCGTCAGGACGAGGGCGGCCACAACCAGGGACAGCTTCGTGATGCTGCGCATTTCGTTAACTCCTGTTTTTGGTGTCGAGCTTTTAGTCAGTTGGAGTGCCATTCGGCTCCTCCATCCTTCGGAAGGCTGTAAGGGCAAGGCTTATGCCAACCGACACGATCCTTGCCACTGTCAAATTATTAGACGAAGCGACGCGGAGTGACGGAACCAAAGATGGGACTTGGACTTAGCTAGGGCAACAACAACATGGTGTCGTAATTGTCGACGCTTTTTGGTGCTGGGTCACGGCAGTAAAAAGCGTGGAAGTGATTGTTGTAGTTCATGTTACCTCGTTACAATTCATCGGCACACCCCCTGCCTTAGTGAGAACCAGAAATCCAACAGTACTCACTCAGGGGAGCATGGGATGCGGTTCGGGCTCGTAGCGGTTCTGGTGGTCGGCGCGCTAACGCTGGTGGGGCGGGATGCAGAAGCCCAAGCTCGTGGCACCCTGCAAGCCAGCGCTACGGTAGTCGATACTCGCCAGGGCTTTGAGGCCCTCGCGGCCGTCCGGCAGGCGCTTACCGATTCCAGAATCGAGAGCCGTCACGCTGTAGAGACAGTGGCCGTTGTCTCGACCACCCGTCCGGCAACCAGCCCGAGCACCGTTGTAGTTACAGTCGACTTTTCGCGGAACTAGCTAAACGCCCAGCCGCTGGCGCAATGCCGGCGGCATGAGCGGGATGGCGTATTTCACCGGGACCGACAGCGCGAATCCCGGCCCCTGCCGCAGACCCGCCCGATGTACCGAAATCACGTCTCCATCAGCATTAAAAACCGGGCTCCCTGAGGATCCCCCGGTTGTCATGCCGTCGAACTGAATCAGGTCGGCGGTCACGCGCGACAAGATCCCGGCTGTCATGGAGGTCCGCACGATGGACGTCCGATCGCGCGCGAACCCAGAGCCGGCCGGATAGCCAATCAGCGCCGCCGGCTCACCCTGACGGGCTTTGGTTCCGGCCCAGTCGATCGCGGTCAGATACGAGCCCTGGTAGCCCCGCACCTTGATCAGCGCGACGTCGCGATCCCGCGAGGTGGCCACAACATCGGCATACCGGCCGCTCGACTGATCGGCCATCGTGACCCACATGGTGTCCGGCCCCGTATGCGCGGAATCCGCGACCACGTGCCAGTTGGTGAGCATGTACCCGTCCGGGCTGATCATGAACCCGGTCCCGTCGTAGCGGTCGCCGCCGAGGGCGACGGTAATCAATCCGACCGCGCCTTGACTCTGCTGCGCCATGCCGGCGAAGTCGGTCCCGCGGATCGCCCGTAGCTTGGCGTCGAGGCTGGCGGTCTGCACCTCCGCCGAGCTGACCGCGTGCCGGAGACTATCGATCAGCTCCTGCGACGGTGCCCGGCGCTCGGCGGCCGCCAGCTGATCGCGCAGGCGCTGCAGGTCCCGCTGCGCCTCTTCGCGCCGTGTTTCGCCCGCCGCGAGCTGCTGTCCCAATGCCTGCTGTGCCCGGTCCAAGGCGGCTTGTAGCTGCGCCGTCCGCGATTCCGCCGCGGCCAGCTTCACCCGGAGCGTTTCGACATCCGCAGCCGGCGCCGCGGCGGCACGGGCGGCTTCCAGCTCGTGGCGCAAACGCTCCCCCTCGGCGCGCGACGAATCTTCTCCGGTCCGGAGCGCCTGCTTCGTATGCTCGACCTGACCGGAGAGCAGCCAGTAGACGCCGTACACGCCGCCGCCGAGCAGCAGGACGAGAACGATGATGAGTCCGGTCAGCCAGCGGATCTTGCGCCTGGCGTCCTTGCCGACCTCTTCGCGGACCGCTTTCATGAACGCCACAGAATTACGAGCTTTCGCGAGCGCTGCTCCGATCATTCCGATCACCGTTTTCTGACCAGGTGACGCTCCCGCGTGTGGTCGCGGGACTGCCTTGCGCGGAGCGGTTCCCATTCCCTCCACGAGCAGCACAGGCCCGCCCTGGCCCAGCATGATCTTGTCGCCGAGCCGGACCGGCATCGGCTTGGTGATGCGCTCGCCGTTCAGATAGGTGCCGTTCTTGCTTTCGGCATCGCGCACCACCAGACCGCCGCCCGCACCCACGGTCAGCTCCGCGTGCACGCGAGAGACGATGGTGTCATTCGCCTCGACCGGCTGGACTTCACATTCCCGCCCGCGGCCGAGGCGGATGCGTGTCCCACGCGCCTCGAAGCGTTTTCCGCTGGTGGTCGCGAGCAACGTCACGCCGTAAGCGCGCTGCTCGGCCTCGCGGGGAGACATTGGCAGGCCCGGATGCTCGGCGAGCGTGGGCTCGAGGTCGGCTGCGATGGTGGCGACACGGTATTCGGGGCCCGACTCTCCAAGGCGGATCACGTCACCCTGCTTCACCGCAGTCGGCGTGCTCACGCGCTTGCCGTTCAGAAATGTGCCGTTCTTACTGCTCAAATCGGCGAGGCACCACGCCCCATGCTCGAACCGCAGCTCCGCGTGGCGGACCGATGCGACGCGCGCCGCCTCGCCTCGAACGACGACACTCGCATCGGGATCGCGCCCAAACCGCAAGGCCGCGCCTGAGGACTCGGCGACCTGCTTTCCCGTGGTATCGGTCAGCTTGAGATACGACACGAATCGAAACTACGGCTGCTCTGGACGGCCCGCGAGGTCGTACGGCATCGTACAGCCATGGACAATCTCGCCCACGCGCTCGTTGGCGCCGCGCTCATGCGCGCCGTCGCTGATCGTCACGTGCCGCGTGCCGGTTTAGTCGGCGTCGTGGCGGCAAACGGGCCGGATTGGAGCGAGCTCTTCATCGGGCTTCCGGGCACGCGAGCCGACTTTCTGGTTCTCCATCGCGGCATTACGCATTCGCTCGTCGGTGCGCTCGTTGAGATTGTCGGTCTCACCCTGCTGGTGGGAATCGGGTGGCGCCTGGCGCGCTCGATTCTGAGCCGGCATGGTCGAGCCGTCGCCGTCCCGTCCTGGGGATGGCTTATCGCTGGGATCGGAGCAGCGGTGTTGAGCCACCTGTACATGGACTGGCAGGGCTCGTACGGCTGGCGGCCATTCTTGCCCTGGAGCGGCACGTGGTACTACCTGGACTGGGTCGCCATCGCCGATCCTTTCTTCTGGGTGGTGCCGCTCGTCGCGCTCGCATGGGGCGCGGAGCGCCATTGGACGCCGCTCGCCGCAACGCTGGCCGTCGGCGGGACGGTCACGGTGATCCTCGTCCTCTACCGTGACGTCGCGGCGTGGGTGCTCGTTGTCTATGCGGCCGTGTGTGTCGTCGCGGTGGTCGGATGGATTCGCTATTGGTTCGGGCCCGTGGAGCGACGGCGAGCCGCGGCGTTCGCGCTGCTGCTGCTGCTCGTATATGCGGGCGCTCAGGCAGTCGTGGCCGGAGGCCGGAAGCGGGAAATTCACCAGGCGGCCGTGCGGCGCTTCGGCGCCGGCGCGACGTGGGCGGCGCTGACGAATATCGGCCGGCCGTTTACGTGGGAAGCGATCTACGCGAGCGCCGACACCGTTGGCGGCGATGACTGGACGCTACCGCGTCACCTGCGCACGCCGGCCGTCGCCCGCGCGTTGGGGCAGACGGTCGACGGGCGTGCCATGAACCAGTTCGCCCGCTTCCTGGCGGCGGACGTGGACTCGAGCGGGACGACGGTCTACCTGTGGGATGCGCGCTACGCGCGCGCGAGCCGCGACGGCTGGGCCGTCGTGACGGTCAGGATGGAGTCGAGTCGTTGAACGTGAGGCCGGAGCCGCGACGATCCCGCAAATGACGCCGCTGCTTGAACGAGCGCCGCTCCACGCGACTGCGGCGCTCGGACCGTCCGCGCCGCTCTACCAGGACTGCGGCGTGGCGCAGGCGCCGATCGGTGATCCGCCGGTCGAGCCCGGAGCGGCGCTCAGGTCGCACGCGACGTTCCACGTGATGTCGCGGCTCACGGTACTCGTTGTCCATCCCGATCAATCTGCGGCGCGCCTGGAGTTCGTGCCAGCGGAAACGAGCGGCTAGATTTGTCGCGCGTGCAGACACCCGATCGACGCTCAGGTCAGAACGTGACGCCCGTCACCAACACCGCGGTGCAGACACCGCCGGCGAGCGTGCTCGACGACGCACTGCGGGCGCTCGAGCCGACGTTTCGGCTCGAGAACCTCGTCGCGATGTCGGCCGATCGCGCGCTGTATCACGGCTGGGATCGCGTGCTGAAGCGGCCCGTCTCCATTCGCGTGCATCTCGCGGCTGAGGCGCCGGGACGCGCCTGGTTCATGCGCGAGACCGAAACGCTCGCCCAGCTCGACCATCCCGCGATTCGGCATGTCTACGCCGCCGGCGAGATCGCGTCATTCGCCTATCGCACGGCGAACTGGATCGAAGGCGAAAGCCTCGCCGATGCGCTGCGGCGTGGCCCGCGCCCGATTCCGCAATCCATGTCGTTGATCCGGGATCTGCTGGCGGCGCTCGAGCACGCCCACGCACGCGGCATCATCATGCGCCGCATCGTGCCCTCCACGCTGATGATCAATTCCGGCGGCCAGGGCGTCGTCACCGATCTGCGCTACTCCAACTGGTGCCTGCCCTATCTGCCGCCGATGGACGCGACTGACGCGAGCGCGTCGTTCATGGCACCCGAGGTCCGCGCGGGCGAGGCGGGTGAACCTGCGAGCGATGTGTACAGCGTGGCCGCAAATATCTACGCCGCGCTCACGGGATTCCCGCCCGACCCCGATCCGGCGCGCATCGTGCCGCCCCGCGATCAGCGCCCGACGGTGCCGGTGGCGGTCGAGCGCGTCATCGTGCGCGCGCTGTCACGCGTGCCCAAGGACCGCTACTACACGGCGACCGAGATGCTCGAAGACTTCGTGACCGACGCCGGGACGTTTCAAGTGCTCGCCGCGGCGCCGGTCATCACCGAGACGGGGTTCGAGCGGCGGCTCCGCCGCGCGCTGGGCGACGACTACGAGCTCCTCGAGGAGATCGGCGCGGGAGGGTTCGGGCGGGTGTATCGCGCCCGGGACCTGGCCCTCGAGCGCGACGTGGCCATCAAGGTCCTGCATCCGGCGCTGACCGCAGACCCCGGAGTGACCGAGCGGTTTCGCCGGGAGGCGCAGCTCGCGGCCCGGCTGCGACATCCCAACATCGTGAGCATCTACGACATTCAAGGCCGCGCCGGTCTCACCTGGTATGCCATGGAATACGTCCCCGGCTCGAGCCTGGCGCAGGTGGTCCACCGGCACGGCACTTATTCGCTCGACCAGACCGAACGGTTGCTGAACGAAGCCCTGTCGGCGCTCGAGCACGCCCACAGCCTAGGCCTGATTCACCGCGATCTGAAACCGGAGAACATGCTGATCGACCCCGACGGGCGACTCCGGATCACGGACTTCGGGCTGGCGCTGGCGCTGCGCGGCAGCGCGCGCTTCGGCGGCGCGACGTCGCGCAGCGGCACCCCGCAGTTCGCCGCACCCGAGCAGCTGCTGGGCGAACGCGTCGACCAGCGCGCCGACTTGTACTCCCTGTCGGCGGTCGCGTATTTCGGACTGCTCGGCCGACCCCCGTTCGCCGGGAAAACGCCGGAGCAGATTCTCGCGAAGCAAACGACCGACGACGTGCCGCCCCTGTCCGCGGAGCGGCGCGACGTGCCGCGCGAGGTCGAGGATATCTTGCGGCGCGCGCTCCGCAGCGACCCGAACGAGCGGTTTCACTCGGCCGGCGCATTTCACGCGGCGGTGCGGGGTGCGTTTGGAGGCTTTTTGCGGCGGTTGGCGGCGCTCTTCAGACCAGAAAGCTAACGCCAGCGGAAGATCTTCAGGGCGATCACGAAGCTCACGGCACCCCAGGCGACGACAATCGCCAGCGGCGTTCCCAGCCCCGTCACCGCAGCGCCGTCGATCATCACTGCCCGCAAGGCGTCATTGAGCGCCGTGAGCGGCAGCGCCTTCACGAATGGGATCATGGCATCGGGGAAGCGGGAGTAGGAGAAGAACGTCCCCGACAGAATCCACATCGGCAGCATCACGAGATTCATCAATCCCGACACGCCTTCGATCGTCTTCGCCCGGCTTGCCACCAAAAGCCCCAGTCCCGCGAATGAGAACGAGCCGAGGACGGTGATGCCTGCCAGTGACGTAAATGAGCCGCGGACCGCCACGCCGAACAACAGCCAGCCGAATCCCACCAGCGCCACCACTTCGACGATGAGGAAGACGAGCCGCGACAGGATGAAGCTCAGGAGGTAATGGCTGCGCCGCATCGGCGTCGCCATGTAGCGCTTCAGCAGCTTCCGCTGCCGTGCCTGCACGACCGAGAACCCGACTCCCCAGATCCCGCTGCCCAGGAGATTCATGCCCAAGAGGCCGGGGATCAGGAAATCGATATACCGCGACCCCGGCGCGACCACGCGGTCGTCGCGCACCGCGACCAGATCCTTCCGCCCCCGCGCGCGCTGCAGCACGTCATCCACCTCGAGCCGCGCCAGGCCGCTCTCGGTACGGGTCGAGTCGTAGCGGTACACGACGGAGTCGCCCGGAATGACGAACAGCGCGATCCGACCCGTCCGGAGCCGCAGGCGTGCGGTGGCCGTATCGAGGACCGAGGCGAGGAGGCGGGGGGACGCCCCGAGCGTGGCCGCCATCGCGCTGTCGCCGGGTCCGCGCGCGACGCCCACCTGCAATTTCCCCGGGCCGGTGTTCCGGAAGGCGAGCCCGAGCGCGAACGCGAGCACGATCGGGAAGCCGAACACCCAGAACACCGCTTCCGGCTCGCGGTAGAACTCGCGCATGCGCGCGAGCGCCAGCTGACACATCGCATGCTCACGTATCACGCAGCTGCCGTCCCGTGAGCGCGACGAAGACGTCGTCGAGCGAGGCGTGATGCGTGGTGAGCAGCGACAGCTCCACGCCGCGGTCTTTGAGCAGCGCGAGCAACGCGGGGAGGGCGCGGTGCAACTCTACGACCGTGAGCGAGACTCCGTCGGGACCCGTCCGCACCGCGGACACACCGCCCATCTGCCGCAAGATCTCGACCAGATCATTCGCAATCCCGCCCTCCGTCAGCGCGAAGTCCACCACGTGGTCCGCGCCCAGCGACGCAATCAGCTCCTTGGGAGTTCCCTGGGCGATGATCTTGCCGTGATCCATGATCGCGACCCGATCGCAGAGACGCTCGGCTTCCTCCATGTAGTGCGTCGTGAGCAACACCGTGCCGCCGTCGGCGCGAAAGCGGCGGATGATCTCCCACAGCTGGCGGCGCGACTGCGGGTCGAGACCCGTGGTCGGTTCGTCGAGAAAGAGCAGCTCGGGCTTGCTGACGAGCGCACAGGCGACCGCGAGCCGCTGCTTCTGCCCGCCCGACAGGGTCACCACGCGCGCCGTGCGTTTCTCCTGGAGCTCGACGAGGGCGAGCACTTCTTCCACAGTGTGTGACTGGCGGTAAAACGATCGAAACAGCCCCAGGACTTCGCTCACGGTGAGCTTGTCGGCGAGCTGGGTTTCCTGCAGCTGAATGCCGAGCCGTTCGCGGAGCGCGCGTCCCGGCGCCCCGTCCTGCCACCGCATGCCGAGAATCTCGACGTCGCCACTGTCGGGCGACGTCAGGCCTTCGAGGATCTCGATCGTCGTGGTCTTGCCAGCGCCGTTCGGGCCGAGCAGCCCGAAGCACTCGCCGGCGCCGACCGTGAGATCGAGGCCGGCGACCGCGACGACGTCATCGAAGCGTTTCATGAGGGCGCGACAATGGATTGCTACGATTGTGGATTCTCTTTGTCTTTGTTCTTGTCTTTGTCTTTTTCGGGCTCGTGGGCCGCTTTGAGCGACTGGTCGAGCTGGATCGTCATACTGTTCACGCCGTCCGCCAGCGCGCGCACCTTCATGTTGATCCCCGTCCCGGCGCGGTTCGCGACGATCGCCAGCTGGCCGGCCACGTCGGGCAGCGTGCCGAGATTCGCCGTGAGCGCGCGCTGGCGCATGTGGGACAGCTCGCGGGCGATGTTGCCGCAGATGCCGTTGATGATTTTCGGCTTTGCGGCGCGGTTCGCTTCGAGCTCGGCGACCAGCCTTCTCACGTGATCCACGGTCCGCACGTACCCCTGCAGCTCCTCGATACGGCGGATCTGATTCGCCGATTGCTTCTGGACGGCCACTAGTTGCGCGGCCCCAGGGCTTCCGTGCGGGCGTGCCCGTCCACGAGCGACAGCGGCGACACGCCGAGCAGCGCGCCGAGGGTGGGGGCGATGTCCACGGTGTTCGTCCGGCCCGCGAACGAGCCGCGCCGCACGCCCCTGCCCCAGAAGATGATCGGCACGTGCGAATCGTCCTCGGTGGGCTGGCCGTGCATTGCGATCGGAAGGTTTGGAATATCCCAGACCGACCCTGCCTGCAGCGTCACCGTGAGGACCACTCCCGCATCCGGCGGCAGCTGATGCAGCCAGCGCCGCGCCACCGGATCAGATACCGTGTCGGCCCGCGCCAGGTCGGCCGGCTTGATCACCCGGGCAACTCCTTGAATCCGCGCGATCCGTACGATGAGAGCGTCGAGAATGCTGTCGGTCTTCACGCCCAGCGCGGCGAACCGGCCGTTGTCGCGCAAGAACACCATGCCGGTCTCGAAGCTGAGCCAATCGCGGGGCGCTCCACCAGCGCCCGCGACCCGGTCGAGCTCGTGATTGGCGGCTGTGATGAGCGTGTCGAGCAAGACGCGATAGGCAGTCCCACCCTTCGCGCGGGTCCGCTCCGGAAACGACGTCACGCCGTGATCGGACGTGAGCACGATGACGATGTTGTCGCGTCCCACCCGGTCCGTCAGACGCTTGAGGAACCAGGCGAGATAGTGGTCCAGCCGCAGCACCTGATCGTGAATCTCGCGGGAGTCGGGGCCGAACGCGTGCCCGACGGCATCGGTCGTCGACAGGCTGACGGCGAGGAGATCGGTGCCCTTGCGCCCCAGGTGCAGCGCGTCGAACCCTTCGAGTGCGAACAGCAGCGTCAGCGAATCCATCGCGGGCACGCCGGCGATCGCCGCCGCCGCGCTGATGCTGTCGGCGGGCAGCACGTGCGGGAAGACGACGCCGGCTCCGCCATTTTCCCACACCTCATTGTCCGCTTCCTTATATGCGCTGTCGGGCAACAGCAGGGACCAGGTCGTATTCGCGGCCTTGAAGGGCAAGCGTCGAGCGTTGAACGCCTGCACCCAGGACGGCAACGAGTCGGCGTAGTAGCGGCTCGTGGTGAAGAGGCCCGACTGGTACCAATAGACCTGTTCTTTCGCGAGCCCGAGGGGAAGAATCGCCCCGCGATCCTTGCGGCTCACCGACAGCGCCCGCGCGGTCGGATCGGCGGCCTTCAACCAGTCGAACAGCGTGGTGCCGCGGAAGCGGCGCGGTGACGCGCCCAGGCCCGTGGTGCCGATCAGCGGCGCCAGCGAGTCCAGCACGCCTTGTAGGTTGCTGATGATGCCGGTATGCGCGGGCCACATGCCGGAGAGAATGGTCGAGTGACCGGGCGCCGTCTCCGTGACGGCGTGGTCCTGATAGCCGTCGGTGAAGAACGCGCCCTCGGTCGCCAGCTGGCCCAATCCCCCGGTCAGCTGAGCCTTCCAGCGGGTGAAGTAGTCGGGTCGGAGCTGGTCGACGGTGATCACGACCACGAGCTTGGGCCTCGGCGGCGCCGGAGTGAGCACCCAGCCGAGGAGTGCGAAATAGACGGCGAGATTCATGGCCAGAAAGTAGCGATTGTCAGGCCGTTGCCGCCACCGGCTCATCGGGGCGCTCGCGGAACGCCATGCGGCCCGCCACCGCTACGACCCCCGCAGCAATGAGGAACGGGACGCCGTGCCCC
>DATLXS010000200.1:0-33441 GCA_035575675.1 Gemmatimonadales bacterium
GACGAGGCGGCCGGGCTGGTTGTCCGACGGGTCGCGCAGGTCCCGGAACGGCGTCGTGCCGGTGGCGCCGTTGTCGTCGCGGGCGACGACGATGTCGCTCGTGATCGTATCGCCGGCATTGCTGCGCCAGCCGAAGTACGCCACGTACACCGTGTTGTTCTGCGCGACCGCGGGGCGGATCGAGGGGCCGTTCTGGCCCAGCGTGTTGCGCGACTCGATCCGGCGCGACGTGAACGTCGTGCCGCCGTTCAGCGAGACGTCCACCGTCGCGGTGCGGCCGTTCGGCGCGGCGAAGTCGTTGATGCCGACGTAGAGCCGGTCGGTGCTCGCGGCGCGGATGGCGCGGACGAAGGGCTGGTCGACGTTGGGCCGCGTGGCGTCCTGGGTCATCGTCGTGGCCGAGAGGACGTCGTTCGTCTCGAGGTCTTTGAGCGCGATGCTGGGAGTACTCAGGATCGTGGCGTACAGCGCGGGCGATTCGCTCCCGGCGTGGGTGATGTCGGCGGTCTGCACGTTGCTCGGCAGGGTGTTGCGGAGCGACCAGGTGTTGCCGCCGTCGTCGGAGACGTAGATCGGCGCCGTCGTGCTCGCCGGCCCGCCGGGGTTTGGCGTGAACGCCGAGGCGGCGAGGATGTTGGGATTGGACGCGAAGGTAGTGAGGAACGGCTCTGCGTCCTGCGACGTCTCGCCGCTCAGCGATGCGGGGATCATGTCCACGACCCGCACGCCCGTGGGTGGCGGCGGTGCGGGCGGGGAGGACTCTCCTCCGCCCGGTGGGTTTTGCGGTCGCCGGCACGCGGCGACGACGAAGACGATCGCGGCGAGGAGGGGAGTGGCGCGCATAATTATGGATTTACGGTTATCGATCCCGTCATCCCCGCATGATGCGTGCAATGAAACTGGAACGTCCCCGCCGTGTCGAACGTGCGGCCGACGTCTCCCGACGTCCGGTCAGAAATGTCTGTCGGGGCACCCGCCGTGGTGAACGTAACGTTGTGAGTATTGACCCCCGTCCACGACCACGTCACCGTCGTATGCAGAGGTACCGTCAGGGTTGACGGCGTGAAGCTGTTGTCCGCGATGGTGACCGTTGTGATGAGCTGTGCCGTGGTGGTGAACGTCACCTGCGGCGTCCCGGGCAGCCCCGACGCCGTGGCCGTCGCCGTCTGGTCGCCGGTCCCGGACCCGAGCGTGCGCTGTGCGCTCGCGGTGCCGGACACGCCCGTCGTGTCCTGCGCCGGCGTGATCGAGCCGCCACCGGTCGCGACCGCCCAGGCGATCGTCACACCCTGCTTGGGATTGTTGTTCGCATCCCGCGCGGTGACGGTGTAGGTCACCTGCGCCGAGGGCGCCGCGGTGCCGGCGTCACCGGTGGTTTTGACGATGTTCGTGGCGGTGCCCGCCGTCGCCTGGAGCGTGATGGTCACGGGAGAACCAACCAGCCCCGCGACCGTCGCGGTGGCCGTCTGCGCGCCGGCGGCGGTCCCGTACGTGTAGCGCACCTTCGAATGACCCGTGGCACTCGTCGCCACATTGCCTGAGGATACGCTCCCGCTCGCCGAGGCCCACGCGACGCCGACACCCGACACGGGGACGGCGTTCTGATTGGTCACGAGGACGTCGAGCGATTCGGCCTTGCTGGCGAGCACCGTATCGGTGAGCGGGCCCGTCGTCGCATTGGCGATGTTGACGGCGCCTTGAATCTGGGAAACGGCGTTGAAATTGACGGGAGCGAGACCGGAGACAGTCGCGCGCGCCGTCTGCGTGCCGGCGTTCGGGCCGAGCGTGCGGCGCGTCTTGGCGATGCCGGCCGCGTCGCTCGTGCGGGTGGTGGGCGACACGCTGCCGCCGCCTGCCGTGACCGACCAGGTCACGAGGGCACCCGGCAGCGCCGCGCCGGCATTGTCCCTCACGATCACCGCCAACGACTCGGGCAACGCGGCGCCGGCCGCCGCGACCTGATTGTCGCCGGCGTTCAGTGCGATCGAGCCGGCCTGCGGACCTCCGCCGCCGCCACCACCACATGCACACAGCGCGACAACGGCAAGCGTTGCCAAACCAGGGAAACGCATCGCGAACCTCCGGAGGCTAGGGTGAGGGTGGATGACATACGGTTAAGCTACTCCGAAAGAGACAGTAGGGGCGCAGCATGCTGCGCCCCTACGAGAGGGCACGTTCCCCGTTCAGAACGTGACGACATTCGCGCGCATCCCATTACTTCCAGGATTCACGCCGGCGCCCCCGGTCCCTGCATTGCCGAGCACGAACAGATTGCCGCTTTGGGTGAGCGTGCTACTCACGACCAGGATACAGATCGAGGGCCCGCCACCGCCGCCGCCGCCGGGACCGCCTTGGCCGCCGAAGCCACCGTTGCCGCCGGCGCCGCCGGCGCCGATCTCGGCGACGTCTTGAGATGCGCCGGGCCCGCCGGTGCCGAACGAGCCACCGGTGCCGCCCGCTCCGGCGAACCCGCCCCCGCCGCCGTTGCCGCTCTGAATCGTGTCGTTGGTGATCGTCACGGTTGATGTGACGGCCAGAATGGCGAACGAGCCGCCGCCACCACCGCCGCCACCGCCGCCGAAGCCGGCGCAGCCGCCGGTGGCGCCGCCACCGCCGCCGTTGCCGCCGCCAGGAATCACATCAGCACCACCCTGGCCACCACCGCCGCCGCCGCCACCGCCGTTGCCACCGTTCTGTCCGCTCGTCCCGCTCGATCCAAACGCGACGCTGTAGCCAAGACCGTTCACGCTGCCAAACGATCCGCCGCCGGCACCCGCTGCGCCCGGCGCTCCATCGAGGCCGTTGCCGCCGTTGCTTCCAAGTTGACCGACCAGGCCACCCGCGCCGCCGGCACCGCCGGCGCCCGCGCCAAGCCCCGAGCCCGACTGGCCGGGGTCACCGGGATTGGCGCCTGTTGCGCCACCCGCGCCGCCCACGCCCCCCGTGAGCGTATCGCCGTTGCACCTGCGCGACCCGCCCGGGCCGCCAGGACCGGCCGGGCCGTCGCCCTGCCCGACGAGCCCCGCGGATCCGTTCACGCCGTTTTCTCCGGCGAGACCTTCGCGGCCGTCCTGACCGTTGGCGCCGTTGCCGACGACGATGAGGTTGTTGTTGATCGTCACGTTGCTCGAGCGCAGCGCGATGCCGTATGCGCTTTCTTCGACTACGGCGGCGCTGCCGGCGATGATGGTGAAGCCGTCGACCGTCACGCCGAAGACGCTATCGCCCCGTATGGCGATCGCCGTGTCGCTCGGCGCGGGAACGATCGTGGTGGTATGCACGGCCGCGGAGCGGACCCACGTGCTCGGATCGTAGCCGCCGAACAGACTGATGCCATTCTTGAGCTCGATCCGTTCGGGGTAACTCCCTTGTGCGACGTTCACCCGCGCTACGCCGAGCGACTCCGCGCGCAACAGCCCAGCGGTGATCGTCAGCTTCGGCGCGGCCATGGTGCCGGGGTTCACGTCGTTGCCGGACGTACTCACGAAGATCGCGCCGGCGGCGATCGACACGGCGATGCAGCTCGGCGCGCTCACGTTGCCCGCGGCATCACGGCCGGTCACGCAGAAGAGATGCGAGCCCGCGGTCGCGAACGCCGGGACATGCGCGCGCACCGCCTCATTTTGCTGGTCGAATGCGCCGTCCTGCGCGGACATCGCCACCGGCGGACCACTGTCGACCGCGTACGATGCCGCCGCGATGTTCGAGCCGCCGGTAAAGGTGTCGCTCACCACCGCCGTCAAGTCGAACGGGGCGCCTACCGCCGGATTGGCGGGCGACGCGGCGACATTGGAGACGACCGGTGGTTGCACGTCGGTGAGCGTCGCGGTGAAGATCGCGAACGTGAGCTTCTCACCCGTCACATTGTCGACGGCGCGTGCTTCGACCTTCTGAGGTCCCGAAGACCCGAGGGTCCAGCGCTCCTGCACGATGCCGTCCCCGCCCGATATCGCGGCTCCGGCGAACACGCTGCCGCCGCCCGAGACCACGACGAAATTGACGATCTGGCCTCTTACGGCGTGGCCGCGCGAGTCTTCTACGCGAGCTACGAGTGGATTCGGTAACTCGGTGCCGGGTGGTGCGGTCTGGTTGTCACCGGAGACGACCGACAGGGACAGTGCTCCGGCTTGATCGCGGATGTCAGATGGGGAGACACAGGACGCCAGCAGCAGGAGCCCGGAGATCCGGGCGAACGTCGAGGAACGCATAATTCCTCCAAGCAAGGCGAAGGGCTGAAGCTATCGACTCGACAGGAGGGGTTGCAACAGCTAGGAATTAACCCTTACGCAACTCGGTACGTCGTCTTCACCAGCTCATACGCCAGCGCTCGCGCCATCCGCCGCGCGTCGCTCTCGTCGATCACGTGGCGCGCCACTAAGCCGCCGAGGTAATTGGCATCCATGCGCCGCGCCAGATCGTGCCGCGCCGGGATCGAGCAGAACGCGCGCGTGTCGTCGTTGAACCCGGCCGTCTTGTAGATCGACGCCGTCTCCGTCGTGCGCTCGCGAAAGCGCCGCATGCCTTCCATTGAATCGTGAAACCACCACGGAGGGCCGAGGCGCACGGCGGGGTAGTGGCCCGCGAGCGGCGCGAGCTCGCGGCTGTAGGTCGATTCGTCGAGCGTGAACAACACGAGCGCGAAGCGCGGATCGTTGCCGTAGGCGTTGAGTAACGGGCGCAGATTGCGCGTGAACTCGGTCGCCACCGGGATGTCGCCGCCCATGTTGGGACCAAAGCGCTCGAAGACAGCGGCATTGTGGTCGCGCAGCGCCCCGGCATGGATCTGCATCACCAGACCGTCGGCCAGCGACAAACGCGCCATTTCCATCAGTAAGTGCGCGGTGAAGCGGCGTTCGTCGTCCGCCGTCGCCTTGCCGTGGCGCGCGTGCTGGAACAGGCGCTCGGCCTCGGCCTCGGGTAGCAACGAGGTGTAAGGTTCGAGCACCGCGTGATCGGTCGCGGTGGCGCCCAGCCGCTTGAAGTACGCACGGCGGTCCGCGATGGCGCGTACGAAGCTGGGGTAGTCGCGCGCGCCGAGCGCGTCGAACTTGGGCGAGGAGATCTTGCACAGCGCATCCGGCCGGAACGTCGGGATGACGCGACCCCTCCAGCCAGATTTGCGGATCGCCTCATGGTGCGCGAGGCTGTCGGTCGCCGCGTCGGTCGTCGCCAGTACCTCGATGTTGAAGCGCTCGAACAGCGCGCGGGGACGGAATTCAGGGGACGCGAGCTTCTCGGCGATCTCGTCGTAAATCTGCGTAGCAGTTTCAGCGGATACGGAAGACCGAAGACCGAAGACCGAGTTCAGTTCGTAGTCCAGCCACGCCCCCGTCGGCGTGCCGCGAAACAGGTAGTAGTGCTCGGCGAACAGCTGCCACACGCGGCGGGGCTCACCGTTCAGCAAGGCTTCGAGCGGCACTCCATTGGCGTACAGCAGACGCAGGATGTAGTGGTCGGGCTGAACGATCAGCGACGCCGGCTCAGGGAACGGCGAATTCTCCGCGAGAATGCGCGGGTCCACGTGACCGTGGGGTGAGACGATCGGGAGGGCCCGCGTCTCCTCGTACAGCGCGCGCGCGACGCGCCGTATCGAGGGATCGGGATCGAAGTAGCGGTCGGGGTTCAGACTGTTGGTGTCCAGCCCGGCGCGTACTCCCGCTGCCAATACGCCATCGCCGCATCGTCGCCCTGGATATGGCCGGTCGCGGGATCGACGTGGAGCGCGCGCCCGGTCCACTGCGCGATGTTGCCCAGATGGCACAGCAGCACACTCTTCGCCCCTTCCTCGATCGGCTGGCTGACCGGAGCGCCGGTGCGGACGCCTTCGACGAAGTTCGCGATGTGGAACGCCGTGAGCTGATCGTCGCCGCTCAGCGCGAGCGAATCGGTCCCTGACGGAGGAGGCGCGACGTTCTGCTTCACGAGCTTGTTGTCCAGGTCGTACACGATGTAGCCGTCCTGATCGAGCACCATCGAACCCGTGGTCCCGTGGATCATCGTCCCGCGGCCGCGGCCTTGGATCGGATATGCATTACAACTCCGCCCCTCCCAGGCGATGGACCGGCCGCCCTCGAACTCGAACGCCGCCTCCTGCGTGTCGGTGAACTCCCAGTCGTCGTCGAACTGGTAGCGGCCGCCCGCGGAGGTGACGCGCACCGGATGATCGACGCCGAGGGCCCAGCGGGCGACGTCGATCTCATGCGTGCCATTGTTGCAGATCTCGCCCGTGCCCCAGCGGCGGAACCAGTGCCAGTTGTAGTGAATCACGTTGTCACGGTACGGCGTGCGCGGCGCCGGACCCTGCCACAGCTCGTAATCCAAGGCGGTTGGTACCGGCGCGGCTTTGCCCCGCCCGATGGTCGCACGGCGGTTCGCGTACCACGCGCGCGCGAAGTAGGGGCGGCCGATGATCCCGTCCCGGATCGCCTGCACGGCTTCGATGGCGCGCGGCGAGCTACGGCGCTGCGTGCCCATCTGGACCACGCGCTTGGTCTTGCGTTGCGCGTCTGCCAGGAGCTCACCTTCGCGCGCGTTGTGGCCACACGGCTTCTCCACGTAAACATGCTTGCCGGCCGACATTGCGAGGATGGCGGCGGGCGCGTGCCAGTGATCGGGCGCCGCGATCACGAGCGCGTCGATGGACTTGTCGTCGAGCGCCCGGCGGAAATCGCCAAGGGCCTTGGGGCGCGGGGTTTGGGACGCGCCAACGGCGGCGACACCCTTGGCCAAGACCGTCGTGTCCACGTCGCACACCGCGGCGACTTGGGCGTTGGGCGTCGTGGCGAATGTCTTTGCTAACACGGTCCCGCGGCCGTTCAGGCCCATCACGCAGACGACGACTTTCTCGGCTGGGGAGCGCGGACCGAGGATGATTCCCAGTCCCGCGCTGGACACGGTCTTCACGAAGCGACGGCGTTTCATAGTGGCCTCACTTTTAGCTCTCGGAAATAGACTTCGTCGCCATGGTCCTGCAAGACGATGTGCCCGCGGCGCTTTTGCCCGAATCCGGGAATCGTCTTGTACTTGCTTGCGGCGAGTGCGGAATCCATGCGCGCGGTGCCGAGCTCGAACTCGACGACCTTTTGGCCGTTGAGCCAGTGCTCGCCGTGGTTGCCGCGGAACACGATGCGCGAGCGGTTCCACTCGCCCACGGGGCGCAAGTCCTTGCGGGCGCTGGGGGCGATCAAGTCGTACAGGCCGGCCGCGCGGTGGGTCGGCAGCTTGCCGTCCTCGTGCCGGGCGTCGTCGAGAACCTGGTACTCGAAGCCGAGGGCGGAGTGCGTTGGCCCTCCTTGCGTGCCCGCGCCGCCTTGGGCGATCGACATGGCCTCGGACACGTTGTATTTGACGCCACTGTTCGCGCCCGGCGTGATTTTCCACTCAAAGGTCAACTCGAAATCGGCGAACGAATCTCGCGTCATGAGGTCGCCGCCGACGAGGGGCCGCCCGTCGGCCACGCGCGGTACGTCGCCCGACGCGATCTTCTTGATCGTGCCGTTCACCACGACCCAGTGGGCGGTGGGGACGGTGTCGTAGCCCACGCCGCGCCAACCGCTGAGGGTGCGGCCGTCGAAGAGCAACTGCCAACCGGCGGCTTTCTCCGCCGGCGTCAGCGTGTTCGGCGAGGATTGGAGGAGAGAGAGGAGGAGGACAGCTGTGATCATAAGGGCTCCGATTGGGCGGATGAGCGGGGTGGCGTCACGGTGCTCTAAAAGTAATTTCAGGAACGACGCTATGACCACTAGACGCGAGTTTGTTGGAACGGCGGCCGCGCTGCTGCTACCCTGGCAAGCGCCCAAAAAGCTACCACTCGGCTTTTCCACCCTTGGCTGCCCGACCTGGCCCTGGCCCAGGATTCTCGACTTCGCGGCCGAGCATCAGTTCGCGTCGATCGAGCTGCGCGGCATCCTGACGAACATGGATCTCACCAAGGTGCCGGAGCTTGCGCCCGAGCGTATCGGCGACGCGAAACGACAGCTTGCAGCCCACGGGCTGATCGTCTCCGATCTCGGCGCGTCGGCGCAGATGCACGACATGGACCCGGTCAAGCACGCCGCGCAGCTCGACGAGGCGCGGCGCTTTATCGACCTCGCCCACGCGCTCGGCGCGCCGTACGTGCGCGTGTTCGGCAACGAGTACGTGAAGGACGTGCCGCGCGACGAGATGCTCGCGCACATCGCCGGTGCGTTGCACGAGCTCGGCGATTACGCGAAGGGCAAGGGAATAGAGGTGATCATCGAGTCGCACGGCGACTTCACCGACTCGCCCTCGTTGCTCGAGCTCCTCCAGCGTGCCGACTCACCCAACGTGGCGCTGCTGTGGGACGCGCATCATACCTTCGTGTCGGGCAAGGAACAGCCCGAGGACACGGTGCGGCAGCTGGGACGCTACATCCGGCACACCCATCTCAAGGATTCCGTTGCCGCCGGCAACGACCGCCGCTACGTCCTCACCGGCACGGGTGACGTGCCCGTGAAGCGGCAGATCGCGGCGCTCGCGAAGATCGGCTACCGCGGGTTCTACAGCTTCGAGTGGGAGAAACGCTGGCATCCTGACATTGAAGACCCTGAGGTGGCGTTTGCACAATATGCCAACGTTGCAGCGGGATATTTGCGCAGCGCGAATGTCCAATGATCAATGATCAATGATCATTGATCATTGATCATTGATCGTTCCAACGGCGCAGCCGTTGGCAGGCGGAGCCCAGCCCGTCGACCCCCAGTTCGACCACGTCCCCGTCGACCAGAAAGCGCGGCGGCTTCTGCCCCATGCCGACGCCGGCGGGAGTGCCGGTGGAGATGACGTCGCCGGGCAGGAGCGTCATGAACTGGCTGATGTAACTGACGAGCGTGGGCACGTCGAAGACGAGGTCCTTGGTCGAGCCGGACTGCTTGGTCTCCCCATTCACCTTGAGCCACAGGCGCAGGTTGTGGACGTCGGGGATCTCGTCGGGCGTCGCCAGAAAGGGGCCGAGGGGCGCGAACGTGTCGCAGCTCTTCCCCTTGACCCACTGCCCCCCACGCTCGAGCTGGAAGGCCCGCTCCGAGTAGTCGTTGTGCAGCACGTAGCCCGCCACGTGCGCCAGGGCGGCGTCCCGCTCGACGTAGCTCGCGCGGCGCCCGATGACAACCGCAAGCTCCACCTCCCAGTCGGTCTTGGTGCTGCCCTTGGGGATGACGACATCGTCGTTCGGACCGGCGAGCGCGGTCGTGGCCTTGAAGAACAGCACGGGCTCGGCGGGGATCGCCTGACCCGTCTCTTTCGCGTGGTCGCGATAGTTGAGCCCGACGCACACGATCTTGCTCGGCCGCACCAGCGGTGGTCCCAACCGCACGCCCTCCGCCACAGTGGGTGGGCTCTCCTTCATAAGCCAGCGCGCCAGTCGCTCGAGGCCGCCTGAGCCGAAGAACGCCTCGTCGTAGTCGGCGCCGAAACCCGAGACATCGATGCGCCGACCTCCGTCGACAATCAGACCGGGCCGTTCCCGTCCCGGTTCACCGAATCGAATGAGTTTCATCGCTCAGTCCCCAAGTCCTTCCCACAGCCCCTGTAGATACGTCGCCCCCAGCGCGCGATCGTACAATCCGTAGCCCGGCCGCCCCCGCTCGCCCCAGATCATCCGACCGTGGTCGGGACGCATCGGCCCCGTGAAGCCGGTGTCGCGCAATGCGCGCAGCACGTCGGCGAGTCTCACGTCGCCCGACGGATGCGGCGTCTCGTGGAACTGCCGCTCGCCGGTGATACGCACGTTCCGGCAGTGTGCAAAATGGATGCGCGCGCCGAGCCGCCGCACCATCGCCGGCAGGTCGTTCTCGGGGAGGGCGCCCAGCGAGCCCGTGCAGAACGTGACGCCGTTGGCGGGCCGGTCGACGAGCTTCGTGAGTCGCTCGAGATCTTTGCCGCGGCAGATGATGCGCGGCAGCCCGAAGATTGGCCAGGGTGGATCGTCGGGGTGGATCGCCATGCGCACGCCCGATTCCTCGGCGACGGGGACGACGCGCTCGAGGAAGTAGGCGAGACTCTCCCACAGCCGCTCCGCGTCCACCTCTCGATACGCCGCAAGCAGCCCGCGCAGCTCTTCAGACGAATACGATGTGGCCCATCCCGGGAGATTAACGTCCATGCGAGCGAGTGCGACGTCATCGTAGGCGAGCGCGGTCGATCCGTCAGGCAGAGGCATCGCGAGATCGGTGCGCATCCAGTCGAACACCGGCATGAAGTTGTAGCACAGCACCGGCACACCCAGCTCGCCCATGGTGCGGATGCTCTCGCAGTAGTTCGCGATCAGGTGGTCGCGCGTCGGCCGTCCGAGCTTGATGTCCTCGTGGACCGGAATGCTCTCGACGACGGCGAGCTTGAGGCCGGCGTCGGCGATGTTGTCCTGCAGCCGCGCGAGCCGGTCACGCGGCCACCGCTCGCCGACCGGAACATCGTGTAGCGCGCTCACCACACCCTGCACGCCGGGGATCTGGCGGATGTGCGGGAGCGGGATCGGGTCGGTCGGCCCGAACCAGCGGAAGGTCATGTACATCGGGCGATCTCCACCTCGCGTTGCAATGTGCGCAGGCCGGCACGTTACGCAACCGGCCTGCCTCGACTCTTCAACAGCGTGACCGCTAACCTTACCGTGATCGTCCCTGCCTACAACGAGGCCGCGAGCGTGGCTGACACGATTCGCAGCCTCCAGGCACAAACTGCGCCGCCGCGGGAGATCATCATCGTGGACGACTGTTCCACCGATGGAACCGGCGACGTGGCCCGCGCCCTCGGTGTCAGCGTCGTCCGCCCTCCGACCAACACCGGCTCCAAGGCGGGAGCGCAGAGCTTCGGGCTCAGCTACGTGCGGACCCCGCTCACCGTTGCCATCGACGCCGATACGGTGCTCGCCCCCGACGCCATCGAACGCCTGCTGCCGGTGTTCGACCGGCCGCGCGTGGCGGCGGCGTGCGGCCTGGTGTTGCCGCGCCGCGTGCGCAGCATCTGGGAGCGCGGGCGCTACATCGAGTACCTGTTCGCCTTCACCTACTACAAACAGGTGCAGGAATGCTACGGCAAGCCTCTGATCTCCTCGGGGTGCTTCTCGATGTACCGGACAGCGCTGCTTCGGGCCGAGAACGGGTGGTCCGACCGAACGCTCGCCGAGGACATGGACTTGACCTGGCGGTTCTACCAGACCGGCCATGAGGTGCGCTTCGTGCCTGAGGCGGTGTGCTATCCGATCGAGCCCCGCACCTTCCGCCTGATGGGCACGCAGTTGCGACGCTGGTCGCACGGCTTCGTCCAGAACGTGAAGCTCCATTGGCGTGGTTTGCTCCGCGTGCCGTTTCTCCGCTCCGCCGTAGCGGTGGCGTTCTGGGACGCGACGATTGCGGCGGCGCTATATCTCGTGCTACTCCCCCTCCTCGCCCTGGCATTCAAGAGCCCCTGGGTGCTACTCGGCTATCTGATCGATGCGCCGGTCGTGCTCGTACCGGTGTTGGTCGGCGCCACGCGCCGCCGTGAAGTGCTCCGGGCGCTGGCGAGCGTGCCGGCCTTCTTTGTGCTGCGCACGGTCAACGCGGTGTTCTTCCTCCGCGCGGTGTGCGCCGAGCTGGTGTTCGGCCGTTCGCTGCACGTGTACGAGAAGGGGCACTGAGGATGACTGTCGGCGTGCCGGGGACCGGGATCGGCGGGATGTTCTATTTGGTCAGCGCGCTCGCCATGCCGCTCCGCCAGGCGTATCGGTCGTTACGGCGTCGTCCGTCCTTGGGGAAGTGGCGCGTCGTTGCCGGGCAGACCGCCATGACCGGCGGGATCCTCGCAGCCATATGGGTGACGGCGTGGTTCATAGGGATCGCGATCACCGCCTCCGCGAGGTTCGTCGTTCCACCCCACCTTCTCGCGGGCGCGCACCCCGGAAATGTCTTGCGCACGGCCGCGCTCGTTCTGTCTGCCGCGACCCTCGCGGCTGTTCTTCTCGGGGTCGAGCTGCTGCGCCTGTGGGTTTATCGGAGATCGAGGTGATCGTATTCGTCGTGCTCGCCGCCCTGGCCGCACAGGACACGAGCGCGCTCGCTCGCCGTCTCGCCCGAGCGGACTCCGCCTTTGCGGCGGGAGATGCGGGCACCGCCGCGCGGGAGTACGCGGCGGCGCTGGCGGTCGACTCCGAGAACTCGCACGCGACCTATCGTCTCGCCGACCTGAGCAAGCGGAGTGAGCCGGCCCGGGCCCTACAGTTGTTCCGCCGCTACGTGGCACTGGAGCCGTCCGATCCGTGGGGCTTCATCGCTCTGGGCGACGCGCTGGCACGGTCTGGGCGTTACGGCGACGCGCTGCGCTCGTACGACGATGCCCTCCGGGTCGCGCCCGGCGAGCGCGACGCGGTCATCGGTCGGCTCCGGGTCCTCGCTCGCGCTGGGCACACCGATGCCGCCGCCCGCGGCTATCGGCAGTGGCTCGACGCGAACCCCGGCGACGCGGAGGCGTGGGGCGAGCTGGCGCGGCAACGGCTGCGACAGGGCCGGGAGCGGGATGCCGTGGAGGCATTCGAGCGTGCTGAGGCGCTTGCGCCGGACCCGTCGGTTGCCCGGCGCCTCGCCGTGGCGCGAGCGGCAGCCGCGGCCGCGATCACGCCCCTCGCGAGCGGTACTCGCGACTCGGACGGAAACACGACGCTCCGGCTGGGCGGTACGGGTGAGCTCGCGTCCTGGGGACCGATGCGGCTGGGCCTGACCGCGAGCCGGACGGCGATCGAGGATGGCGCGACGACCACCGGCCGCCAAGACCTCAGTTTGGGCGCGGCGTGGCGGCCCGGAGCGGCGTGGCAAGTCCAAGCGAGCGGTGGAGCGAGCCGGCTCGACGCAGTCGCTGGACGGAGTGCGACGATCCTCGCGACGGGCCAGCTGCGGGCGCGCTGGCGAGTCCCAGGCGCCGGGCCGATCGTCGACCTGAGAGCGCGGCGAGACGTCCTGGACGCGACCCCGCTGCTTGCGGCGAACCGCGTGCTGCGAACGGAGCTCGGCGCCACGGTTGAGCTGCCGGTCGGCCGCGTCTTCAGGCTGCGGGGGATTAGTCGCACGGTGGCGCTGAGCGACTCTGCGGAGGTCAACCATCGGACGACGCTTGTGGGGATGCTGGCGGTTCCCGTAATGTCGAGCGTCGAGGTGTCCGCGCAGTTCCACACCATTCGCTTCGCTCACCCGAGCACCGCCGGGTACTTCGCGCCACGCCTGGTCCAGGTCGCTCAGGCGGGATCGTACCTCGAGTTCGAAACCGCGCAGGGGCTCCTGATGGTCTTCGACATCGGGGCAGGGGTGCAGCGCGTCGCCGAGCAGGGCGCAGCCATGGGCCCATGGGGCCGCGCGTTGCGCCTGTACTCACTCATCGTCGTGCCGCTCGCGGTGGGGCGCGATCTCCGGCTCGAGTTCGACGGCGAGCAATCGGCATTTGCGAACGAGCTCGCGACCACGGCAGAGTGGCGGTACGCCTCGGTGGCGCTGTCGTTACGGTGGGCGCTTAATTGAGTCGCGGACCGCGGCCAGGGCGCCGTCCCGCCCGAGGATAGCCATCCAGCGCTTGGTCGCCTCGACGAATCCCGTGATGCGCGCTGCGGCGAGCGAGTCGAGCGGCGCGCCGGTGTATGTCAGATGCGCTGCCGTGGCGAGAGCGAGCCGAGACGCGGGACGTCGGACGATGAGCGGAACCACCCGGATCCGAAACTTCTCCTCCTGATTCGTCGCGATGACGCGGTACTCGTGCTCGAGCCACGGATTGGCGAACCGCTCGAGCACCTGGTTTGCGAAGGCGCGCGCCTGGTCGGCCGGCAGATCAGTCGCGGGGATGATCTCATCGAACAGCAGATGTTTCTGGAACGCACCGAGCAGCGGATGCGCGATGGCTTCGCGCACGGTGCGGATGCCGGCCAGGAGCGCGACTGGCGCCGTTGCCGTGTGCACCGCGTTGAGCAGGCGCAACTTGCGCTCGCGGTAGAACGAGATGTCGGGGGCAAACACGACACTCGCGCTTTCGATCGGAAACACGGTGCGCAGCTCGGCGGGGTCGGCCTCGATGGCCCACAAGGCGTAGGGCTCGGTCACGGTGAGCAGCGCGTCGCGGTAGCCGAGCGTCGCCTCGAGTTCCGTCTGTTGGTCGGGCGCCGGGGCGGTCACAATCCGGTCGACGAGTGAAGAGCAGAATCGCACGCGCGCCGTGAGCCAGTCACGAAACGGCTGGTCGTACTTTCCGGCGAGCTCGCGAACCATCGCCGCCAGGCGCGGTCCGTTCTCTGGCGCCAGCTCGGTCGGGATGACGAACACGGGCGGCGCATCGGGTGCGCGCGTGAATCGCGCGTGCAACGCCTCCGTCAGCCGACCCGGGAAGGGTGCGTCGATCCGGAACCCCGACTCCGAGACGTTGCTGACGATCACCTGGATTGCGGGGTTCGCCGCGACGTCGCGGACGAGGTCCCATTGACTGTCGGCGGCGAGCGCGCGCGAGATCGCGCCAATCATGCCAATCCGCTCGAGCGGCGCGCCGCCGGACAGGCCGCGCTCGACCAGCGTGAACAACCCGTCCTGCGCGTTCAGCGCGCGCGTGCGGAGCGCTCCGTCCGCCGTGCTCTGCACGACGACGATGCGGCCGGCGCGAGCACGTGTGCGGTTTGCCGAGTCCACCGCGGCCACGCAGAGCGCACGGAGCAGCATGCCGCTGCCGAACTGGAGCACGCGCTCGGGCAACTGGTCTCGGTCGTAGGCGCTCGCGGGCCACAACGCAGTAGTCAGGAGGGGAAGCACAACGCTAGTCGCAGGTTTGCGGTGTGCCCGGACAAATCTTGATCTGCGTCACGGGATGAATCTCCCAGGCGGACGCGCGCCAGTTGCTGCTGACGCCCGGGTTCGTGTTCTCGGCATTGTGCGCATGCTCGAAGTCCCAGAATAGCCAGCCGGTGAAACGCACCCAATGGCCCTCGAGCGTTTGCTTGAGCGTGCGCGTCGTCCAGTCGGTCCCCTGGTGGCTCACGAATTCGCGCCAGCGGGGCGTCACTTCCACGATCAGGTGGGTGCGTTTCGCGGTGTCGGTGGGATGCTGCACCACGTCGATGTGCGTGTCGATGTAGGCGCTGTCGGTGTCGCCGCAGTTGACCGTCTCTTGCGAGCCCTTCTTGACCTCGATCACGTACGCCACGATGGACGCGCCGCGGGTATCGCTCCACCGGGTCTTGTCGTCGCCACCCTGGAGGATGGCGGTGAGCGTGGCATTGCCGTCGATGTCAGCCGCCTGGGGCGGAGTGAGCCGATTCTTCTTGCGATTGGACGCCTGGCGATTCGGTTGCGCGGCCGATCCCTCGAGCGGGCAGCCGTGGAAGACTTCAGGGACGGTGGCGGCGATGGTGTCGGTGATCTGGACGTTGCGCGCCCAGACCCAGCCGTGCTCGCTGTCCGCCGCCCGAACCTCGTAATAGCCGTTCGTCTGCACCGAATCGAGGATCGTGAGCTCGTCGGGCGGATGGAGCGTCTCTTTCGCCGTTGTCGTGCTCGAAGGGCCGGCGCGCAGGTTGACGGTGCGCGTGACGACCGCGTTCTGCGCCGCGGCGGATGTGGCGACGAGAACGACAGTAAGGCTTGCGAGGAATCTCCTCATTGGGGCAAACGACGCAGCGCCTGCATTATTTTCCGGACTTTCGCGGCATCCTTCACACTGAAATGCACTTCCCGCACCCCGCTCTCGCGCACGAGCGCCGCCACGTTACGCTCGTCGATCCCGCCTCCCGCGAGGATTTCGATGCGGCCGCTGGCCTGCACGAGGAGCCGGTCAATCCGGCCGGCCCCTTCGGGTGCCGTGGGCGCACCGCCCGAGGTCAGCACGCGCTCCACACCCATCACAATCAGACTCTCGAGCGCCGCCGATAGATCGTCACACATGTCGAACGCGCGATGAAACGTCACCGGCAGCGGCCGAGCGGCGGCGATCAGCGCCGCGGTCTGCGCTCGAGCAATCTCGCCCGATGCCGTGAGCGCGCCCATGACAATTCCGTGCGCCCCTGCATCCTTCGCCTGGCGAATCTGGTCGAGCGTGGTTCGATGCTCGGCGTCTGTATACACGAAATCGCCCGCACGCGGACGAATCAGCACAAACACGGGAATCGTGAGCTGCGCGCGGCAGGCGCGGAGGCGCTCCGCGTCAGGTGTGGTTCCGCCATGGGCCAGATCGGTGCAGAGCTCAATGCGGTGGGCGCCGCCCTCGGCCGCCGCAAGCGCGGCGTCCAGCGACTCGACGGCGGCCTCGACAAGAACGCTCACAAGGCGGAAGTTACACCCTGACGAGCCAGCGCGAGCGCAAAACTCGACTATTATCAATGATATGGCTTTGACCTTCACCCGCCTGCCATCGCCTGTCGGCGAGCTTGTCGTGACGGCCTCCGACACGGCGGTCACCGGGGTCTATTTCCCGACCTCGCGCCGCGGGCCTCCACCGACGCACCAGTCCGGCTGGGTGGAAGCGGGCACCGCAGGGCCGGCGGCGGCAGTTCTGGCGCGCGCCCGCCAGCAGCTCGAGGAATACTTCGCGGGCACGCGCACCACCTTCGAGCTGCCGCTCGAAGCGCTCGGCTCCGCGTTCGAACATCGCGTGTGGAACGCCTTGCGCCAGATTCCCTACGGCACGACCACGAGCTACGGCGCGCTCGCCAAACTGCTCGGCGACAAACATGCGACGCGCGCCGTCGGCCTTGCCAACGGCAAGAACCCGATTCCGATCATCGTCCCCTGCCATCGCGTGGTGGGTGCCAAGGGCGAGCTGACGGGCTTTGGTGGTGGGTTGGACACGAAACGGTGGCTGCTCGAGCACGAGGGCGCGCTGATGGAGCTAGGCGCCTAGCCGCTCCAGCTCGGCGAGAAACCCCAGCTGGCCGCGCAGAATCTTCGTTCGAGCCTCCGCGAGACCGAACCACGCCGCGCGATCGACCTCGGGATACTCGCGACCCTTGAACACGAAGCTGTTGCTGCGAACGCGCGCCGGATCGGCATCGCCCTTCACGGCCCACGCGTGCACGACCTTGCCGCTGGGCTGCTTGAGCGGCTTCAGCGGCACGAAATCTCCCGTGGCGGTCAGGCTGGTCTCTTCGGTGAACTCACGACGCGCGGCGTCCAGCGGATCCTCGCCGGACGTGAACTCGCCCTTCGGGATCGACCAGGCTCCTTCATCTTTGCGGGCCCAGAACGGTCCACCGGGATGCACGAGGAAAACCTCGAGCACCCCGTTGTGATCGCGGTAGAGTAAAAGTCCAGCGCTGGTTTTTGGCATTGTACTACTTGTGACGGTAAACGATCCTGCCTCTCGTCAAATCGTAGGGCGACAAGGCGAGCGTCACTCGGTCTCCCGCCAGCACCCGGATCCGAAACTTCCGCATCTTGCCCGCGATGGTCGCCAGGACGGAATGCCCATTGACCAGCGTCACGCGAAACGTGGAGTTGCGCAGGAGCTCCGCCACCGTGCCCTCGATTTCCAACGCCTCTTCTTTGCTCACTCGGTCGGCTCCTTGGGCAGTTCGCGACTGCCGCTGCGCCGCTCCACAAAGGTGCGATGGCCGCAGGGGCAGTACTCCACCATGCGGCCCAGCCGATCAGTGCGGAATTCGAGATAGTGGTGACACGCGGGGCAGCGTGCCGGCCCGCGATCGACGACGAGGGGACTCCGCGCCGCAGCGCGATTGCTGCTAATTGTGAACTCTGGTAGGCATCGCGCAAGCTAGTCGAGCGGACCTCGAAAAGCGAACTTTCGCGCGGCGTTGAGCACAAACTAGTTTTTCGGGTGCGCCTGAACGCCCTCGTCACGACCTCCAATCACGTCGCCGCGACATCCGGGCGGCTCGCCAAGATTCAGTTGCTCGCCGATCTCCTCAAACACGCCTCGCCTGACGAGATCGAACTTGCGATCGCGTATCTCTCGGGCACCATCCGCCAGGCGAAGATCGGTGTGGGGTGGGCGACGCTGCAGAAGGCCAAGACTCACGTCGGCACGTCGGCACGCCTCCAACTGCTCGACGTCGACAAGGCACTCGAGGCCATCGCCAACACGAGCGGGAAGGGCTCTGCTGGCAACAAAGCGCGTTTACTGGGGGAGCTGTTCTCACAAGCGACCGCCGAAGAACAAGACTTTCTCGTTCGCTTGCTGACCGGTGCGCTGCGCCAGGGGGCGCTCGAAGGGATCATGGTCGAAGCGCTCGCCAAGGCGCGCGAGTTGCCCGCAAGCGACGTGCGGCGCGCCATGATGCTGGCCGGCAACCTCGGCGCCGCCGCCAAGGGTGATCTGAAGAGCTTCGCGGTCGAGCTCTTTCGCCCCGTCAAGCCGATGCTGGCGAAGACGGCCACGGATGTGCAAGAGGCGCTTGCGGAGCTCGGTCGGGCGTCGTTTGAGTACAAGCTCGATGGGATTCGGATTCAGGTGCACAAAAACGCGGACAAGGTGCGCGTTTACTCGCGCACGCTGAATGACATCACCGCGGACCTTCCCACCGTGGTCGACATATCCACAATTATGGATATGTCCGCCGTGATACTGGATGGTGAAGCCGTCGTTTTGACGGCCGACAAGCGACCGGTCCGCTTTCAGGACACGATGAAAGGTCTCGCCGGCGCCGTCCCGTTCTTTTTCGACATCCTGTACCTCGACGGAACGTCCCTGTTGGATCAGCCGTACTCCGCGCGCAGCAAATTGCTGCCTGAAACACACCGTCCGCCGCGCATCATCACGGGAGACGCGCAAGCCGCGCAGGACTTCTTCGACGCCGCAATCGCCGCGGGTCAGGAAGGCCTGATGGCGAAAGCTCTTGGCGGGGCTTATGAGGCTGGGAGAAGAGGATCAAACTGGATAAAGATCAAACGCGCGAACACGCTCGATCTCGTCGTGCTGGCCGCCGAGTGGGGCCACGGCCGCCGGCACGGCAAACTCTCGAACCTGCACCTGGGCGCGCGCGATCCCCACGGTGGGTTCGTCATGCTCGGCAAGACATTCAAGGGCATGACCGACGAGTTACTCGACTGGCAAACCAAGCGACTGCAGGAAATCGAAACGCACCGCGAAGGGATCACGGTGTACGTGCGGCCGGAGCTCGTCGTCGAGATCGCGTTCAACGGCCTGCAGGACAGCCCGCACTACCCCGGTGGCCTGGCCCTCCGATTTGCCCGGGTGATCCGCTATCGCGACGACAAGAAACCCGAGGACGCGGACACGATCGAAACCGTCCGGCACCTACACGGCGAAAGTACGCCGGACGCCGACCGCAAATAGCGGCCACGGCAACACACTCTTCAGGCGCGGGAACCAGGCGGCATGCGTCCCGACCCGGTAGCGCAGAGATGGAGCGCGGCTCTGGATGACGCGCAGCACGCGCTTGGCGACGGCGTCGGGCGAGATGCCGTCCTTGACATGCTGGTCGAGTGCGGCGGTGGCGCGCTGGCGGACGCCGTTGTACGCCGCGAGCGGCGCTGCCGCGATCTGCGTGCTCTCGCCGATCGGCGTCGCGATGAACCCGGGCTCGATCAACGTGACGTGAATGCCGAAAGGCCGCAGCTCGTGCCACAGCGCCTCGGTGTAGCCCTCGAGCGCGAACTTGCTGGCGGTATAGAACGCGCCAAACGGGATCGCGGTGATCCCGGCGAGCGAGCCGATCGTGATGATCTTGCCCGCGCGGGCTTGGCGCATCGCCGGCAGGACGGCCTTCACCATCCGCACCACTCCGAAGAAATTGGTCTCGAGCTGGGCCTTCGCCTCGTCGACACTGGTCTCCTCGGCCGATCCCATCAGGGAATAGCCGGCATTGTTGACGAGCACGTCGATCGCTCCTACACGATCCACGCAGGCGCGCACGGACTCATCGGAACGCACGTCCAGCGGGATGAGCGAGCCGGTAGGCTTCCGAGACGTGCCGTAGACGGTGTAGCCGCGCGCGGTGAGCAGCTGCGCGATCGCCTGACCGATGCCGGACGAGGCACCCGTGACCAAAACCGTCTGAGCCATAGATTCTCCAGAGGGAGGACGTATGATCTGGTTGCTGCTGTCCCTACTACAAGTCCCGCGCAGCCAACACGGTTCCGTTACCCAACGGGTCGGTCAGACCGACATCGTAATCTCGTACAATCGGCCCGTCGCGCGGGGCCGCGAGCTCTTCGGCACTCTCGTACACTGGGACCGCATGTGGCATCCCGGCGCGGACTCGGTCTCGACCATCTCGGTCAGTAACGACGTGATGATCGAGGGCCACCGGCTCGCAGCGGGACGCTACTCGCTGTGGACCATCCCGGAAGAACCGCCCAAGCCCTGGACCGTCATCTTCAATAAGGGCATCGGCGGCTGGCACACGAACTATCCCGGCGAGTCCCAGGATGCGCTGCGCGTGACCGTGCCCAGCGAGACCGGGCCGCACTTCGAGACGCTCACGTACTACTTCCCGCTCGTGGATGGGGATTCCGCGCTGCTGCGGTTGCAGTGGGGAACGACCGTGGTTCCGGTGAAGATCAAGGTCACACAGTGAAGGTCGGCAAAACGTTGTACGCCAAGAATCGCCAAGAGTGGCGCAGCTGGCTGGCCAAGCACCACACAGCGGCGGCAGAGATCTGGCTGATCTACTATAAGAAGGCGAGCGGCAAGCCCCGCATTCCCTACAACGACGCGGTGGACGAAGCTTCTCGCCCCGGCGGAAGACGAGCACGCTCTCCGACATGAACCGCGAGCGGGTGCGCCGGATGATCAAGGCGGGCCGCATGACCAAGGCGGGGCTGGCGGCCATCGCGCACACGGGCAAGGGCCGGACCACACTTCCCGCCGATATCCTCGCGCGTCTGAAAGCCGACCCCACCACCTGGAAGAATTTCCAGAAGTTCCCCCCGTCATATACGCGGATTCGCGTAGGGTGGATTGACGCCGCGCGTCACAGGCGCGAAGTCTTTGAGCAGCGGCTGCGCTACTTCCTCAAGATGACCGCCCAAAACAAACGCTTCGGGATGGTACAATGACCCCGCTCGTCCTCGCCTTGGCACTCGTCACGCAATCGACCGACATCGAACGCGAAGCCGCGGCCGGCGTGCTTCGCCAGATCGACTCGATCGAGGCCCGGCTGAAGCCGACCGAAAGCGCGCAGCGGCTCGTCACCCGCAACGATCCGGCGCGCGATCGCGTGCTGGCGCGCGTCGCGAGCGTCTGGAGCGGCGAGATGCAGGGACTCTCGGACTGGATCGGACATCACCCCGAAGTCGGCTGGCACGAGTTCCAGGCGTTCGACACGCTCACGGCGCTGCTCCGGAGTTACGGCTTCCGCGTGGACACCGGCGTCGCCGGCATGCCCACCGCGTTCGTCGCCAGGTGGGAGTCGCCCGCGGGCGCACGTGGTCCGACGCTCGGCCTCATCGCCGAGTACGACGCGCTGCGCGGGACGCAGGGCGACTTTCACGGCGATCAGCACAACGCGCAGAGTCCCGTCGCGTTCGCGGCAGCGCGCGCGCTGATCGACTACATGACCCAGGCCCGCGTGCCCGGACGCGTGATCGTGTACGGCACCCCCGCCGAAGAAGTCGATCCGCCCGCCAAGGCCATCATGTACCAGGCCGGCATCTTCAAGGGCGCGGACATCCTGGTCCGCAGTCATTCCACGGTCGAGACGCGCCGCGATCGGCCCGGCTTCGGCGTCTGCTGCCTCAACATCGACGCCGTGAAGTACACGTTCACCGGCCGCCCGGCGCATCAGCTCACCGCGTGGAACGGCCGCAACGCGCTCGAAGCGGCCGTGCAGTTCTACTCGGCAGTCGACCACCTGCGGTCCACGTGGCGCTCCGACCACCGCGTCCAGGGCGTCATCCCCGAGGGCGGGATCGCACCGAACGTCGTGCCCGACCACACCGTCGTGGACTACTTCATTCGCTTTCCGGATGAGGTGTACCTCGAGCACATCGCGCGCATGATGGACGACGCCGCCAAGGGCGCCGCGCAGATGACCGAAACCGAAGTCGCCAGCACGCGCTACGGCGAGTACCGCGACGGCGTGACCGTCGCGACGCTCGAGGAGCTGTGGTTCGCGTACGCCAAGAAGCTCGGCGCGCCGGGCATCCAGGAAGAGAAGGGCAGGCCGGCCGGGTACGAGGAAACCGGGTGGATGAGTCGCGAGATTCCCGGCGTGGGGATCACGGTGCGCAGCTCGGCCTTTGCCAATCACACCTACGGCATGCGCGACGACACCTTCGCCGACATCGGGCACAAGGGGTTCCTGCTCGATGCCCAAATCGAAGCGGCGGTGCTGTTCGATTTCCTCACACGACCCGAGCTTCGCGCCGCGGTGAGCGAGGAGCACCAGACGCTGGCGGGGCTGCAGGGCCAGTATCTGGCGGCGCTGCGGCGCGTGTACGCGCCGGAGATCGGCGCGGATACGGCGTTATCAAAGCAGAGCAGGGCGGAGATTCGGGTCCCGCAGGTCGCCCGTCCCTAGTTTCATCTCGTCGAGGAAGGTCGAGCCACCCGCGTCGCGCCCAAAGCGTCGCGCGACGCGGGTGAGCACGAGCCGGTCGCATGCGCGCGTCATGCCGACATAGAGGAGGCGCCGCGCTTCCTCCAATTCATCAGTCGTCGGCTGATACCCGAGGAGTTCGTGATCCTCGACGCCGAGGATGTAGACCCGCGAGAACTCGAGACCCTTGGTCGAGTGCAGCGTGAGCAGGTTGACGCGATCGGCCGCCAGCTCGACGCCCTCGGACGTCGAGAGCGCCACGCGTTCGAGCAACAGATCGATCGATTCCTCCAGCGTTCCTTCACTCACGAGCGCATTGAGCCGGGCGACGGCGGTGGCATAGCGCTGCGAGGGATCGCGCTGCGACCGCAGCTGTGTCATCAGTCCGCGGCCGCCCAGGCGCGCGATGACCTCGTCGAGCGTGGGAGTATTGTCGGTTCGTGACGCCGCGTAGAACTCCAACGCGTCGCTGTAGCGGCCCAGTGCGCGGTAGCGACCGATGGTGAAGAGGAGCGTTCGCTCGGGTTGGGGGGGAAGGTTCTCTAAGGCGAGTCCGAGTCCTAAATAATCAAGCACGTTGCTCAACAGCGCCTTGCGCGCCCGCACCGCGCGGAGCTTTTGGAGCTCGCGGTACACGTGTGCCAGCGTGATCGCGTCGTCGAGCGCGTGATGGGCCCGGCCGCAGTCGATGCCGAAGCGGTGGGCGATGTCTTCCTGCTTGGGACTGTCCTGCGACAGCGAGCGCACCAGCGGGAAGGTGTCGTAGAAGGTGAGCGTATCGAGGCCGTCGCGCCCGGCGGCAAGACGACGCAGCACGGGGACGTCGAACTTCATGCCGTTGTGGGCGATGAGCACGTCGTCGCCGACGAAGGCGCGGAACTGCGTGAAGACTTCGTGGAACGACGGGGCGCCGGCGACGTCGGCATCGGTGTAGCCGTGCACGGCCGTGGCCTTCGGGGAGATCGGCTTGTACGGATTCACCAGCGACTGAAACCGGTCCACGATTTCGCCGTTCACCACGCGCGCGGCACCGATCTCCACGACGCCGCACGTCGTGGCGTCGTTGTCCGTCGTCTCGAAGTCAAACGTGACGTAGCGATCGAGCGTGGTGTCGAGCTTTTCCGCATCGAGCAGTTGGAGGGCCTTGAAGACGGTCAGCGCATCGGCGTCGATGACGGTCCCGGAGGGAGCCGAGGGCAGGTTCCGGAACCCGGCGGCCGCCAGCATCCCTCGCAAGGCGATCTCCACGCCGCCCCGCGGGGCGAATGAGATCGCCTTGGCACCGCGCAATCTCACCGCGAGCTCCACCGCTGCCGGCAGCGCGGCAGGATCCGTCAACTCGTCGTGCCGTTCCTCGAGCTTGTTGCGATACGGACCGACCGTCTGCGAGAGGATCTCTTCGATGACGGCGGGCAATGTGCCGTGCGACCGTGGGAGCGCGCGCAGATTCTCGAGCTGATAGATCAGGCGCCACAGCTTGCGCGTGTCGGGATCCTTGGCCGGCCGGCGGTCGGCGAGCGAGCGGGCGGAGACGAGGAAATCGCTGTTCTCGCCGAGCGCCGCCTCGACCTCCTGGAGGAAGTGCTCCGAGAGGACGCATCTGGCAAAGGTGTGCATCGCCGCCGCATCGTCGGGATTCCGTACGACGCGGAGGGCCGCGATCACGTAGCCGATGACCTCGTCCTCGATCAGCGAGCGGCCCCGCGCGAGGCGGCACGGGATGCCGGCGCGGAGCAGCCGGCCCTCGATGTGCTCGCCCAGACGGTGCTTGCGGTACAGGATCGCGTAGTCGCCCCATGACAAGCCGGCGCCGGTGCGGTCGGTGCGCACGTCGTCGAGCAGCCACGTCGCCTCGTCGTGCTCGTCGCGAAACGCGTGTGCGGCTACCCCGTAGGGCGACTCCTTGTCGGCCGTCAGCTGCTTCTGGAAGATTTGCGGATTCTGCGCCAGTACGCGCCGCGCGGTCTCGAAGATCTGGCGCGAGCAGCGCCGATTCTTGTCGAGGATGATCGGCTCGACGTCGTAGTCGCGCCGAAACCGCTCGAGCACCATCGGGTCGGCGCCCGTCCATGCGAAGATGGACTGCTCGTCGTCGCCCACCGCGAAGAAGTTGCCGTGCGGCTCGGCCAGGCGCTTCAGCAAGGCGTACTGCACCGCGTTCACGTCCTGAAATTCATCGACCAGGACATAGTCCCAGCGGTCCGCGACGCGTCCCGCGAGCGGCTCCGCTTTGGTGATCAACTCGTCGAAGTCCACCATGTTGCGCGCCCGGAGCCAGGAGACGTACTCGCGAAACAGACGCGCGTCGCCGTCGGTCAGGCGGTAACCCTGGAAGCGATGCCGGCTGAACAACGTCAGCAGCTGGCCGCGGCGATCGAGCGGCACGTTCAGGCGGCTGAGAATCACTTTCTGGTACGGGTCGTCGGCTACACCAAAGCCGCGGTGCAAGCCGGCGTCAGCCGCGAACTCGCGCAGCAACGCGAGGCAGAACGCGTGAATCGTGCCGCGCCATACGTCGTGTGTATTGCGACGGGCGATCTCTTCGGCGGCGCGGTTCGTGAAGGTGACGGCGCAGATGCGGCGCGGGCTGATACCGGCCGCGATCAGATGCTGGATGCGCGAGATGAGGCAGTAGGTCTTGCCCGCACCGGGTCCGGCGACGACGAGCACGGGCCCCAGGGGCGCTTCAATCGCGCGGCGTTGCTGGGCGAAGGGGGTTAAGGCCACGAGTCTATCATAACCCCGGGAACCTTCTCTCGGGGTGTGTTGTCTTCGGGGATAGTAGATGTATATACATGTATATTCTATTCCACTTCATCAAGGACACCCCATGACCACCGCCGTACGGATCGCCGTATGCCTCTGGCTGACCGCCGCCATCGCCGTCGGTGCGACGGGTGTTCTCGCGCGCCTCGCATTTCCGGGACCTCAGCTGATCATCCTGGGCCTGGTCGCGGCAGCGATCATCGTCACCACGGCATCTCGCACGGTGCGCGCCTGGGTCGACGCCCTGCCGTGGCGCGTCCTGGTTGGCGTGCACGCCGTTCGGTTGGTTGGCGTGGTCTTCCTGTGGCTGGGCGCGCGTGGCGTGCTCGCGCCGATGTTCGCGCAGCGTGCAGGTTGGGGGGACATCCTGGCCGCAGTGATCGCCCTGGGATTCGTCGCGTTCGCCCAGTCGCCGGCACGGCCGAAACTGGCCTTCAACCTCTGGAACCTGTTCGGCCTGCTCGATCTCGCGGTCGCAGTGAGCACCGCGGCCTGGGTGTCCCGACAGGCACTCGTCCCCGGGGTCGAGCCACTCGTGCGGCTGCCACTGATTGTGGTGCCGCTCTTCTTTGTGCCGGTGCTGGCCGCCAGCCACATGGTCCTGTTCCGCCGGATCAATGCGCGCTGACATCCTTCCGGATCTGGTGTGCGCGTGCGCGAGCCTGCGTCGCGCCGCGCGCGCCATGACTCGACTCTACGATCGAGCCCTCGGGACCACCGGCGTCGGGGCGCAGCAGCTCACCTTGCTCCAGGTGCTCGCGCGACACGAGGACCGGCCCCTGACGCAACGCGCGCTCGGCGAGTTCCTGGCGATCGACAGTACGACACTCACGCGAACGCTGGCGCCGCTGGCGCAGCGGGGTTGGGTCCGCAGCAGGCCCGGTGCCGACCGCCGTGAGCGGCTGTGGACCATCCTGCCGGCGGGCAAACGACAACTGCAGCGCGCCCTGCCACGCTGGGAGCGCGTACAGCAGCGCGTGCGGTCCCGCATTGGGCTTCGGCATTGGGACACGTTGATCGAGGAAACGACGCGCATCACCGCCGCGGCCCGCATGCGCGCCTTGGATGGATTACGTGCGGAAGCAGATCAATGAGATAGCGACATACAGGGGCACCAAAATCCCCATGCTGTAGCCCACATAGCCGAAGAACGACGGCATCTTCACCCCGTTCTCCTCGGCGATCGCCTTGACCATGAAGTTCGGCGCGTTCCCGATGTAGGTGTTCGCTCCCATGAAGACGGCCCCCGTCGAAATCGCCGCGAGGAGTTTCGCGGCCTCGGGGTTCAGCGCCATCGTGCCGATGTAGGCTCCGTGCGGCGCGACGCCTTGCAGACCGGCGGCGCTGGCGACGAACGCGAGATAGGTCGGCGCATTGTCGAGCACGCTCGACAGCGCTCCGGACGCCCAGAAAAAGTGCGCGGGCCTCGTTAACCCGAAGTCGGGACGCTGTGCCCAGGCGTTCAGCATTTCGAGGACCGGGGCCATCGTTGCGAAAATCGCCGCGAACAGCACGGCCACTTCGATGATGGGCCCAAACGTGAAGGCGTTCCTGGTGCGCCGATCGCCCGAACCGGCGAAATACCCGAGCACCGCGAGCCCGAGGATGATGAGCGAGCTGCCGGCCAGTAGGATCGTCGCGATAATTCCAAGCAACACCAGCATCTCGAGACCGCCCGTGATGCGCAGCGGCTCGTGAGTCTGCAGCGCCTGCTCGTCCCCATTCAGCGCCCATCGGTCCCAGACATGAAAGACCACCAGCAGCATGCCGTTGACCATGAGCCACTGGGGCCAGAGCCTGAGCGTCCAGTCGAACGGCACGCCTTTCAGGTAGCCGAGCAGCAGCGGCGGGTCGCCGATGGGGGTGAGCAGGCCGGCGCAGTTCGCGACGATAAAGATGAAGAAGATGACGACATGGGCGACGCGCGTCCGACGCTTGTTGGCGCGGAGCAGGGGCCGGATGAGCAGGACCGACGCGCCGGTCGTGCCGAGCAGGTTCGCGAGCACGGCGCCCAGCGCCAGCACTCCGGTGTTCACGAGCGGTGTCCCGGCGAGGGACCCTTCGACATGAATGCCCCCCGCGATCACGTACAGTGCAGCGATGACGACGATGAAGCTCAGGTACTCGTGGAATTTCTCGTTGAGCAGCTCGGGAGCGGTGCTGCCGAGGTACAGGAGAATCGGGGCCGAAATCGCTAGGGAGACGAGCGCCTTGTTGCGATTGTGCTGCCACCACGCCGGGACGGCGAGCGGCGCGAGCGCGATCACGAGGAGCAGCGCGACAAACGGCAGGGCGGTGATGAGCGGCAGGTCGTTCCCGTGCATAAGTTGGATGCATGCTGCTGCTAGTGCTCGCGCTTGCGCAAGCCCCGATCGACCTGCGGCCGGGCATGGTGATCACGCAGTCGGTGGTCGTCAAGCCCAAGACCTACCGCTTTTCGGGCCCACCGATCCGAATTCGCGGCGACAACATCACTGTCGATTTCCGCGGCGCCACCCTCCAAGGCAGCGATCCCGGGGCTGCCCCCGATGAAGCGCGCGACTCCGGCCTCGTGATCGACGGTGGCAGCTCCATCATCATTGCGAACGCGCATATCCACGGCTACAAGATCGGCATCCTGGCTCGCGGCACGCGCCGACTCGCGCTGCTTGGCAACGACGTCAGCCGCAACTGGAAGCCGCGGCTCTTTAGCCTGGTCGAGCACGAAAGCCTGGTGGACTGGCTGTCGTTTCATCACAACGAGCACGATGAATGGTTACGGTTTGGCGCCGGCATCTACCTGCAGGATGTCCAGGGCGGGGAGCTGCGCAACAATCTCGGAGTCGGTGGCATGAACGCGGTATTGCTGGTGCGCTCGACCGGCATAACGATCCGCGACAACAACTTTTCGTTCAACTCAGGGCTTGGCATCGGTCTGTACCGGTCCTCCGACGACACGATCGTCCATAATCGACTCGACTACAACGTCCGCGGGTACAGCCATGGCCACTACAGCCGCGGCCAGGACTCGGCGGATCTGCTGCTGTTCGAGCAGAGCTCACGCAACGTGGTCGCGTTCAACTCGATGACGCACGGCGGCGACGGGATCTTCTTGTGGGCGGGACAGACGACGATGGACTCCGGCACGGGCGGGGCGAACGACAATCTCCTGTACGGGAACGATGTCAGCTACGCGACCGCGAACGGCGTGGAGGCCACGTTCAGCCGCAACAAGATCATCGCCAATCGTGCGTGGGGGAGTGAGTACGGTGTGTGGGCTGGCTATAGCTACGAGACGGAAATCTTGGGGAACGATTTCCACGGCAACCGCACGGGCGTGGCGATCGAGCACGGCCAGGATAACGTGATCGCGGGCAACCAGTTCCAGTTCGACTCGACCGGAATTCGGCTGTGGGCCGACTCGATCGAGCCATCCGACTGGGGATACCCCAAGCATCACGATACGCGGAGCCGCGATTACCACATCGTGAATAATCAGTTCATCGGAAACAGGACGATCTTGAGCGTCCGGAATACCACCGGGCTCGATAGTGCGTCCACCGTCGCGCCTGAGCCTCCACCAGCCGATTCCGGTACTGTTCCATCATACGACCTCTCCAGTCGAGACAGGTCCGCGATCATTGTCGACGAGTGGGGTCCGTACGACTGGCAACGACCCAAGCTGTGGCCGGTGGGGCGCGATACGAGCGGTGGGGTCGTGCGCTACCTGCTCGTCGCGCTCGGTCCGAAGCTGCACGTGCCGTGGCGGCTGCGCGCGTCGCAGGGTGTTGCTGAGCTTCCGACGCTGCGTGGCTCGCGGGCCGTGGGTGGGATAGGGGATACGCTGCGTGTGACCCCCCGTGACACCAGCGACTGGTCCGTGACGCTCACATCCCAGGGGAAGCGCTTCGGGTACGAATTCTTCGAGCCGCCGATCGATTGGCAGGTTCTGTTCCGTGACTCGGCGGCGGTGCGTTTACGAAAACTTGACTTCATGTGGTACCGCCCGCCCGCGGCGTACGCGTTCCTTCCGCAGAGCCACTGGTCGCTCTCGGCGACCGGCACCGTCGACCTGCCGCGAGGCGTCTACTCGCTGCGGACGATCAGCGACGACGCGGTGCGCGTCTGGATCGATGATGTATTGGCGATCGACAACTGGACGCCCCACGAATCACAGGTCGACTACGCGCCGCTCTCGGCGGGTCCGCACGAGCTGCGCGTCGAGTATCGCCAGGTCGATGGCTGGGTCGAGCTGCGTGTGGACATCGTGCGCGGCTCAGCGCGCAGCCCGGGGTCACCGGGTCCCCACTAGATTTGCGATGCCATGCAGCACGAAGCCGCTATCATCGCCGGCGCGGGGCCGATCGGCCTGGCCTGCGCCATCTCGGCCAAACGCCGTGGGATCGACGCTCTCGTGATCGACGCGGGTGCCCTGGCGAATTCGATCGTTCGCTATCCCGTCAACATGACCTTCTTCACGACCCCCGAGCGTCTCGAGATCGGCAATCACCCGCTCGTCTGCGCCGGCGCCAAAGCGACGCGCGAAGAGGCCCTGAAGTACTATCGCGGCGTCGCACGGGTCGAAGGCTTGCGCGTGCGCTCGTTTACCAAGCTGATAGGCAAAAACGAAGTTGAGACGCAATTGGGGCGTGAGCCCATCTCGTGCGACAAACTGGTACTGGCGACGGGTTACTTCGACCATGTCAACACACTCAACGTCCCCGGCGAAGATCTGCCGCACGTGCGGCACTACTTCGACGAAGCCCATTTGTCATACGGCCAGGACGTCGTCGTCATCGGCGGCAAGAACTCCGCGGTCGAGGCGGCGCTGCTGTTGTTCCGCGCCGGCGCGCGCGTCACGATCGTCTATCGCGGACCGGCATGGCCGAAGAGCGTGAAGTATTGGCTGCGCCCCGATCTCGAAAACCGCATCAAGGCCGGTGAAATCCAGGCGCGTCTGGGCAGCCAGGTGGTGGAGATCACGGCGCGTGATGTGCTGGTGCGCGGCGCGCTCGGCAATGAAGAACGCGTCCCCGCAACACGAGTCTATCCGCTGATCGGCTTTCATCCCGATTTCGAGCTGTTCAAGCGGATCGGCATCGCATTCGACCCGGACACGGGACGGCCCGCGATCGACCCCAATACACTGGAGACGTCGGTTGCCGGCGTCTTCGTCGCGGGGAGTGTGACGGCAGGCACCAAGATTTCGGAGATCTTCATCGAGAACGGCCGCTTTGATGGCGAGAAGATCTTTGGCTCCTCTGCGGAACGCCAGCGGGCTGATGCCCGCTACCTGGGGATTAGAAGGGAAACGGGCGAATAGTCCCTTCCCATCCCGCATTGGCGGGCTAACTTGCGACCATGTCCGAACTCCGCGCCGCCCTCGCGGCCGCGCTCGGCCCGCTGTACCGGATTGAGCGCGAAGTACGGCCGGTCGGTGAATACCGGCTCTTCGTCGCAACGCAATCGCAAGACGGCACCGAGCTCCTCGTGAAAGTGTTACCGGCCGCGCTGTCGCTCGGCATCAACGATCTGCAATTCGAGCGCGCCGTCCTGCTGATCGGGGAGCGGCTGCGCCACCCCAATCTCGTGCGGCCCCGCGGCGCGGGCCGCGCCGGATCCTTCGTCTACCACACCCGTCCCTTCGTTCCCGGCACCACCCTGCGCGCCTGGATCGGTAACAACGGCCCGATCCCGCTCGCCCGCGCCGTGGATATCCTGCGCGGTGTGTTGAGCGGCCTCGCGCATGCCCATGACGCCGACGTCGCGCATGGTGAGCTGAAGCCCGAGAGTGTGCTGCTGTCTGATGAAGGCGTGCTCGTGGCCGACACCGGCATCGCGGGCGCGCTCGGCAAGCCGGCGACGCCGCGCAACGACATGGCGGCCGTGCAGCTGCTGGCGCGCGAGATGCTCTCGGGTTTGAAGCCGACGATCGGTCAGGAGCCGCTCGAGCGCACGCGCTCGCTGCCGCTGTGGCTCACCGAATGGCTGCGCTCGCGCTGGTCGGATGCAGGCCGGGCGCTGGCGGGTATGCGGCAGCCGCCACCATCCAGCCCCCCGTCCCCTCAGCTCTTCGCCTGATCGCCGGCAGCGCTTGACACGTTCTGCGAATCCGTGCGTATTGGTCTGGTCCCCTTCGACCGAGTTACGTGATGCTTAAGCCTGTCATGCAGTTGGCGGCCGTCGGCCTCGTCGGCATCGTTGTCTGGAAGCTTGCAGCGGCGTTCCTGCTGCCCCTCGTCTTTCTCGTCGTCAAGATCGGCTTGATCGTCGCGCTGATCATGGCCGCCTTCTGGTTCTTCAATAAAAAGGACCGTGGTAAAGAGGACACGCCCCCCGCATCCAGCTAGTGTCCCCGGTAACACAACTCGAGGCGCGCCAAGGCTGAAATCGCTTGGCGCGCCTCGTGCTTTTCCCCTCCCTGAAAGGAGGGGACCATGATCAACTGGAAAGCTGTCACCGTCGCGCTGGGACTCGCTTTGGGCTGGATCGTGGGGAATCCGGCGGTCGCGCTCGGACCCGCTCCCGACCCGCAGGCGGAGGTCCAGGTGAACATCGCGCGCCTCGAGGGACTGACGCAGCACCTACGCAACAATCCTCGGGATGTGGACGAGATGGAGCACCTCGCCGCGCTGTACATGGCGAACGGGTCGTACGACGCTGCGCTGGGGCCGCTGGCGCGAGCGCTGCAGCTGGACCCGCAGCGGCGCAGCCTCTGGGTCACGCTGGATAGCGCCTTGCGTCACTTGGACCGGCAGCGGATTTCGGATGAGGAGCTCGTTCTGAGAGCCGGCGAATTTCGGAAGGCTGTAACGGACGGTAGATAAAGCGACGGTAGATAACGCGACGGTAAAGACAACGACGGTAGGGAATCGTCCCTACCGTCGTTTTATCTACCGTCGTTTTTCCTGCCGTCGTCTCATCTACCGTCTCTTATTGATCCACCCACGTCGACCGCACATCGTATGTCACGTTGTACACCAGCTGATTGATCAGTCGTCCATACGCATCGTTCGGATCCTGCGCCGAGAACGACGGCGTGCTGCCGATGAACGACAGCCCGCCGACCTCCGCGGTCGACGCCGAGCTCCTCCGCCACATGACGCCGCCGGTGCGCGTATTCACGAGCCACACCGACAGATCGACCGTGACGGTGGCCCTGAGCACCGGTGCGAGGCCCGCCGTGAGTCCACCGTGCGGCTTCACATTCGAGATCTTGAGATGGCCGAAGAAGGCGACCGGGACGCCGCTCGAGTCGGCGCCTGAGGCGAAGATCCGGCTCGAATCCGCCGACTTGAATTCCTGTACCTCGATGCCGGTCTGCGCCGCGAGCACGTACTCCTCGAAGCGACGCGTTGCGAACTGGTGCAGGGTGCCCTTGGCATTCTCCACCGAGAACTCGAACAGCCCGATGTTGCGGTAGGGGACCAGATTCAAGGTCGGCGGGAGCAGCACGCGCTGGCGCAGCGGCCGATGCGATCCGCCGCATCCAAAAACAGCCAGGATGGTGAAGGAACAGACCACGACGCGAAGCACGCGCATTTGAGACCTCGGCGAAGGGAGGTTCGGGGTCCCAACATAATGCTTTCCCTTACTTGAATGACTCTGTGGGTACCGTCACCGGTACGGGTTGCGCGCGTATATAGCTGACAATCTTCCAGATAGCACCGGGCGAGAGGATCCCGCCGTACGCCGGCATCCCGCGGGGACGGCCGTAGAAAACCGACTCAAACAGCGCGCCATCGGTGCCACCGTAGCGCCACCGGCCATCGACGAGACTCGGCCCCACCCACCCCAGCGCCCCGCCGCCGTGGCAGCCGTCGCAGTTCATGGCGCTGAAGATCTTTCCGCCGTCGGCGACGATGGTGGAATCGGATGCGATGGGATTCTTGACCTCGACGGCGGGCGGCTGGTTCCCACCGGCGGCGACGTGATCGGGATAGCGGATGGATGCCGGCACTCCACCAGCGTTGGAGCGCTCACACGCGGCGAGCAGCGCCAGGATTCCGTCGGTACGTCTCGTGGCGGCGGCAGCGATTGCAGGTACGTGACGATCTTCCAGATCGCCGCGGTCGAGAGGATCCCGCCGTAGGCCGGCATGCCGCGCGGCCGGCCGTAGAAGATCGAATGAAACAGCTCCCCGTCCGACCCGCCGTAGCGCCAGCGATGATCCACCAGACTCGGCCCGACCCACCCAACGGCGCCGCCGCCGTGACAGCCGTCGC
>DATLXS010000201.1:0-6419 GCA_035575675.1 Gemmatimonadales bacterium
CCCGTAGACAGGTATCGAGCGCCACTTTGGTGGCGCTCTTTGTTGCGATCCTGTTCGTACTGTTCATCCTCAAGGTCATCGATGTTCTGTTGCTCGTCTTCCTGGCCATTCTGCTGGCCGTGTATCTCTCGGCCATCACCGATTGGCTGGAGCAACGTTTTGCCGTGCGACGGGGGCTGGGACTTACCCTCGCGATCCTGGTCACGCTCGCCGGGATCGCCAGCGTCGCCGCGCTGCTGGCCCCGCCGGTCGTCGAACAGACGCGCGCGTTGATCAGCGGCCTGCCGCAGACGCTCACGAACATTCAGAGTGTGCTGGCGCGCTGGGCGAGCCAGTATCCCGTGCTCGACCAGACCGAGCTCGCGAATCCTTCGTCGGGCTTCGTGTCGGGACTCGTCACCGATGCGGTGGGATTCCTGAGCGGCTCGATCTTCGGTTATGTACGGGGCGGAGGCATGCTGTTCATCGAAGGTGCCAGTGTGCTCGTGATGGCCTTGTATCTGGCGCGCCAGCCCGCGTTGTACAGCAATGGGCTGATCTCGCTATTCGCCCCGCGCCACCGGCGCATCGCGGCGCGCATCTCGGCCGACGCTGGAGCCACGCTGCGGGCCTGGGTTGTCGGCCAACTGATCTCCATGGCCGTGCTGGCATTGCTGACGGCCGTCGGCCTGTGGATTCTCGGTGTGCCGTATTGGTTGGCGTTCGGTATTTTCACGGGCATCGTCGCCATCGTCCCGTTTTTTGGCACGCTCGTCTCCACGTTACTGCCCGCTGTGTTCGTCGTCGCATCGGGTGACTGGGTGAAGGTTCTGCTCGTCATTCTGCTCGGCGTGCTCGTGCACGTGTTCGGCTCGAATATCGTGGTCCCTCGGATCATGCAACGCAAAGTCGATGTCCCGCCCGTCCTCACAATCGCGATTGTGCTGGTGATGGGTGCGCTACTCGGGGCGATCGGGCTGATCGTGGCGGTGCCGGTGCTGTGTGTGACGATGGTGCTGATTCGGCACATACTCTATCGAGAGATTTACGGCGAGGCCGGGAACGCCGAGCCCGCCGTGCTGCGTCCCACCGAGCCGTGGACCGGAGTCGAGCGCCGGCAAGCCGCCGGCTCCGCCAAATGACGCCTCCGCAGCACCGGTTTCTCATCATCGCCGATGGCGACTTCGGGCCGCTGACGTCCAAGACTGCCAACTCCTGCATTCGCTATTTCCCCGAGCGCATCGTCGCGGTCTTCGACCGCAAACAGGCGGGCAAAACGGTGCAGGAGGTGCTCGGATTCGGCGGGAAGATTCCCGTCGTGGGCGACTTCGAGCGCGGCCTGGCAACGGGGAAGGGTGCGACGGCGGTGATGGTCGGTATCGCCCCGGCCGGCGGACGGCTCCCCGACGAATGGAAAGCCTGGCTCAAGATCGCCATCGAGAAGAGACTCGAGATCTGGAGCGGCCTGCACACATTCATCGGCGACGATCCGGAGCTCGGCCCGCTCGCCAAAGCCCGCGGCGTTCGCATTCTCGACGCGCGCCGGCCCCCGCCGAATCTGCCGATTGCCGACGGCCGTGCCGCCGAGGTCGACGCCCTCGTGGTGCTGGCGGTGGGGTCCGACTGCAACGTCGGCAAGATGACGGCGCAGCTACAGCTGCGCGACGCGCTGGTGAAACGCGGCCACCGCACCAGCTTCGTGGCGACGGGGCAGACGGGAATCTTCATCGAAGGCTGGGGCACCGCGGTGGATGCCGTCGTGGCCGACTTCATCGCCGGCGCTGCCGAGCAGCTCGTGCTCCAGGGCGCGAAGGACAACGACATCGTGCTCGTGGAAGGGCAGGGCAGCCTGATTCACCCCGGCTACTCGGGCGTGACATTGGGGTTGCTGCACGGCTCGTGTCCCGACGCGCTGGTCCTCTGCCACCAGGCCACCCGCGATTACATCGGCGATTATCACGGCCGGGAGCCGTGGGTGAAAATCCCGTCGTATCCGGAGATGATCGACATTTATGAGCGCGCGGCACACCCGGTCCATCCGACCAAGGTGATCGGCATCTGTCTCAACACCTACGACATGGATGAGACGGCGGCGCGTGAGGCAGTGGCGAAGGCCGCCGAGGAAACGGGGTTGCCCGCCACCGATCCCGTGCGGTTTGACTCCGACATTCTGGTCGACGCGATCATCGGGGCACGCGCAACGATTTGATCGCCGCTGCGGCGAATCGGTACCACGCCCCGCTGCTTCTTCGCCTAACGTGCCGCCATGCGATTCCTGCACTGCGCGCACGCCGAATTCCTGCTTGTGCTGCCGCGCCTCACGCGGACTCGGCTCGGCATCGCGCTGGTGGCACTTGGCACGACACTCGTGTGGCTCAGCGCGCACGCCTTCGACGCCCTCACGGTCACCCTGCAGGCCGGCGCGCTCGGCGCGAGCCTCGGCGCGGCCGCGATCGTCGGGGATGAGGGCGACCGGGCGGCGCTGACCACGGCCCTCACGCATCCCACCACCCCACTCGCCATCGCGACGGGGCGCTGGCTCGCAATCGTGGTCCCGGCGTGGGCCCTGGTCATGATCTGCGCGACCGCGACGGGCTGGCGCACGGACGGCGTTGTTGCGGCGATCATCGCCACGGCCGCGGTTGGCAGCTTTGCGTTGGCGCTCGTGCTCCAGCTGGGCCGCAGCGGGGCCCTCGCGCTCTTCCTCTTTATGGCGGTCGCCGGCACGATCCCGCCGGAGCGGCTGGTCGATCTCGCACGCCCAGGTCTGGTGCGGCTGATCGCGGCCGGCGCGATGGAGCTCGGACCGGCGCTCTGGCATTACCGCGATATCGTCGCCGCCGATGGGGGGGCGATCCTCCACGCGCTCGCGTGGACTGGACTCGGCATTCTCCTGGCCCAATGGCTGATTTCGCGCTCACGCTGACCGACATCAGCAGCGAGAGGCTCGGCACCGTCTCGCTCGCGCTGCTGCCCGGGGAAATTGCGGGGTTGGTCGGGCCGGCGGGGGCAGGAAAGACGACGCTGCTCCGTGTCGCGGCGGGCGCGTTGAAACCGACGACCGGCGAGGTGCGCGTGTGGGGAATGCGCGTCACCGATCCCGCGGCGCGCCAGCTCATCGGGTATGCGGCGGACAATCCGGTATTCCCCCGCGCGCTCACCGTCCACGAAGTGCTGAGCTACTATGCGCGCCTGCATTGCGAAATGAGCTCTGAACGCGGCACACGGGGGCTGGTGCGCGAAGCGCTCGAGATTGCCGGACTCGCGGCGGCCGCGGAGCTGTGCGTGGACTCGCTCGCGAGAGCGGATCTGCACCGTCTCAACTTTGCCCAAGCCGCGCTGGCTGGACGGCGGGTGCTGCTGCTCGATGAGACATTCTCGGGCCTCGACGCCATTGCTCGCCGCGATCTGCGTGGCCGGATCGCGCGGCTTGCGGCGGAGGGCGTCGCCGTGGTGATCAGCGCGCGCGACCCCGCCGTGCTGGAACGGCTCGCCGCGCGTGTGCTGGTCCTCCGCGACGGCCGGATCGTCCGCGCCGGCCCTCTGGCGACGCTTCTGGGCGAGCGCGTGCTCGAGGTCATTCTGGACGCGCCCCCGTCCGAGCCACCGCCCGGCTTTCGGATCACCGAGACGGGCCTGGAAGCGCCGCTGGCCGGCAGGACGGTCGAGGCGGCGTTGGCGCTGTGCCGCGCGCATCGTCTGCCGGTTCGGGCGTCGCGCGTGCGGGTGAAATCTCTTGAGGAGGTCGTGATCGAGACACACGACAGCCGACCTCATCAGACTTTCCCCCATCCCCGCCGCACCTGACTATGTAGCCTTTCTTTAGTACGTTTCGCCGCCATGAGCGCGGCGCAACTTTCCCTCTTCAACACCCTGACCCGACGCGTCGAGCCGGTCGTGCCGCTCGCGCCGCCCCGCGTCACGTTCTACACCTGCGGCCCCACGGTGTGGAACTTCGCGCACATCGGGAATTTTCGGACGTTTCTGTTCGAGGACCTGCTGCGGCGCTGGCTGGAGCAGTCCGGCTACGACGTGTTTCACATCATGAATCTCACCGACGTGGACGACCGCACGATCAAGGCGGCGCGCCAGGCCGGGAAGCGCCTCGTCGAGCACACGGCGCCGTTCACCAAGGCGTTTTTCGAAGATCGCGACTATCTGCGCATCAAACCGGCGCATGTGTACACCGCGGCGACGGCATACATGCCGCAGATGATCGCCCTGGTCTCGAAGCTGCTCGAGCGCGGAGTGGCATATAAAGGAGAGGACGGCTCGGTCTACTTCGCGATCGGGAAGTTTCCGACCTACGGCCGTCTCTCGCAGCTCGACAAGCGCGAGATCAAGGTCGGTGCGCGCGTCGCGAGTGACGAGTACGCGAAAGGCGACCCGTCGGACTTTGCACTCTGGAAGAAAGCCGACGCCGAAGACGAAGCCGTCGGCGCCGCATGGGATGCGCCGTTCGGGCGTGGCCGTCCGGGCTGGCATCTCGAATGCTCGGCGATGTCGCTCGACGAGATTCGGAAGTGCTGCGGCGTCCAGACGCTCGACATTCACGCCGGCGGCATCGATCTGATTTTTCCGCATCACGAAAACGAGATCGCGCAGTCGGAGGGGGCGACGGGCCTAACCTTCTCGCGCCACTGGGTGCATGGCGAATTCCTCAACGTGCGCGGCACGAAGATGTCGAAGCGTCACGGCAATTTTCTCACCGCGCGCGACCTGCGGGAGCAAGGCGTCGACGCCGCGGCTGTGCGTTTGCTTTTCTTTCAAACGCATTACCGCCAACCGGTCGACTTCAACGACGACGCACTGGTCGCCGCGGGAGAGGGTGTCCGCCGCCTGGCGGAGTTCCAGGGCCGTCTGGCGGAGGATCGCTCGCGTCCGGGAGCGGACACGATTTCCGCGTTGGCCGCGCAGGTGCGCGCCGATGTCGCCGCGGCGCTCAACGACGACCTCAATGCGCCACAGGCGATCGCCAAACTGTTCGACTTCGTGCGGGCGGCAAACCGTGAGCTCGACAAAGGCGCGGGTGGCGCGGCGAGCGGTTTGGCCGCCATGGCGGAGATCGCGGGCCGTCTGTTCGACGTGTTCCCGACGCCCAAGAAATCGGACGCCGACTTCGAGCGATGGGTGGCCGAGCGGGTTGCGGCCCGAAACCAGGCCCGTAAGTCCAAGGATTTCAAGGCCGCCGACGCGATCCGGGCTGAGCTAAGCGCCAAGGGTGTTGAGATCGAAGACACGCCCCAGGGCACGAAATGGCGGCTCCGCTGACGAGAGCTAAGTCGTTCGACGCCCATCCCTTGCCATAGTTGCAAAGCCCGTCTAAGATACGGGTCTGTCGGATTCAGCCTTTACCAGCTGACGTAGCTCAACTGGCAGAGCAGCTGATTTGTAATCAGCAGGTTAAGGGTTCGAGTCCCTTCGTCAGCTCAAACCCGAATTCAGGGAAACAACAAACCCCGCGCGCACACGAAACGCGGGGTCTGTTGTCAGTGGGTGCGAGGGGGCAGGGGGCCGGGGGCCGGGGTGGCCGGCGCGCTGGGTGGGGTGCCCGAGTGGCCAAAGGGAGCAGACTGTAAATCTGCCGGCGTCAGCCTACGAAGGTTCGAATCCTTCCCCCACCACTCAAGTGGCGCGCGGGCGTAGCTCAGTTGGTAGAGCATCAGCCTTCCAAGCTGAGGGTCACGGGTTCGAGCCCCGTCGCCCGCTCTGTCGGACGCTCGCGTAGCTCAGTCGGTAGAGCGCGTCCTTGGTAAGGACGAGGTCACCGGTTCAATCCCGGTCGCGAGCTCTGGGAGAATCGAAAGGCGGTGTCTGGTGTCAGGTGTTTGGTTTCAGACATGACACTACAGACACCTGGCACCAGACACCAGACACCTGTAACGAAAACGAACTAAAGGACATTCGCGAAAATGGCAAAGGCAAAGTTCGAACGGAACAAGCCCCACGTGAACGTCGGCACGATCGGCCACGTGGACCACGGCAAGACGACGCTCACCGCAGCCTTGACCAAGGTGTCGGCGGACAAAGGGCTCGGCACGTACGTGAGCTACGATCAGGTGGCGAAGGCGTCGGAGTCGCAGGGGCGCCGCGACGCGACCAAGATTCTGACCATCGCGACGAGCCACGTCGAGTATTCGACGACCGAGCGGCATTACGCGCACGTCGACTGCCCGGGGCACGCCGATTACGTGAAGAACATGATCACGGGCGCCGCGCAGATGGACGGGGCGATCCTGGTCGTGAGCGCGGTGGACGGCCCGATGCCGCAGACGCGCGAGCACATTCTCCTGGCGCGCCAGGTGAACGTGCCGGCGATCGTGGTCTTTCTGAATAAGTGTGATCTCGTCGATGACCCGGAGCTGCTGGACCTGGTCGAGCTCGAGGTGCGGGAGCTGCTCAGCAAGTACCAGTTCCCGGGCGATGACACGCCGGTCATT
>DATLXS010000202.1:0-2778 GCA_035575675.1 Gemmatimonadales bacterium
CCACGTATAGGAGGTCGAGCACATCCTGGTCGAGCACCTCCCACGGGCGGATCTGCTGCTCGACCATGTTGAAGCGGGCTTGCTCGACGTTCATGTGGGACTGGGAGTTGCGCGAAAGGCGCCGATTCTAGCATTGATTGCGGCGCGTTCCGGCGCTAGACTTCTGACTATCACTGACGTCAGCGGCGAATGGAGACCGAGGCGCCGTCCCAGCGGCTGCACTTGAAGCGCGCTGAGCGATGAATCAAAATAGCCCTCGACAGCAATAATTTCTGAACGGATGCAATTCTCGATACGCCGCAAGCGTGTTTAACGGTCCGGGGGGGTCTATCCGTTCCATGCATGTATCCCAAGAGCGTTACGGCGACACGCTGGTGCTCACCCCTATCGGGCGAGTCGACAACAGCACCACCGACCGGTTGAAATCCGGGCTCGACGCCTATATAGCCAGCTCCCGAGCAGGGGGAAATCGCCTGGTCTTGGATTTTTCGAAGGTGGACTACATTAGCAGCGTCGGGTTGCGCGTCTTGATGCTGGCGGGCAAGGAAATCCGTGAGCAGGGAGGCTCGATCGTGGTAGCGGCGCTCCAGCCTGTGGTGCGCGAAATCTTCGAGATCAGCCGCTTCAATCTTGTCTTCCAGTGTTTTGGGTCGGTTCGCGAAGCTCTGACCAAGGTTTCGCCGACAGCCCTGGCGGCCTATGACTCCGCCCATGGCACTTGACCGATGGCACTGTGGGTCACGTTCTGGGGAACGCGCGGCTCCATCCCCGTCTCCCTGGACTCCGCGTCGGTCAGGGACAAGCTCGCCCAGGCGATAGTCGCGGCTTCGGGTGAGCGTCTCGACACGCAAGAAAAGGCGCGGGCTTGGGTCGACTCAGAGCTTGATTTCGCCGTCTCGCACACTTTCGGAGGCAATTCCGCCTGCGTGCAGCTCGATGCGGGTGAGGACGAGCATGTATTGTGCGATCTCGGGAGCGGCGTACGCGCCTTCGGAAACCATGTAATCACCCGTGACGGTCCCGCCAAGACCAACGTCTTCCACGTGTTCCAGTCCCACCTTCACTGGGACCACATCATGGGCTTCCCCTTTTTCGCCCCCGCCTACATCCCTGGGAACAGGATTCTGATTTACGGCTGTCACACCAATCTCGAAGAAGCGCTTCGTCGCCAACAGGACCCGCCCTGTTTCCCTGTGCCGTTTGATCGCCTAGGAGCGTCGGTAGAGTTCGTCACACTCCAGCCTGGCCGGAGCTACGAGGTCGCCGGATGGAGCGTGACCGCCAAGCTGCAGAGCCATTCCGGAGATTCCTACGGGTATCGATTCGTCCGTGACGGCCGGATCATCGTCTATTCGACCGACTCCGAGCACAGGCTGGACGTCCCGGATGCGGTCGAAGGCGCCGCAACTTTCTTTGCGGACGCCGACTTGGTGATTTTCGACGCCATGTACTCGCTCGCGGAAGCTGTGTCGGTGAAGGAGGACTGGGGACACTCGAGCAACGTGGTTGGGGTCGAGTTGTGCCAGCTTGCCCATGTGAAACACCTGGTGCTTTTCCACCACGAACCGGCCAACAACGATGAGCGCATCGCCCAGATTTGGCGAGAAACCCTGCGTTACGAAGAAATCTCGCGTACGGGTGAAGCGCTTCGCATCTCGGTCGCCTACGACGGCCTGGAGATCGAGCTCTGAGGAGCAAATCCTTACCGGATGCCGGGGACGTCGGCCCGTACTCCGGATCGGAGTTGGTCGCCCGGGCAAATCCTCTCGGGACGATGTTCAATTCACGCGGGGTTGGTCACGGTGTGGCGCTGCTTGCGCTGCTCCTGGTGCCGATTCTGTGGCAGGACATGCCCATCGTCGGTGCAACGCGCCTTGCGTGGCTCGACGGCTATCAGGAACTGTCTCCGCGCGAGAGGCGCTCGGCGCCTGCAGTCATCGTCGCCATCGACGAGGTGAGTCTGGACCGATTCGGTCAATGGCCATGGCCGCGCACATTGGTCGCACAGCTCATCGATAAACTGGGTGCAGCCCGCCCTGCGGCAATCGGGGTAGACATACTGTTTCCTGAGCCCGACCGCCTTTCCCCCGAATGGCTTGCACCATCGGTGGCCGAAGTCGATCCGCGATTGGCGGCGCGTCTCGCAATGCTGCCGCGCCACGATGCGGTACTGGCCGCGTCGATCAAAGCTGCTCCCGTAGCACTGGGCATTGCAGGGCTAGAGGCCGGCAAGCCTTCCGAGGTTGCCCCGCTGACTCCATCTCTGCAAAGAGGATCCGACGCGCGAGCGGCTCTGCGCCACTATGCTTCTACGCTTCGCAGTCTCCCGGAAATCGACACGGCCGCGAGAGGACACGGACTACTCAGCGCCGATACCGAGGCGGGCGTGGTCCGGCGCGTGCCGCTCGTCGCGCTTGTCGGGGTGACCCCAGTGCTACCTTTGAGCCTAGAGACTCTTCGTTTGGCGAGTGGCGAACCGCTCTTCTTCGTGCAAGGCGGCGTGGCCGGGGTTGAAGCCGTGGGAATCGGCGACTTGGTCGTCCCCACTCAATCTGACGGACGCCTGTGGGTCCACTACACCCCACACGATGCAAGTCGCTTCGTCTCGGCGGCGGATGTGCTCGGCGACAAGGCAGACCCCGCTCAACTCGAGGGCAAGCTCGTGCTCGTCGGCGTCACCGGGCTTGGCCTGATCGATTACCAGTCCACGCCGCTTGGCGAGCGCATGCCCGGGATCGAGATTCATGCGCAGGTCCTTGAGAACGTTTTTGACGGCGC
>DATLXS010000203.1:0-31590 GCA_035575675.1 Gemmatimonadales bacterium
GATTGCGCAAGGCAAGGTGAAGCACTTCGGCATGTCCGAGGCCGGCGAGAAGACGATCCGGCGCGCGCACGCCGTGCAGCCGCTCACCGCCGTCCAGAGCGAGTACTCGCTGTGGTGGCGACGTCCCGAAGCAGAGCTGCTGCCCACGCTCGAGAAACGCACGGGACTCTGACATGCGAATCGGCATTCTTGGGTCCGGTCTCATGGGCGGAAAGCTCGGCACGATCTTCGCGCGCGCCGGCCACGAGGTGGTCTTCAGCTATGCCCGCACGCGCAAGAAGCTGGAGAAGCTCGCACGGGACGCCGTCCCGACGAAGGGACGGGTGCGCGCAGGCACACCGGCCGAGGCCGCGCAGAATGCTGATGCGCTGTTGCTGGCGGTGCATTGGTCGCGCGTCGACGACGTCTTGAAACGGGCGGGCGACCTGGCCGGCAAAGTCATCATCACGTGCTCGCTGCCGATGAATGCCGACGACACCGCGCTCGTCATCGCGCATACGTCATCAGGTGCCGAGGAGCTCGCAAAGAAGGTTCCGAACGCGCGCGTGGTCTCCGCGTTCGGCACGGTGCCGAGCGAAGTGCTGTTCGACGTCTTCGCCGCACGCCGCAAGGCCAATAAGCCCAGCCTCGTGTATTGCGGGGATGACTCGCGGGCCAAAAAGATTGCGGCAGAGCTGATCCGCGACGTGGGGTTCGATCCCGTGGACGCTGGGCCGCTCCGAATCGCCCGCTACACCGAACCGTTCACACTGTTGATCGCGCAACTGGCGTACGAGGGAAAAGCCGGTCCGGAATTGGCATACCGGTTCCAGCGATTTGGGGTTGCGTAGCATCCATCCGCGCCGCATTCTCCCCTCCCCTTCTATAGAGAGATGCGATGCGCGCCCACACCTATCTGACTCTCCTCATCGCTGCGTCATTCGCCTGCCAGCCGGCCGACACCTCCGCCAGCGCGAACGCGGCGATCGACGCCACCAACGCGCAGTGGCCACGCCTCACGAGCACCGGCCACGCCGACTCGATCGCGGAGTTCTACGCGGCCGACGCCGTCATCATGCCGCCGAACATGGCGACGATGAAGGGCAAAGACGCGATCAAGGCGTTCTTCGCGACGATGAACACAATGGATCCGAAGCCAATCCTGACGCTTCACGCCGACGCGGTGCACGGCGCGGGCGCCATGGCGATGGAACGGGGCCGCTGGCACTGGGCCTACCCCGCCGGCGCGAAACTGCCGCCCGGGATTCCGGCGGCCGACTCGGGGAAGTACGTCGTGCACTGGATGCAGCAGAACGGGAAATGGCTGATGGTGGACGACATCTGGAACAGCGACTCGCCGCTGCCCACGCCGCCCGCGCGACGGTAGCACAGGCGTCGCGAGCCCAAGACCCCCAAGCCCCGTAGCGCTCGCGCTACGGGGCTTCGTCGTCCGTAGCGTCGCAGCAACAGTGAGCTAGCTCCCGATGATGTAATCGCGCGACGATCGCAGGTATGGAACGTGCGGCCGCTGCGGCGTACTACAATGCGCATGAGACCGCGAACACTCGCTTCCGTTTCGGGCCTCGCACTCGTCATCGGATGTAGCGTCGGCAAGCTGTTCGACTCACCTCCAATCAAAGTGATTGGCGTCACACCAATGCGGGTCGTCGATTCGGCGCCTGCTGGCACTGCCACAACACTGCCGGCGGCGCTGATGATCTCGCCGACCGGCGGCGACCAGCCGCGTGGGTGGACAGCATACCGTGCCGCCGTTTCGGACTGGCTGTGGGTCTCTGCCGACTCCGGCTCGGCGCCCGACACCGTGGAGCTGGCGCTCGATCCCACTTATCTGCCGCCAGGCATCTATCGCGACACGATCGTGATCGTGCCGGATGACCCGGGCGCCGCCCAGCTGCGCGTCCCAGTTCAGCTGCGCATCATCGATTCGACGACAACGCCACCGCCACCGCCGCCACCGCCACCGCCGCCGCCGCCGCCACCGCCGCCACCGCCGCCACCGCCGCCGCCGCCGCCGCCACCGCCGCCGCCGCCGCCACCGCCGCCGCCGCCGCCGCCGCCGCCGCCGCCCGCGACGCATCTGGGGTTCACGCGGGACCCGCCGACCCCTCTGTCGGTCGGTGGCTCGTTCTCCGTCGAAGTGACGGCGTTCGACGCGCAGGGGGGAACAGCTTCGGGATTCGGCGGCCTCGTGACAGTCACGCTCGAAGGACCCATCGCCATCGGTGGCTTGAACGGCACGAAGAGCGTTAACGCGGTGAACGGCATCGCCACATTCAATAACTTGAGCGTTACGGGCCTGTGCACCGGGTGCTGGCTGACGGCAACAGCGGCCGGCCTCACTGGTGCGACGAGCGGTACATTCAACGTGATCGGCCCATGACAGCTAAGCCCGACCGGTCTTCGCCGCTCCCTCGGATCCTGGACGACGTGTGGGAGGCGCCGCCCCGCAACCGGAGGCGCGTCGGGCTGATCGCCGTTAGCGTCGGGACGGCGCTCGTCGTTGCCTGCGTCGCATTCTTCAAGACCAGCGCACGCATGTCGCAACGCGACGATCAGCGTATCTGGGGCCCCATCGCGACCCCGTACGAGGATCACGCATCGGCGGCGGGCGGGAGCTCAATCGCGACCGTGCCGGCTGCGCCAGCGCCGGATTCAGTGCGTCACGCCGAAACGGCGCGACCGGTCCCACGACCGCGAGCTCCGGCAGCGCCCGCACCACGCCAGCCGGGCTACTTGTCAGTCAACTCCCGCCCCTGGGCGGAGCTGTCGGTCGACGGTCAGGTCGTGGGTAACACCCCGCAGGTCAAGGTTCGCGTGATTCCAGGCCGGCACCAACTGCTGCTGGCGCGGCCAGGTTTCCAGGCGCACAGCGAGTGGGTCGACGTGCCCGCGGGCGTCACCGTGCGGCTGACGAACATCACGCTCGCGGAAATCACGCAATGAAGTTCACGCTTGTCGCGCTGCTTCTTTTCGTCGCGGTGCCGCTCGGTGCGCAGGGCAACAGCGCGAGCAACACGATGGCCCAGGCGGTGCGCGCCTACCAGGATCTCGAGTTCGACGCCGCCGCGCGGCTGCTCCGGCGCGTGCTCGCACCGCCGCTCGCCGCAGAGCTCAAGGGCGCGGAGCGGGCGCGGGCACTCATGTACCTCGGCGCCGCCGAGCACTACCGCGGGCGCCCTGACTCCGCGATCGCGGTGTTTCGCCGGCTCGTTGCCCTGGCGCCAGACCAGCGACCGGATACGCTGATCTTTCCGCCCGAGGTCACGCGGCTGTACGACGGAGTGCGGGGCGGGGGCGCCACGACAATCGTGGCCGTGGCTCCGCCACCCCGGCAAGCTGCCGTCGACACTCCATCTCACGCCCCGCCCCCGCCCCCGCCCCCGCCGTTGGCGCCGCCGCCACCGCCACCGCCACCGCCGCCAGCACCCGCACCGCGCTCCCACGAGCGTGCCCGTGACGGGGGAGCAGTTCCGACGAGAGTCAACGCGACCATTGCCGGCCTCGTGACGAGCGTCCGAACCGGAAGCGGGCCGAGTACGGCCGCGGGCTTCGTGGGCAACGCGTGGCTGCGGCGCGTGGGGCTCCAGCTGCGATATGCCGAAGGCAGCAACGGCCTGGTGGAGGGGGCCCTGGCGCTGCGGGTGCAGGCGACGCCGTGGCTCAGCATGCAGCTGGGGCCACACGCTCGGCGGTTCGACACACCGCTCGGCGCGGAACGCTGGCTCACGTGGCGACTCGGCGCGCGCGGGGATTTCCCGATCTCCAGCGCGGGCGTGAGTGGCTACGGGATGCTGTGGCACGCGCTGGGCCTAGACGTGAACCTCCCATCGGGCTCGGGCAGCGCGAACGGCGGCGAGATCGGCGTCAGGACCGACGCCCTACTCCGGCCAGTATGGCTCGCCCTGGCCTACGGCATCGACCAGGCGGTGGTGCGCGACGCCAACCGCCACGAAACCGCTAAAACCCTGACATTGACGGTCGGAGTGAACCGGCGCTGATTATTGCGTCATGAGCGGCGTTCGGGTCCTCGTCGGCACACGCAAAGGTGCTTTCATTCTCACCGCCGACGGCAAGCGCAATCGGTGGACGGTCAGCGGCCCGCACTTCGCGGGCTGGGAGATTTATCACGTCAAGGGATCCCCGGCCGATCCCAACCGGCTGTACGCGTCGCAGTCGAGTGGCTGGTTCGGCCAGGTGATCCAGCGTTCCGACGACGGCGGCACGACCTGGAAGACGCCCGGTGGCGGCGTGCCGAAAGAGCCGGGCGAGATGCCGCGGGGCGAGAGCAATAAATTCGTCTACGACGTCTCGCCGGACAGCGGGAAACCGCTCACCACCCACCAGTGGTACGACGGCACCCAGCATCCCTGGGAGTTCAAGCGCGTCTGGCATCTCGAGCCGTCGCTCACCGATCCGGAGACGGTCTACGCCGGCGTCGAGGACGCCGCGTTGTTTCGTTCGCGCGACGGCGGCACGACGTGGCAGGAGCTGGCGGGGCTGCGCGGCCACGGCAGCGGGCCGCGGTGGCAACCCGGCGCGGGTGGTATGTGCCTCCACACGATCCTGCTCGATCCCAAGAACCCGCGGCGCCTGTACACGGCCATCTCGGCCGCGGGCGCCTTCCGCAGCGACGACGGCGGCGACACGTGGCGGCCGATCAACCGCGGGCTGCATTCCCAGTACATCCCCGAGCCCACCGCCGAGGTGGGCCACTGCGTACACCGACTCGCGCTGCACCGCTCGCGGCCCGGCGTGCTGTTCATGCAGAAGCATTGGGACGTCATGCGCTCCGACGACGGCGGCGACTCCTGGCGGGAGGTGAGCGGCAACCTGCCCACCGACTTCGGGTTCGTCATCGACGTGCACGCCCACGAGCCGGAGACGATCTACGTCGTTCCGATCAAGAGCGACTCCGAACACTACCCGCCTGAGGGGAAGCTGCGCGTGTACCGCAGCAGGAGTGGCGGCAACGAATGGGAGCCGCTCACCAAGGGCCTGCCGCAGCAGGACTGCTACGTGAACGTCCTGCGCGACGCGATGTCGGTCGACGCACTGCAGCCGTGCGGCGTGTATTTCGGCACAACGGGCGGTCAGGTGTACGGATCCGCCGACGGGGGCGATAACTGGGCGCCCATCGTGCGTGATCTCCCGACCGTGTTGTCGGTCGAGGCACAGACGCTGCCATGATCCGCGTCGTGTTGCCGCCGCACCTGCAATCGCTGGCGCAGGTCGGCGGCGAGGTCGCGCTCGATGTCCGCCGCCATCCGCTCACGTGCGCGGCGGTGCTCGACGCGCTCGAGGCACGCTATCCGATGCTGCGCGGGACGATCCGCGACCATGTCACCGCGCAGCGCCGCCCGTTCCTGCGCTTCTTCGCGTGCGCGCGCGACCTGACGCACGACCCGCCGGACGCGCCCCTGCCGGAGCCGGTCGCCACCGGCGCAGAGCCGTTCCTGGTTGTCGGGGCGATCGTCGGGGGATAGAAAAAAAATAGGGGCGCAGCAAGCTGCGCCCCTATTGGTTTACCGTAATCCTCCCTACGCCGTCTTTTTCGTCGGACGCTCCTCCGACCGCCGCTCCTCGCGCAGGTGTGACACGGCAGTCCGGACGTTATCCGTGATCTCGCGCTCCTGACGCAGCGCGGCGATCACCGTCTCGGCCTGCTTCGTGTGGAACTCGAGCGCGCTGGCCTGCGTGACCGCCTGATCCAGCAAGGCCTTCTGGCCACCGAGGCGCTCCATCCCGGCCTGCACCTCCGCCAACATGGCCTCGGCCCGCGCGAGCCGGTCTTCGGCCTGCTCGACCTGGCGCTTGCGATGATCCAAACCGTTGGCGGCGTCGTGCACGTGCGTCACCATGCTGAGCACCGTCTCGAGCATCGCGCGCGTCTGGCCGACTTCCTCCCGCGCGCTCGCGATCGCCCGCACATCGTCCGTCGTCTTCTCGGCGACTTCGTACAGGCGATGCATGTCCGCCTGCATCGCATCGACCGTCGCCTGGCGCTGGTTCATTTGCTCGAGGGCGCGCGTGAGCTGCGATTCGACCGCCTCCCACTTGGCGAGCCGCTCCTCGAATTGCGCCATGCGCTTCTGCGCAAAGCGCAGCGTGCCGGCGCGATTGTCCAGCTCGTCCACCGTGGCCGTCAGCTCGAGCAGGCGATTGCCGGCCGTGTTGACCGCGGTGCCCAGCTGTGACGAGCGCTCTTCGAGCTGCTGGGCGGCAGTAGCCGCTTGCTCGCGCAGCTCAGCCACCCGGTCCAGATGCTCCGTGGCCTTGTCCAGCGCCGTCTGCTTCAGCTCGAGCTCTTGACCCAGCGCACGGGTGCGCTCGGCCAACCCTTCGAGATTATGGGCGCGCGATTCGAGCGTCGTCACCGTGGTGTCGATCTCTCCCACGCGGCGCTCGGCGCGCTCGACCGTCGCAACCGCCGCCGGCACGAGCTTCTCGATCCGCGCGGCTTCGTCGGCGCGAGCCGCCAATGCCCCGAACCGCTCGTCCGCACCAGCCATGCGCGACACCAGCTCGCGGCTCCGCTCGTCGAGCTGCGAGCCGAGCGACGTGAGCTCGGTCAGGCGCTTGTTGAGGTCGTCCACCATGCGGCTGCGGGCCTCGATCTGGCCCATGGCGTTTGAAAGCCGGTCCGCTTCTCCCCGCACCGATTCGACCGAGGGCTTCAGATCCTCGATGGCGGCCAGCTCGACACGCAGCGCTTTGATTTGGTCGGTGACGCCGGAGAGCCACGCCTTGGTGCCCGACTGCTGCTCGAGCACGCGCGCCATCTCGTCGGCGGCACCTTCCACGTGCTCCAGCGCGCCCCGGACCGATTCGTGCGTGCCCCGGAGCATCGCGACATCCTCGAGCGCCGCCTTCACGCCGGGGTGCGACTTCTCGAGCTGCGCCACGCGCTGGCTCATCTCCTCGACCGTGCTGCCGAGCCGGCCTGCGCTCGCCTCGATCGCGCGCACGCGCTCGGCCTGGCTGCCGAGCGTCGCGACGTTTTCGGCGATCCCTTCGAGCTGCGTCACCAGGCCATCGGCCTGGGAGTTGACGTCGGTGATCTTGCGGCTCGACTCCTCCAACTGCTTGAAGCGACCTTCCATCGCCGTGAGGCCGCCGCGCAGATCGACAATGCGCTGGCCGACCGCATCGAGCCCCTGGTTCTCGAGCTCGAACCGCTTCACGGCGCGCTGCACGTCGTCGCGCAACGCCGCGAGCCGGGCGCGCAATTCATCGTCCGCCTGCTTCACGGCGGCGTGATTGGCCGTGATTTCGGTGGAGCGCCCGAGCACCTCGGCGTGCAAGTCTTTCAGCTCGCCGACTCTCGACTCGAGGTCCTTGAGCCCCTTGGCGCTCTCCTCGTGGCGACGGATCTTGGCATCGACTTCCTGCATCAGCTCGTGGAGCTTGCCTACCTCCGACGTCGCACGCTCGACGACTTCGCGCTGCGACTCGAGGGCCGTGACCTTCTGCGAGACGCCATCGGCCAAGGCCTTCAGCGTCGTCAGCTGGCGCTTGGTTTGCACCGCCTCGGCGGCAGCCGCGGATAGATCCTTGAGCGACTGCCCGACCGTCGAGGTGCGCGCCTCGGTTTCGGCGACGCTGCGCTGGACTTCGTGCTGGCGGTCTTCAAAGGCGCTGAAGCGCCCCGCGACCGCGTCGCTCGTCTTGCGCAGCTCCTCCTGGCGCGCACGCACCTGGTCGAACCCTTGCGTCAGCTCACGGACCGCACCGCTCAGCGTGTCGGCATCCATGCGCAGCGCCTTGAAGCCGCCACCCAGCTCGAGGAAACCCGCGACGTCGTTCTTGAGCGCGAGCGCCTGCTCGAGCACACCGCGCAGCTCGTCGATCTCGCTGCGCAGCAGCTTCGCGCTTTCCGAGTTCTGGGTGAGCTGCGTCTCGGTACGCCGCTGTGACTTCGAGACGTTTTCGGTCTGTTCGTCGAGCGTCGCCAGGACCGGCACCAGCCGCTCCAGCGATTTGACGCGCCCCTGCAATTCGCTCACGACCTTCTGCGCTTCGGTGAGCGGCTGCATGAGCTGCGACAGGTTCTGACCGGAGTCGCGCGCGGCGGTGGTCAGCGCTTCAAAGGCGACGCGCTCGCGCTTCATCTCGGCGAGAATCGAGCGCAATTCGGCGGGGAGCTGTTCAGGTGTCGTGTCGCGTCCGAATATGTTCCAGGCGGCCATGATCCGATCCCCCCGTTAAGGGGGCTCCAGACAGCGGGACGTGGCACACATAGATGAAATCAGTGAGCGGCGGGGGGGGCGCGGTCCCTGCCTGGGACTGCATTAGTGCCGCACCCAATATGTGAAATGGGCTATGCCAAGTGCAACGTGACGGGACTCACGAGCTCACTGGGACGCATGAAGTCCCAAAACGTCACTTATCCAGTTTCTTCTCGCTGCCAAGGGGCATCTCGAAGCTGGTCTTGAAGACCAGTCGGTCACCAGCCGAAGCCCCACCGAAGCCTACGCCAAGGTGCAGTGTCATGTCATCGCCAAGCCGCAGATCTGCGGTCGGATAGTACTGGTGCTTCTGGCTCACCTCGCTGAAAGAGCCGTACCACTCGAACCCCAGCGTCACGACCTTGCTGACATCGATACCTGCCCGGGTCCGTGGCTCGAACTCCCACTCGTGCTCGGGACCCGCGAGATCACGCTCGAACGTTGGATCGGCGAGCAATTGCAGTGGCCCGAAGCGCCGTTCGAAGATCGCCGTCAGCTCGGCGGTGCGGGCGCTCTCGCTGAACGCCGGCCGCGTCGCCTCGTACTCGGCGCTGAACCCGATGTTGACGGGGAGGCGCCACGACTCCGGCGCCCGCATCCGCGAGCGGAGCCGCCAACCGGCGTACTCGAAGCCGGATCCCGGCAGCTGGGCGCCGAGGACGTAACCAGCCACCTCCCAGTGCTCGGTAATCCCGCGGGTGACCTCGGCGGCAAATCGCCACTGGCCCTGGGTCGGGGCCACGGTCCCTGCGAAGCTGCTCGTACCGCGGCTTGCGTAGTTGATGTGGCCTTCCAGCTCCCATTCGCCGCGATGCGCGGTGGCGTAGGGATAGACGGCTATGTCGAAATGTTCTTGGGCTGAGAGCGGATGGCTGGCGAGCAGTGCGAAAACGCTGAGGAAGACGAAACAGCGCATAAGACCATGGGTCAAGGAAAGCCGAGTTTAATTATCGGGATTCATCGGCGCAAGGAGGGGCGGGTCAGTGTTGGTCCCAACGCCCCGCCCCTTCCATTCGTAATTCATTAGCTGCAAGGTTCCTTCACACCACAACTCATCGACTGAGGGCCGTCATGTCCCAGCGCCTGTGGGCGGCTGCCGCCGTCCTCACCGTCATCGCCGTACCAGCTCTGAGTCAGAAGCCCGCTGCACCGCTCCCCCGTCCGCAACGCCCGGCACCAACGAATGTCACGGTGACGACAGGCGTGCCCAGCGCTGGTGGCATCACGCTCGATTCGACGCTGCTCGCCGGTTTCCGCTGGCGCAACATCGGCCCGGCGAACATGGGCGGCCGCGTCTCGAGCGTCACCGGCATCCCGAGCCCGTCAAAGACGTTCTTCGTCGCGGCAGCGGCGGGCGGTATCTGGAAGACGACCAACGCCGGCACGACATTCCGGCCCGTCTTCGACAACGAGAAGTGCGTGTCGATGGGCGAGCTGGCGATCGCACCGTCGGACACGATGCAGGTGTGGGCGGGCACGGGTGAAGAGGATTCGCGCAACACGATTTCGCCGGGTTGCGGCATCTTCAAATCGACCGACGGCGGCCTCACCTGGAAGCGCGTGGGGCTCGAGAAGTCGGGCGCGATCGGTCGCATCGTCGTGCACCCCACCAACCCGAACATCGTCTACGTTGCGGCGCTGGGTCAGGCGTGGTCGGCAAATCCCGAGCGCGGCCTCTACAAGACAACCGACGGCGGGCAGACCTGGCAGCTCGTCAAGTTCGTGTCGCCCCAGGCCGGCTTCATCGATGTCGCAATGGACCCGTCGAATCCCGAAGTCCTCTTCGCCGCGAGCTGGCAGCGCGTGCGCGGGCCGTACTTCCTTAATAGTGGCGGCCCGGGCAGCGCGCTCTGGAAGACGACCGACGGCGGCAAGACATGGACCGAGGTCAAGGGCGGCGGTCTCCCCACGACGACAAAAGGCCGCATCGGCATCGCGATCGCGGCCTCGGATCCGAAGGTGATCTACCTGATGGTCGAGGCCGATACCAGCGCCAATGCCCAGGGTGGCCCCGGCAAGCCGGCGCAGGTGCGCCCGTCGGGGTTGTATCGCTCAGCCGATGGCGGCGCGACCTGGGAAAAGATGAACGGCAACGACGTACGCCCCTTCTATTACTCCCAGGTGCGGGTCGATCCCAAGGACCCGAACCGCGTGTACTGGTCGTCCACGCCGGTCAACTACTCGAATGACGGCGGCAAGACGATCGGCAACGCGACGGTCGGGATTCACGTCGACCATCACGCGATGTGGATCGATCCCGGCGATCCCAATCACATCGTCGTCGGCGACGACGGTGGGGTGTCGCAGACGTGGGACAAAGGTGGCAACTGGGACTTTCTGAACACGTTCCCGATCGGGCAGCCCTACATCGTCAGCTACGACATGGCGTTTCCGTACAGCGTCTGCGCGGGCTTTCAGGACAACGGCTCGTGGTGCGGGCCGTCGCGCCGGCGCCAGGGCGAGCTGACCAACGCCGACTGGACCACCGTGGGCGGCGGCGACGGCTTCTATACCGCGCAGGATCCCACCGACCCGAACACGATCTACGTCGAATCGCAGGGCGGCAACATGTCGCGGCTCAACTTCGCGACCGGCGACCGCACCAATCTCCAGAAACCGAACTGGCGGCCGCGCTACACGCAGTTCGAGGATTCGATCGTCATCGAGCGGCCCGATACCACGCGCCCCGAGACCGCGGACCAGCGGCGCCGGATCGCCGACCTGCGCCAGCGCCAGCGCGCCGACTCGAGCGACATCGATCTCCGCTGGAACTGGAACACGCCGTTCTTCATCTCGGCGCACAATCCCGAGGTCTTCTACGCCGGCGCGAACAAGGTGATGAAGTCCACGCGCCGCGGCGAGGATCTCTATCCGATCTCGCCCGATCTCACGACCAAAGACTCGATGAAGATCCGCGTGAGCACGCGCACGACGGGCGGCGTGACACCGGATGTGACCGGCGCCGAGACGTTCTGCACGATCGTGTCGCTGGCGGAGTCGCCGCTCAAACCCGGCGTGCTGTATGCCGGCACGGACGACGGCAACGTCTGGACCACGAAGAACGACGGCGGCAGCTGGGAGAACATCACCGGCCGCTTCCCGGGCGTCCCCGCCGGCTCGTACGTCAGCCGGATCGAGCCGTCGCGCTTCGACACGGCGACGTTCTACATCACGTTCGACAATCACCGCACCGGCGACTACGCGCCCTATGTGTTCGTCACGACCGACTTCGGGAAGTCGTTCCGGTCGATCGCGAGCAATCTCCCGAAGGGCGACGACGGGCCGGGCTACGTGCACGTAATTCGGGAAGATCTCACGAACCGGGATCTGCTCTTTCTCGGCACGGACGTCGGGCTGTATGTCTCGTTCAACCGCGGCGGCTCGTGGCAGCGCTTCATGAACGGGCTCCCGACGGTGCCGGTGCACGACCTGCGGATTCACCCGCGCGAGCGCGACTTGCTCGCGGCGACGCACGGCCGCTCGCTCTGGATCGTGAACATCGCGCCGCTCGAGCAGCTCACCGACAGTGTGATCGCGGCGAGCGCCTATCTCTTCCAGCCAACGACGGCCTATCAGTACGGTCAGCCGCTGCTCGGGGGCGGCAACAACGGCCAGAAACAGTTCCGCGCGCCCAGTCCGCCGTACGGCGCCGAAATCGTATACCGGCTCACCGGCGGCAATAGCGATCGCCGAGCGCGGACGCAGATCGTGATTCGCGACGTGCGCGGCGACACGGTCCGCACGGTTCAGGGGCCGGCGGGAGCGGGCCTGCACCGCGTCGTCTGGAATTTCCAGGGCAAGACGCCGCCGCCGCTCGCGCTCTCGCCGTCGCAAAAACGCGACAGCGCGTGGCTCGTGCGGCGCATCGACGTCGTGTTCGACTCGCTCGCCAAGAATGGCGGCAACGCCCAGCAGCTCGATCCCATCAAAGCGCTACTGGTCACCGGTGATGTTCAGGGTATCGCGCAGCGCTTTGGGTTAGGTGGAGGAGGTGGAGGGGGTGGAGGTGGAGGAGGCGGCGCGCCCTTCACCGCGGCCGGGCGATTCAACGAGCGCCCTGGTGAGTCGACGCCGCGCGCGGCCTCAGCGACTCCCCAATTGCCCGCCGCCGGCGGCGAGAGTGGAGGCGAGTCCGGTGACGCGGCGCCCGATGCCACGTTCCTGACGACGCTCGGCAACCTGCTGCGCAAGCCGGGCCAAGCGGGAGGTGGTGGAGGTGGTGGAGGTTTTGGGGCGCTCGGCTTCGTTGCTCAGGCCTTCGGTCGTGCTCCACTTGGTGGAGGTGGCGGCTTTGGAGGGTTCGGTGGCGCGCCGAACCAGGTCGCGACCGGCGACTATCTCGTCACGATCACGGTGGACGGCAAAACGCTGACGCGCGTCCTGCGTGTGGAGCGAGGTGGCCGCTAAAGGAATGGCGTTTCTCGACAGCAAGCATCAGCGCGCCGCGCTCATCGTCTTTGCGTTGGGCGCGGCGCTGTTGTGGGCGCTGGGGCCGTATGCCACGGGAATCATTGGCATTCCGGTGCTCGCCGTGCTGTTCGCGCCGGTGCAGAACTGGCTGGTGCGAAAGGGGGCACCGTCGTCCCTCGCGGCGATCGCCGTGACGCTGTTCGGCGCGGTCCTGATCATCGTGCCGGGCCTGCTGATCGCGGGGTTGCTGATCAACCAGGCGCAGGAAATCACGCAGACGGTGTTGCAGAGCCCGATCATCGAGCGGTTCCGCAGTTTGCAGTTCCGTGGTATTCCCGTCGGGCCCCGGCTCGCCGAGGCGGGCGGGCGGATTGTGGCGGCGATCGGTTCGAGCGCGTTTGGTCTCGTCGGCACTGCCACGCGCATGACGTTGAACCTCACGATTTCTTTCTTCGGCCTGTACTACGTGCTGAAGCATCCTGGGGACGTGTGGCTCGACGCCCGTCCTTACATCCCCTTTTCCGACGCGAACACCGAGAACCTTGGCAAGCGATTCAGGGACGTAACGGTGTCGACGGTGATCGGCACCGGCGTCGTCGCCGCGCTCCAGGGCGCGCTGCTCGGCCTCGCGTTCGCGGTGGCCGGCCTGCCGAACGGGCTGTTCTGGGCCGTCGTCACGATGGCGTTCGCGATCCTGCCCGTCGTGGGCAGCGGGATGATCTGGGGGCCGGCGGCCGTTGTGTTGATCATGCAGGACAGAGCGGTGGCGGGCGTGCTGCTGATCGTCTGGGGTGTGCTCGTCGTGGGGAGCGTCGACAACTTCATCCGGCCGCTGATCTATCGCCGCTTCTCCGCGATTCATCCGCTGATCACGCTGATCGGCGCGATCGGCGGCGTCAGCTACTTCGGGCTGCTCGGCCTGCTCGTCGGTCCCCTGGCGTTGAGCTATTTCTTCGAGCTGATCCGGATGTATCGCGAGGAGTATCTCGAGCCGGAGGCTGCGGCGTCGCGGTAACCACACGTTAGGCTGCGAGGGATGGAGTGCTCCGTAGAAATTCTGTGACTCTGCTGATTGTGGCGCTCGGTGCGCTTGCTCGGACGGCTCACGGGCAGCGCCTCAGCATGGAATTGGCGAACGCAAACCGCGCGCCACTAGTCCTCCAGACCGGTTACTTCGGTATCCCAGCGTCTCGGTATCAACCCCGGGCCTGTGATGGGCACACGGCGCTGCGCATCGCGGCGGGCGCGCTTGGCGGCGGGATCGGTGGCTGGCTCGGATACGAGCTGGCGGTGGGCATTTGGGTGTCGGCGGAGGGTGCGCACCCCGACGCGAGCATGCGACGTCTCCGGACGAGGTTGATTTTGGCTGGGGCAGGGCTTGGTGTGGCGCGAGCCGCCTACATCTCGTGGCGATGCCGTGCTTAAAATAACAAGAGGAGGGTAACATGGCTCAAGTGCGCATCCTACGCAGTCTTCTTTTTTCGCAAGCGCTGGTCCTCGGAGCTCTCGGCGGCGTAGCCCTGATACTCGTCCAAGTCTTCAGCACGCGCGGGCCGTTGATCTTCATTCCGTACGCCGCGATGTTCGGCGCTCTTGCGCCGCTGCTTGCCCGATACCGCAACGAGGGATTTCTAACTCGAACAGGTGCCGGCTTCGCCGCTTTTCTCATGGCTACGGTCATGGCATACGCGTTCATCGTCCTGTGGGCGAATCGGGGAGTGCCGAGCATGTCACTCATCGGCGTTGCTCGGTTTGCAACTGTCCTTGGGAGTGGTGCTGCCATAGCGGCCGCGGTCGCGTTCCTCGTAGGGGATGGACAATCGGAGCGGGCCGTTTAAGAAGCGCTTGAAGCTCGCGGCGCCCCGGGAAGAAAGCACGCATGACGATCGCTGGTTCCTCCTAACCAGCGCCTGAAGCTAGCGCGATCCGTTGGGCGCCCCCTACCGCTGGGGAGCCCTGAGGACAATGCGCAGATCCCTGCCTTCCCATTGGATCGTCGCCCGGACGGCATGCAGCACAACCCCCGGCAATGCCAGCCTCAGCTCGCGCGCCTCTTGCGCGGTCGGCGCAACGGCGCCAGCCGCGCTCGCCACTTCCTGGGGAGAGAACACCCTCGGCAACCGGAACCGGATCAGCTTGCGTTTCTTGTCGTGGAGAAGGGGCATCGGCTCCGTTTGCGCGACCTCGGAGCCGTCGGGAAACGTGGCGCGGATCGGAATCTGCGAGTAAATGGTTCGATCCGCATCGACGACAGAGATGCCGAACGGCGTGAAGGCCAGTCCCACCCGTGGAGTCTCGAGGGCGCCGTAGTCCACGATCATGCCGGTGCCGGCGCCCTGCTCGATGCCCCCGAGCACCGTATCGATCCGGGCTCGACCTTCCTCCGCGAGGCGTCGCTTGGCGGCAACCAGTGAGTCGTCGCTTCCCTCCCGTCGCACATCCTCCAGCGCTCTGCGAAGCTCCCCCGCGTCGGCACCAATCGCGCCGTCCGCGAGATCCGTCAGGGACACGCCGGGAGCGAGGATGCGGTGCTTCCAGTCCGTGTGGAGCCGGTCGAGCAGGGCGCCGATCGACATGCCGGAGTAGTACAGTCTCATGCGCAGCGGGGCAGTGCCATACGAGTCGTTGTTAACCGAGACCTCGCCACGCAGGTGTTGGAGCATCTGGTCGACGAGTCGGGAGCGCCGGGATGCCAGATTGCCGTACCCGCCGAATCCCTGGACCAACCACATCGCCTGGTCAGGCGTTCGCCCGTCGAGCGTTTCGAGCAGCCGGTACTCGGTGTACTTGGCGAGACCTTCGCTGAACTCCGCGGCGTTCTCGTACTCGACCGCGTCGGGCGGGAGCAGGGACCTGCGCTGCCGTCGCAGCGCCAGCCACCGTACGGCGGCGGACCGACATGCCGTGTCCGACGCGGATCGCAGCGCCGCTGCGAGCGCCGCGCCCTCCTGCGCAAACCCCACGTTGTTCGCCACCGAGAGCACGGGGTAGTGTAGGAGGAGCATCTCGTTGGCACCCTTCGTCGGGGCCGCACGATCCTGGAAGACGTGGAACGCTTCGTGCACGATGAGCGCGAGCTGCTCGTAGGGATCGATCGCGAGCTGCGAGAAGCTGAGATCCGGCGCTCTCTCGCCTGGAGGTCGTGGGGCCTCCAACAGACCGCGGATCTGCTGCCGCAGGTTGGACAGGGCATCGGCAACCACGAGCGTCCGGACTGCCTCGATGTCGCGCGATGTGTTCTGGCCGTCGTACTGGAGGAACCCGGGTCCGTCCCGCACCAGGATGCGTCCCCCTGGAAACCGCACCGGCCCATCATAGGGGACGAAGCCGGGCGGCGGCCGCGGGTGATTGATGAGCACATCCTGCTCGCCGGTAAGGTAGAAGAGGATCGGCGTATCGGAGGCATCCCAGCCGGGCCAGACGGGGTTCTCCCGTCCCCCGATCAGACGCCACACTTCCGCTGCTTCGACGATCAGCCGCGGATCTATCCGCAGCACGACACTCGGCACTCCGGGCGACGGGCTCGCGCTGGCCGCCTCGCCCTGGGCCATCGCCACGCCGGGCGCCAGCAGGATGAAGGCCATCATCAACGGCAGTACGCGTCGCGTCCATGACATCCTCTACATGTGGCAGGTGACCGCGGAGCAGCGTGGGTGTGGCGACCGCCCGCTCCTCGCTCCTTAGCGCGAGCACAGCGGCTCAGTAGCTTAGATGCAGGCGCGAGGAGCAGCGTCGCAGGAGCGTTCGAGTCCAGCTAGATAAACAGGAGGGGAACGATGGCGAAGGTTACCGGAGTCGGGGGGATCTTCTTCAAGAGCACAGGCGACAGCACTGCCCTGGCAGCGTGGTATCGGCAGCACTTGGGCATGTCGCTGGAAGACTTTGGCGGCGCGATCCTCAGATGGCCGGACGACAAGGCCGAGGATCAAGGGCTTACGGTGTGGCATGTCGCGGCGAAAGACAGCCAGTGGTTCAGCCCAAGCAAGTCTTCCTTCATGATCAACTACCGGGTCGACAACCTCGGTGAGCTGCTGGGGCAGCTGCGTGCGGGCGGTGTGGCAATCGTCCAAGGACCCGAATCGCACGAAAACGGCAAGTTTGCGTGGATCATGGACCCAGACGACAACAAGATCGAGCTCTGGGAGCCGAAGGTGTGGGACGACAAGAATAAAGGTGCCTGAGGGCTGCGGCCGTGTTCTATCGCCTGCTCACTGACTTCGTCATCACGCTCCACTTCGCCTTCCTGCTCTTCGTGGTAGGTGGCGGTGTGCTCGCGCGCCGTTATCGCTGGGTCATCCCAGCGCATCTGCTGGCAGCGGCCTGGGGAGTTTATGTCGAGGCAATGCCGGGTCTCATCTGTCCACTCACGCCGTTGGAAAACGCACTCGCGCTGCGCGCAGGTGGCGCTGGCTACAGCGGTAGCTTCATCGCGCATTACCTGGTCCCGATTATTTACCCGGATGGTCTCACGCGCGCCGTCCAATGGATGCTCGCGGCGCTCGTGGTCGTCATTAACGTCGCGGTGTACCTGTGGTCGCGGCGGCGAATCGATCCTCGTCCGGCCGTCGGGGCGTAGCGCCATGCGTCCGTTAGTCCATTGCTCGCCGTCCTCCACCAGTACGGCCGAGACCGGCCGGCGCAGAAACGTCGATCCTGAGGCACGGTGCCCCGCTCGATTGCCGCAGCCGTACTGACCCTCCTCATCGCGACGTCCGCGTCGGGGCAGGGCTCGTCGTGGGCAACGGCAGACCCTCAGAGCCTCGGTCTCGATGTTCGCGCACTCCAACGGCATTTGAGGATCTGCGAGCGGACCGGAGCGGACGCGTGCCTGGTGGTCTATCGCGATACGATCGTCCAAGAGTGGTATTCACCACGGTATCATGAACCGATGTACGCGATGTCGTCCACAAAGTCGATAACCGCCTTGCTGGTTGGCATGCTCCTGGACGAGCACAGGCTGGGGAGCGTCGACGACCGCGTCTGCACCTTCATCCAGAGCTGGTGCGACGGCATTCGAGGTCATGTCACCCTGCGCCATCTCCTCAGCATGACTGCTGGGCTTCCCCGGATGTACGCAGGTGGCGTTGGCTACACGAATGACAAAGACAGATTCGTCGAGAGTCTGACTCCGACCAATGAGCCGGGCACTTCGTGGGCCTACAGTAATGAAGGGGCACAACTCCTGTCTCCCATTCTCGATGCGGCGGCGGGTGAACCGATTCAAGACTACGCCACGCGCCGGCTCTTCCGTCCACTCGGGATGGACCGCACGCGGCTCCACGCGGATGGGAAGGGCCACGCCTGGACCTATGCGGACGCGGAGACCACACCGCGCGATCTCGCGCGGCTGGGGCGCTTGATCCTCCACCAGGGACTGTCCGACGGCAGGCGGATCGTCAGTCAAGCGTGGATCGAGACCGCCACGCACCCGTCGCAACAGTTGAACCCCCGATATGGGCTGCTGTGGTGGATCGATCCCGAAGCGCAGGCGATCGCCATGCACGGCCATCTCGATACGGATGTGCACATCCTGCCGGATCTCGCGTTGGTGGTAGTACGAATGCAGACAAGACCTTTTCCTGGCGTGCCCGAGGGGACGTACGAGCGCGACGCGGTTCCTCTATATAGAGAATTCGTTGCGCGTGATCGTTGATTCTTATGCGGCCTAGGGACATGAAGGAATTGCCCAATCCTGACCCCCATGCCCGGGAAGTGAGCAGTCTCTTGGGCAGTGTCGTCGACCTATTTCAGACGGCCATTCGACCTCACAAGTCGCTGAAGCTTCGTTGGTACGATCGCGTCATTCGAGGCATCGGCGCTCTCATTCTCCTTGGATTCTTGCTGGGCATGCTGTACAGCGCCCTAACTCATACTCCCTGAATGAGACGGCGGCGCACTGGGGGCGAGCCTGGGACAATCCCAATTCCCGGCGACTGTGCTGCGCCACACGCCATGATGGTAGATTGTTGAATGAATCGGACGCTGGTCTGGTCGCTCGGCCTCATCCTCAGTGCTCACGGGCTTTGGGCGCAAACGCTCCCGCCCGACTCGCTGTTCGACCGTCTCATTGGCCGCTGGGTCCTGCGCGGCACCATCGCACACCAGCAGACGACGCATGACGTGACGTTCGCATGGATGCTCGGCCGCGAGTACGTGCAGATGCACGAGGTTTCGCGCGAGCGCGCCAAGGACGGCGCTCCGGCATATGAAGCCGTGGTGGTCTTCGGCCGCGATCCGCGAACGGGCGAATATGCCTGCCTGTGGATGGATAACACGGGCGCTACGGCCTTCGACCCCGCCGGGACCGGTCGCGGCAGCGTGGTCGGCGACTCTGTCCCGTTTCTCTTCCACTACACGGCGACCGACGGCTTTCACACCACGTTTGTGTACAACCGTGCCGCGGATTCCTGGCAATGGCACATGGACAACGACAGCTCGGGCGTGCGCCGGCCTTTCGCGCGCGTGACACTGACGCGTCAATGATGTCACGGCTTCGCGCATTCGTGACGATTGTTGCCGTCCTCGGCGCGCAGCGTTCGGTCGGTGTCTTCGCCGCGGACACGGACGTCGGTCGAGCACGAGGCTCCGTGTCCTACGACCGGGAGGAGCAGACATATCTCGTCGCGGGATCGGGCGAGAATATGTGGGACGTGCGCGACGACTTTCATTTCGTCTGGAAGCGCATCAGCGGCGACTTCACGCTGTCCACACGGGCGCGCTTCATCGGCGCGGGCGTCGAAGCACATCGGAAAATCGGCTGGACCATTCGGCCCTCGCTCGACCCCGGCAGCGCGCACGTGACCGCGGCGTTGCACGGCAACGGCTTGATGTCGCTGCAGTTTCGGCGGCAGACCGGCGCGATCACGGAGGAGGAGAAGTCGGCGGACAGCCTCCCGGACGTCGAGGCGATCATCCAGCTCGAGCGGCGCGATGGCGCCTATTTCATGTCGGTGGCGCGCGTCGGCGACACCCTCGTCACCCAGCGACTCGGCGGTGTCGCACTTCCCGATACGGTCTACGTCGGTCTGTTCGTGTGTTCGCACAACGCCACCGTCACAGAGCGCGCCATATTCAGCAACGTCCGCATCAAGACATGAAGCGCGTCCACAAACGTGGCATGAAGGTCGCCGCGGTCCGCCGGCTCTTGCTCCAGCTTCAGGGCCGCAATGCCCCCTGAACTCCGTCGCTCCAGACCCCGGCACGTCGCCGGACTTGCCGCTCGCACCACCAACGCCGCGGAAGCGAATCCTGCAACGGGCAAGATCCCGCAGCTGTGGGGCCAGTTCAGGAACGACAAGTGGTTCGACCGCCTCGCGCAGGCCGGCGCCGTGGGACCGCCGATCGGAGTGTATTCGGCGTATGAGAGCGACGTCTCGGGTAGTTACCAGATTCTCGTCGGGCGAGAGGTGCGGACTCCGTCCCCCCTGTCGCCACCGCTGCAGATCGTGTCGGTGCCGGAAGGGCGCTATCTCGTGTTCCGCCGCTCGGGACCCTTGCCACAAGTGGTGATCGATGGGTGGCAGGAAGCGTGGGAGTATTTCGCCCGGAGCGACGCACCCGCTCGTGCCTATACGTTCGATTTCGAGATCAATCTCGATGCGACAAGCGTCGAGATCTGGGTGGCCGTGCGGGACACGCATGATGCGATTCGCGACCGGCGGTCGAGATGACGCGCGACCTGGAAGACACGCTCCTTGCCGCCTGGACGACCAACAACCGCGTTACGGCCTTTCTCGTCCAACACATTCCCACGGCCCTCTGGTCGGTCACGCTCCCCGGAACCCCCGCGCGTTCGATCCGCACGATCGCGGCCCACCTCCACAACGCGCGGTGTAGCTGGGTCAGGACACTGGGCCGCGAGCATGGGATTGCCGTCCCCCCGCGCGTGGAGCGCCGGACCGTCACCCGCCGCCAGCTCGTCTCGGCGCTCGCCAAGAGCAGTCGCGGGATCGCCGCGCTCCTCGAGCTCGGGGGCAATCGCGGGGGTCGCATTCCCCCCTCGAAGGGATACGTCTGGCGCAACCTGTCCCTTGACGTCGGCCACGTCCTGACCTACTTCGTCGCCCATGAAGCGCATCACCGCGGGCAGATCGTGATGCTGGCTCGCCAATTGGATTGCCGCCTCCCGGCGGCGGTGATAAACGAACTGTGGCAGTGGCGTCCCCGCTGAGCGGCGGATCTCCGTGCAACATTGACGCTCGCTGCCGGGTACTTAATTCCTCGCGATCGATGGCTGACCCCTGACACCCACCCGTGGGACGGTATCACCTGGAGGAGGTCTCCAATGCGCCGCTCGACTGCCGCGATGTTCGCGGTGACCCTGGCCCTGGTCGCCGTGCACGTGGCGCCCGCACAGGGCCGAACCCGCACAATCAAAGGGACCGTCGTGGATTCGGCCAAGCACAAGCCAGTGTCTCAGGCGGCCATCTATATCGGTCGGATGCCCACGGGACAGCGGACCGGCGATGATGGGACGTTTCACGTCTCGGCGCCGCAGGGTCCGCTCGTCGTGATGATTCGCCGGCCCGGCTACATCCCGGTCCTCACCGCACTTGCCGGAGATACGTCCTCAGGCGAGACGGACATGGGGACGGCCAGCATGCAGCCGGTGAAGTCGGATGCCGACCGCGCGGCGGTACAGGATGCCGACCTGAAGATCTACCCGGAGCTCGCGCGCTTCTACGATCACAAGGCCAGGTTTCGCCAGGGTTTGTTCTTTGCGCCCGATGATCTGCTGCACGGCGGCGGGAGCCTCTTCACGCTGATCCGACAGAAGCCCAACTTCCACTTCATCTGCATCATCACGCAGCGGGGTGATCAGGATTGCGGGCAGGAGGCCAGTCGCGGTCGTACGTCGATCATGAATCCCAACCCGACCAGCGCCGAGCAAACGCCGTGCGTCATCCAGCTGTGGTCGAACGGAATCCCACTCCAAAAAACGCTGGACCAGGTGCAGCTGGACGAGGTGTTGGCCGTAGAAGCGTTCCCACACCCAGGCGTCACGCCGCCCGAGTTCATGGGGAGCCCGTGCGCCGCCATCATGCTCTGGATGAAAGAAGGCGGGACGGTGTTGACGCGGTGGTAAGACTGCAACGGCCTACCGGTTGCGTTTTGGGCAGGTGATCGACGCGTAACGGCTGGCCGTCGCGCAGGGCCGCAGCTATCATTGCGGCGCCCATTTCCTCAGGACGCCCCGTGCGCCGCTGCGTGCTCTTTGCCTTGCTCCTCGCTGCAGCTCAGCCGCTCGCCGGCCAGTCGCTGCGCGAACAGATTCGCACCGACCTGTTCACGTTCGGCACGTGTGGCCAGCCGCTCTGCCTCGCGGGCGCGTTGACCGGCCACGGGTCGCACTTCATCCCCGCCACCCAGTCCGCCGCGGGCGACATTCTCGACCTGCTCGGCAACTCGCTCGCGGCGAGCGTTTCGAATACGCCCGTGGGCGCGACCTCGAGCGGCGTCACCTATCAGTTCGTGGGCGGCCTCCCGGTGAAGACCGCCACGTCGGGCGGGCCGATCTTCGGCGAACGCGCCCAGACGCTCGGCAAGGGCCGGTTCTTCATGGGCGCGAATTTCAGCACGATGCATTTCCAGCGGCTGCGCGGCGTCCGGATGGACGACATCCTCTTCAACTTCACCCACGAGGACGTCCCACCGCTCGACACGCTCGGCAACCCCGGCTACGAGAACGACGTGATCGGCGTGCGCGTGGCGATGAACGTCAATCTCATCGTCACGACATTCGTCGCGAGCTACGGCATCGTCGACGGCGTGGATCTGTCGGTCGCGGTCCCCGTCGTGCACGCCTCGGTGCAAGGCACCAGCGTCGCGACGATTGAACCAGCGGAGTTTCCGTCGCCGCACCGCTTTGCCGGTACCGACTCGGCGCCCGTCATGACGGCGGTGGCGGGGATGGACGGCGCGGCGACCGGCGTCGGCGACATCGCGGCGCGCCTCAAAGTGAACATTGCCCAGAGCACCGCCTTCGGCGCCGCGATCCTGCTGGACGGCCGCTTCCCCACCGGTGACGAGCAGAACCTGCTCGGCTCCGGGAAGTTCTCGGGACGAGGCCTCGGCATCGTCTCGGCCAGGTTCGGCACACTCGCGCCCCACCTCAACATCGGCTACGTCTTCCGTGACGCAAAGCTCGCCACCAACTCGGTCATCGCCACGGCCGGATTCGATAACGCCGTCGCGAGCTGGGCCACGATGGCCTTCGATCTGCTCTCCGAGTGGCAGCTCGGAGACAGCAAGCTGCCGATTCCGGGACCGGTGCAGTATCTAGCACCCTTCCCCCACACCGTGGACCCGACCAACATCCCGGATCAGCGCGACGACTTCTTGAGCGCCTCGGTGGGATTCAAGTTCCAGACGCCGCGCGGCGTGCTGATCACGACGAACGCGCTGTTTCCGCTGCGGAATTCGGGGATGCAACCGAGCGTGGTGTGGACGGCGGGGTTGGAATACAACTTCTGAAGAATGAGGGAAAGATGGAACGATGGAATGATTCGACATTCCATCATTCCATCAGTTATTCAGTGCCCCGTTATTGATCCAGGCCCGAATGATCTTCAGGTTCGCGGCGCTGCTCCCCCCCGGCGGCGGCATCGGGTTGCCGCCGCAGGCGGCCGTGCCGAGCATCTTCGTGTAGATGTAGCTCGAGCCCGCGGCGCCTGCCGCCACATAGGTCCAGCCGGCGCACGAAGACGCCACGCCCACGATGTTATTGGGATTGCGGTTCCACGCGTGACAGCTGCTGCAGAATGACGCCGTCGGTCCGATGACCGGGGACGCGTCGCCCGACCACGTGTAGACGCCGTAGTCGGTCGCCGTGCCCGAGACGCCGTTCGCGGTCACCGACACCGCGTTCGCCATCCGGCCGAGCGCGTCGTCGGCGTTGCTCGCCGCCATCGTCCAGCTCGTCAACGTGACCTGACCGCTGGCGTTGGTGGAGCCCGGCCCGCCGAATGCGCCGCTGAAGCTCGACGAGTAGCTCACCGGATAGCTTGGCACCAGGTTCGAGAACGCGTCCTGCACGGTGTACGTCGGGAGCGTGCCCACGCCGGTACCCACGCGCGCCGAGAAGCCCGCGTTGACGACCGACACCGAGGCGGGGGCCGCGGCACTGACCGTCGCCGACGTGTTCTCGCCGATCGTCGCGCCGCTCGTGATCGTGGCCGAGAGCGACTTGAGCTGCGCGGTCCCCGAATTGAACGTCGCGCTGTACGTGCCGGCGCCTGCCGAGGAACCGCTGATCGAGTTCTGCAGCACCGCGTTGAAGTAGTTGTTCGTCCCGTTCGACCCAAGAGTCACCGATGCGGCGTTGATGACGTTGTTGAACGAGTCGCGCACCGTCGCGGTGAGCGTCAGGGCGGTGCTGCCCACGACGCAGGCCGACTGACAGGCCGTGATCGGGCTCGTGGACGCCGCGACCGACGAGAACGTCGCCGACGCCGCGGTCGGGTTCACCGTCACCGCCGTCGTCTGGGTGATCGCGCCGCCGCCGAGCCCCGTCGTTGCCGTGGCGGAGATCGTCTTCGCCTGCGCGACCGTCGAATTCAGCTTGACGGCGTATACCCCGCTCGCGTTCGACGTCCCGCTCGCCGAGGGACTCAGCGTGTTGCCGGTGCCCGTCGAGCTGACGGTCACAGCTGCGCCGTTCACCGGATTGTTGAACTGGTCGCGCACCGTGATCGTGACGCTGTCGGCCGTGTTCGCGGCCACCGTGCAGCTCACCGAGCAGGCGACAACGGTCGCCGCATTGTCCGCCACGAGCGACTGGCTCGCACTCGGCGCGCCCGCCGTCCCGGTCGCCGAGACCGTGGCGCCTGGCGTGCCCGTGGACGTTGCGGAAATCGTGTTCGCGCCGGCACCCGTGCCGAGCGACCACGACGTCAGCTGGGCGAACCCGCTCGCGTCGGTCGACAGTCCGGCGGGCGACGCGGGCACCGTGCTGCCCCCGCCTGATGCCACGGTGAACGTGACGCTCGCGCTCTGGATCGGATTGCCGGCACGGTCGGTGATCTGGACCTGGGGCGCGGTCGCGACCGCGGTGTTCACGGTGGCGCTCTGGCCGTCGCCCAGGGTCTTGGAGATCTGTGCCGGGTTGCCGTGCAGCGCCGTCGCGCCGAAGCGCTGCGGCGAGCCGATGAGCCCACCCACCGTCGCCGTCGCGGAATCGGCCCCGACGCTGGTACCGAGCACGCGCGTCGCAGAGGCGAACCCGCTCGCATCGGTGATCGATGACGGCGTGATCGACCCACCGCCGAGGGTTACCGACCACGTGACCGGAACACCCTGAACACCATTGCCCAGACTGTCGGTGACGCGGACGGTGTAGACCGTAAGGCTCGCCCCGATCGTGTCGGTCTGGGGCGTCCCGGTCACGTAGACCAGATTCTTCGCGGCGCCCGACAATCCCGAGGCGAGGAAGAGCGCGGACGGGAGCCCCGGCGCGCTCGCCCTGAGGGAATCGTTGTTCGACCCGGCGACAGGCCCAAGCGTCCAGCTCGTCACGGTGGCTTTGCCCGCTGTGTCAGTGGCGATCGCGCTCGTCGGCGCGACGCTCCCACCTCCGCCGGTGACCGCGAATGTGACGTTCACGCCTTGGGCGGAGTTGCCGAACTGATCGACGGCGCGGGCCGCCGGCGCGATGGCGACAGGCGTGCCCGCCGTCGCGCTCTGGCCGTCGCCGGCGAACTTGAGAATCGTGGTGACGGCGCCGTGTGTGGCGGTGGCACTGAAAGTCAGCGGCGAGCCGATCAGGCCCGCCACCGTGGCCGTCGCGCCCTGCGCCCCGGCAACGGTGCCGAACACGCGAGTCGCGCTCGCGATTCCGCTGCCGTTCGTCACAGAGCTCGGTGTGATCGAGCCACCGCCGCTGACCGCCCACGTGACGGTCCGGCCCGGCACGCCGTTTCCGTACCGATCGGCGACGCGCACGCTGTAGGCGGCGAGCGTGGCCTTGACGGTGTCGGTCTGATTATTCCCGGCGCCGAGCTTGATGCTGTCGGCGACATCGGGGGTCCCGGTGGCCGCAAAGGTCGTGGCAGGGAGACTCGCCGCGGTGGCCATGAGCGTGTTCGAGCCCGCCACGGTACCGAGCGTCCAGCTACCCACGGCCGCCAAGCCCGAGCCGTCCGTCTTCTTCGTGCCGCTCGTCAGACCGCCGCCACCCGAAGCGACGGCAAATGTGACGGTCACACTCTCCACCGGATTGCCGAACTGGTCGGTGACTCGGAGCGTGGGCCGGACGGGGACAGCGGTGTTCACCGTGACCGCCTGGGTGTCACCTGCCGTCTTGCTCGTCGCAGCCGGCGCGCCGGGCGTGCCCGTGGCGTTGAACGTGAGGGGCGTGACTCCCGTGACCTGGGCCCGGAGCGTGTTCGCACCCGCGGCCGTGCCGAGGGTCCAGCTCGTCACGCGGGCCTTGCCGGCGGCGTCGGTCGCGACGCCCGTGACGGGATTGACCAAACCGCCGCCGCCCGTCACGCTGAACGTCACCGCGGCGCCGGGCACGGGGTTATTGAACTGATCGCGGACCAACACCGTGGGCTTGATCGGCACCGCCGTGTTCACGGTCGCCGTCTGCGCGTCGCCCGAGTCGATCGCCAGCGCAAACGGCGCGTCGACGGTCATCGTGAGCTTGACCGTGATCGGCTTCTGGGTGGCCTTGGGGGCGCCCAGAAAGACGGTCGCCACATACGATCCGACGCCCAGCGTCGACGTTGCCGGCGTGAGGCTCACGGTGTCAGTTCCCGCGCCCGTCGCGATCGCCGCCTGCAGCCAACCTCCAGCGCCCGTCACGTAGCGGATCGAATCCACCACCGGCGCCAGCGTGCCGCCGCCGGCGTTCGTGATCGTCAGCGTTTGGGCCGCCGGACCGGGGCCATTCGCAAAGGCGCTGAACAGCACGCTATCGGCGGACGTCGCGAAAATCGGTTTCGGCGTCACGGTCACCGTTGCGGTGGCCGTGATGGCGCCCGCGGCGACATGGACCGTGGCCGTCCCAAGCGCGATGCCTACCACTGCCCCGGTCGGCGTCACGCTGATCGCGGGGTCGGTCGAGCTCCACGTGACTCGCGTCAATGCGAAGCGGCGGCCGGCGGTGTCGACACCGACGGCGGTGAGGTGCAACGTGTCGTCCAGGACGATGGTCGCGGGGGCGGGCTCGATGTACAACGAGTCGAGCGCCGCGTCGGGGCCGATCGCGGTGTCGGTCGTACAGGCGTACGCGATCGCGCCGCCGAGCACGAGCCCTGCCCAGAGCAGCCAATAGCGCGTCATCGGATCGAGCCGATCCGCCACGTGCCGCTCGTCCGGTCGAGGGTGGCATGGAAGCTCATCGGCTGCCGCTGCGGCCGCCGATTCTGCGTGTACTGGCTGAGCCCTTCCACCTGCGCCTCCGCGACCTCACCGGTGATCTGCAGCTGCTTGATGGCGAGATCGACCTTGAGGTCGCTCACCATGCCGAAGAAGTCGCGCCACACCTGGGCCTGCTGCGGTGTCAGCCCTGGATAGACGCGACGCACTTGCTGCACGTCCCGCGACTCGAGCGCCCGCGCATAACCCTGGATCGCGGCATCGATCAACGGACGCGGGTTCTCGGCGACGGCGGGAGGCGGATTTGTCGCCGGCGGCGGCGTGACGAGGGTCGGAGGCGGCGGCGGTGGCGGCGGTGGCGGCGGTGTCACATTGGTCACCGGCTGAGGAGCGGGTGGTGGCGCGGCAGCGACCTTGGCAGCAACGCCGGTCCGGTGCTGACCACGCGCCGGCTGGTTCCCCGGTTGCACAGCGGGAACGACGGGCTCTGTCGGCGGGGCAACGGGTCCCGCCGGAGGCGCCGGAGGCGGTGCGACCGCTTGTGGAGGCTTGTTCCACGGTCCGAAGACCCAGGCCCCGGCGCCGAGCAGCGCGAGCGCCGCGATGCCGCCGGCGTACGCCAGCGCGCGCGACTTCTTGTGGCCGGTGACGGTGACCGCCGCGGTGGCGCTCGCCCCCTCGCAGGTACAGGTGATCGTCGCCGCGCCCGGTTGGAGCGCGGTGACAAGACCATCGTCGGAGACGGTGGCGACGTCATGGTCGGTCGTGGCCCACGTGATGACGCGACCGACCAGCGTCGCGCCGCTGGCGCGCTTGGGCCGGGCCGTGAGCTGCACCGCGCCGCCTACGGCGACGGTGACCTGGGCCGGCGCCAGCGCCAACCCGACCACGCCGGCCGAGGTCGTGCTGGCCGCGTGTTCCCCCACGCCTTTGCGCGGTTTGGATGACTGGCTCTTTCCCACCGGCGTCGGGCTCGCCGGCGTGCTGAATTTCGCGAGCAGCTGCGAGGTGCCGCCTTGCGTCGCCAGCGTCATCATCTGCGTGCGCACCGGATCGTCGGGCGCGAGCGTCGCGTTCCCGAAGGCGGCGACCGCGGCCTCGACGTTCGGCCAGCGCTTTGCCGGATCCTTCTCGAGCATCCGCATCACCGCACTGGCGATCTCGCGCGGGCAGTCGGCGCGGTTCGACTCGATCGGCGCCGGCGGCTCGTTGAAATGCGCGTACATGATCGCCATGACAGTTTCCGCGGTGAACGGCAAGCGCCCGGCGAGCATCTCGTAGGCGACGATCCCGAGCGAGTACTGATCCGACGCTTGCGTCAGCTCCTTGGTCGCGGCGCACTGCTCCGGGCTCATGTAGGACGGCGTGCCCACCGTCGCACCCGTCATCGTGAGCCCCTCCTTGTCGGCCACCTTGGCGATGCCGAAGTCGGTGACCATCGCCCAGCCATCCACGTCCAGCATGATGTTCGCCGGCTTGATGTCGCGGTGGATGATGCCGCGGCGATGCGCGTAGCCGAGCGCCGACCCGACCTGCTGCATGATCGTCTGCGCCATGGGGAATGGCACGGCGCCCACTTCGCGGATGATGCCGTCGAGTGGGCGGCCCTCGACGAATTTCATCACGAAAAAGAGCAGGTCCCCCGCTTCTTTCACGGCGTAGATCGGAATGATGTGGGGGTGGCTGAGCGACCCCGCGGTGCGGGCTTCGCGTTTGAAGCGCTCCGCCATGCCTTCGCCCGACAGCAGGTGCGGGCTCATGACCTTGATCGCGACTTTGCGGTCGAGCGCGATATCGTGGGCCAGGTAGACCGTCGCCATGCCGCCGCGGCCCAACAGGCCCATGACCTCGTATTCGCCGAGTGTGGCGTGCCGGAGCGCTTCGATCAGCCCGGAGTCGCCCTTGGCCAGGAGGGCGGACGCGCTGTCGAGTTTGCGGGTGGCGATGGCGGTCTGGTCACCGGACGTGTCGGACCCGCAGGAGGGGCAAAACCGCGCCCCCGCCTGCAGCGGCTGACTACAGCGGGGGCAGTTGGTCGTTCGGGTCGTCACGGGTCGGGCAATATAGCGCCGCCTATGTGGTTACGCAGGCGACGCAGGTCACACCGGACGGCCATCCGGCCATCATCGAATCGCCGCCCGCGCGGAAGCGATTTCAACCCGGTCCCCGTCAGCGGCGCCCATCTGCGTCAGGAACGCGGCGTAGCGCAGCCGCGCGCCGGGCTTGTCGCCGGCCAGCTCGGCGGCGCGCGCCGAGCCATACAGACTGCGCGCCCGATTCGGTTCGCGCGCCAGGCTCGCCTCGTAGGCCGCTCGCGCGTCGGCCGCCCGCCCGATCGCGAGCAGCATGTCGCCCTCGAGCTCGCGGGCCGGCAACAGCTCACCGGGTGTGATCGGCTGCTTTTCGGTGATGTCCTCGATGTCGGCGGCTTCCTTTACGTCGCGCCGCGCCGCCGCGGTGTCGCCCGCCGCCAGCGCCGTCCACGCCGTCACCAGTTGCCGCTTGATGGCGACGACGCGCGCCCAATCGGTGTCGCCCCGGCGCGTCATGTCGGCTTCGATGGCCGCGAGCGCGGCGATTGCCGCGCGGGCTTGCGCCGTGTCGGACATCCGGGCGGCGCCGATCCCGCGGGCGAAGTGCGACAGCGCCGCGCCGATGGTCATGCCGCTCGAGCGCACCGGCAGCTGTGCCGCGGCCGCCCAGTCGCCGCGCTCCAAGGGCAGGCGCGCTTCCATGGCCACGCGATTGTAGTTCGCCACGAGCGCGTCATTCGCCAGCGTCGTTGGGAGCGCGAGCGCCTCGGTAACGGTGCGGCGCGCCGCGGTGTCGCGCCCTTGCTGGAGATACGCGTAGACCATGTAGTCGAGCGCGTGGATCTGCTCGGGGGCGACGCCGGTGTGCTGGGCGCGCGCGTAGTCGACGCCCGCCTGGAAGGCGCGCTGATTCGCGGCAATGGCCTCGTCCCACAGGCCGCGCCGGATGAAGATGTGGGACGGCATGTGTTGGGCGTGCGGCGCGGCCGGCGCGATCCGAGCGTAGCGCCGCGCGGCGTCGAGCCCCAGCTCGGCGAGCTGCGGTGAATCGTTGGCGTGGATGATGTAGTGCGCGAGTCCCGGATGCGTCGGAAACCGCTGGAACAACGGGTTCAGAATGGCCGCCGCGCGCTTTTGCCGGGCGAACGTCGTATCTGTCTTCGGCGCGGTCGCGACCAGCGACAACGCATAGTAAATCGCGACTTCGGTGTCGTTCGTGAAATCGCGATAGACGCGCGCCAGGGTGTCCGAGTAGGCCTGCAACCGGCGGCTGTTGGGCGTGGAATCGTAGCCGCGATAGAGAGCCGCGGCCGCGGCAATGAACCCTTGCTCGCGCGGCGTGGGCGCGCCCAGAGCCGCGGCGCGCTGGGCCGCAAGAGCTCCGCGGCGCGCGCTTTCGCTGGTGGGGGGAGCACCTCCCGCGAATGGATTGCCCCACGCATTCAGCGCGAGACCCCAATACCCCATCGCGCAGGTCGAATCGGCCGAGACGACGGCCTGGAACGCACTCAAGCCCTGCTCCCACCAGAACGAGTGGAGGTAGGTCATCGCGCGCTCGAATTCCCGCTGCGCCGCGGCATTGCAGGAGGTTGGGAATACGACGCGGCCCAGCTGCTGGTGGTCGTGGTCGTGTTGCGCCGGCAGCGGCCGGGCGAGACCCAAGGCGATGATGATGAGGCAAGTGATGCGACTCATGGACGACTCCGCCAATAGAGGTAGGCCGGGATGCCGAGCGCGATCAGGCCGGCGCCGAAGGCAGCATTCTTGGGATTCGAAGCTATGGCGCTGAAGACCACGAAGGCCGCGGCGAGCACGAACAACGCCGGGGTGATCGGATACCCGGGCACTCCGAAGCCAGCCCTGGGACCAGGATCGCGCGCGCGATACACGTACAGACACGCAACAGTCGAGCCGAAGAAGATCCAGTCGCCGAACGTCACGTAGTCGACCAGCTGGCCGAACGTCCCCGAAAGGGTGAGCAAGACGGCAAAGACCGCGAGCGCCACGATCGCCGCGGCCGGCGTATGGTGAACGGGATGCAGCTCGGCGAAACGGCGGAAGAAGACGCCGTCAGCCGCCATCGCCTGGAGCACGCGCGGCGTCACCAGAATCACGAGGTTGAGAAACGCGAACGTCGACACCGCGATCCCGGCGGCGATGACCTTGCCGCCGACGGGGCCCAGCACTGCGGTCATCGTATCGGCCGCCGGGGCGGTGCTCCTCGCCAAGCCGTCGATCCCCAGGACGCGCACGTACGCGACGTTGGTGAGCAGGTACACCGTCACGACGATTGCGACGCCGATGAGCAGCGCGCGGGGAAGATTCTGCTCCGGCTCGACGATTTCTTCGGCGATGAAGTTGGTTTGTTGCCAACCGCCATAGGTAAAAAGAATCGGAACAAGAGCGGTACCAAGGGCGGCAAAATGAGGCGGCGGCGAAGGGGCGGCGACGGGCGGCAAGGGAACCGCGAGCAGAAGTCCGCTGACGATCAGCACGGCGAGCGCCACCAACTTGAGGACCGTGAGAATGTTCTGCGTGATCGCCGCGGGACGGACACCGCTGTAGTTGATGCCGGCATGGAAGACGATCGCCGCGACCGCTAA
>DATLXS010000204.1:0-49486 GCA_035575675.1 Gemmatimonadales bacterium
CGCGGTGGTACACAATACCGCCTTCATTCAGGGCCACTTCCATCTGACGGTCGGCAGCGCCGTCGCCTTGACGTTCATGGGCGCTGCCTACTGGCTCGTGCCGCGACTCTCCGGTCGTGAGCTCGAATTGTCATTACTCGCCCGGGTGCAGCCCTACCTCTGGTTCGTCGGGATGATGTTGTTCTCGTTCTCGAATCACATCACCGGGCTCATGGGGATGCCGCGACGCATATATGACGCGAGCTACGGCGGCAGTACGGTCGCGGCCGCGTGGAAAGGCCTGACAGGTGTGTCGGCGGTCGGAGGGCTGTTCCTCTTTGCCAGCGCCGGATTCTTCATGCTCGTGATGATCGGAACGGGACTGGCGGGGAAGCGCACGACCGGGCAACCCATCGAGTGGGCTGAGCCGCTGCATCCGGTCGCCGCCGAGCGGACGTGGCTCGACCGGTACTGGGTCTGGACGGCGGTCGCGATCGTCCTGGTGCTCATCGCGTACGCGTATCCGCTGTGGATCCACTTGCAGATGCCGCGCTTTGGATCCCCAGGGTTCAAACCGTTTTGACGACTAGTGTCTTGACTTCATGTACTCCACGCCGGGCGCGACGGTCTCGCGCCACGCCGCTTCAACCGTCGGCGTGCATTTGCCGTCGAATTGCCTCACGGTGTCGATCAGCGCGTCGATGAACGGCTTGTAGAGTGAGGGATCCACATTCAGATCTCCGCGGTTGTGCCGCTCGGCCACCCGCGTGAGGAGGTTCGGCTCTTTGTTCGGCTGGTTCGGGAAGATGAGCAACATCCCGACCGCGTGACGGAGCAGCTTGGTCTGCAGCTCGAAATTCGTGCCGGCGAAGCGCGGCACGGCTTCAGGGCACGCCGCCAGGAAGTTCTTGTAGAACGCCTGCAAAAACTCGGGGGACTGGCAACAGCGATCGTAGCTCGCCTTGGCCAACGCCGTCGTCGCTTTGTCGATCATGGGTAACAAAGGTGACGTTCCTTCGCCCCATCCTCAAGGTTCCTTCATGAAGGCGGGCTGACCTTAGACGCGTACTCTCGAGGGAGCGCGCGATGGGCTGGGGACCGATTGTGGTTGGGGTAGACGCCTCGCCGGCGGCCGTAGGAGCCGCCGATCTGGGTGAACGTATCGCCCAGCTGGCAGGTGTGCGGTGCGAGCTGGTCCATGCGGTGCGGGATGCATGGGCGCCCTTGGTGGCCGTCAATCCCGACCCGCAGGTGGTCGAGATGCAGAATCTGCAGCTCGCCGTGGCGCGCCAAACCATCAATCGCACGCTGCAGGCCGCGCCGCTCCGGAATCGCCAGTTGGAAAACCTCAGCGTCCTCTTCGGTCCAGCGGCGGTCGTTTTGCAGGAAGTGACGCGCGAGCGTCGGCCGGGGCTGCTGGTGCTGGGCGGGAAGCATCACAGTGCGTTGGAGCGCTGGCTTGGAGGCAGCACCAGCCTCCATGTGGTCCGCACGTCAGAAGTGCCCGTGCTGATCGCCGCGGGCAATCCTACCGCCCTGCGCCGCATTCTCGTGGCAGCCGACCTGTCGAAAGCCGCTGGTCCCACCGTGGCGTTGGCCGAGCGCTTTGCGCGTCTGGTGGGCGCCCAGTTGCGCGTACTGACCGTCTTCGAGCCGCTTCCGGATCTGCCCGGCATTCCGCCCACGGATCCGACTGAGTACTACGCGCTCGCGCAAGAGACCCTGGAGCGGGATGTCTGGCCGCTGGTCAAGACTCCGCGAGTCGAGAGAGTCGTTCGCCATGGCATGGTGGTGGAGACGTTGTTGCGCGAGGCCAGCGAGTGGCAGGCGGACGTCCTGGTCGTCGGCTCGCACGGCAAGGGCTGGGCGCAGCGGGTGCTGCTTGGCAGTGTCACCGAGCGGCTCATCAATCATCTACCGACCTCGCTGTTGGTGGCGCCGGTGCGCGTCGCAGCAGGGGCGGTGTCGGAACGGCGGGAGCGCCAGCTCGCCATCCACTGAGGAGCATGCAATGATCACGCAATCGATCGTTGTCGGAGTCGATGGCTCGCCCGAAAGTGCCGCGGCGGCCTCCGTGGGATGGAAGATGGCCCGTGCCGCCGATGTGCCGTGCCGCGTGGTGCACGCGGCCGGCGCTGTGACGTCGCTGGCGATGGCAGGGACCGGAATGGTCACCGAAACGCTGCAGCTGGCGGCGCTGGCCGCCGCCCGCGATCAATTGCGTGCATCGCTGCAGGACCGCGTTCCGTCCGCTGTCATGGACGCGATGGTGGTGAGTAGCGGTCCCACTGGCGACGTGCTCGAAGCGGTGATCGCGGAGACCCACGCCACCATGCTCGTGCTCGGCGGGAAACATCATTCGACGCTCGGCCGCTGGCTGGGCGGGAGCACGGTGCAGCACGTGGTCCGTCGTCTCACCGTGCCGCTGCTCGTCACGGCCGGCGAGCTCCGAATCCGCCCCCGCGTGATGGTCGCAGTCGATCCTTCGTACGCGGCCGGTCCGACCATCGACCAGGCAGTCGCGTTCGCGCGACTCCTCGGCAGCCCCCTGCACGCATTGCACGTGGTCGATCCGCCGCCAGCCATCGCGGAGCTTCCCCCCGACTGGTCGCGCGAGATCGTGGAGCGCGACATCTGGCCTCGCATTCCGCTCGTCGAAGAAGGCAAAGTCATTCGCGAAGGGGTCCCGTTCGACACGATCGTGAACGAGGCAGCGTCATGGCGCGCGGACGTCGTCGTGGTCGGCTCGCACGGCAAGGGCTGGGTCGACCGCCTGCTCATCGGCAGCGTCACGGAGGACCTGCTGAACAATTTGCCCTGCGCGGTGCTCGTGGTGCCGGTGCCGAAGCCTCAACGGCTCGAGCCGGCCGAGGTGCATGCGCTTGCCGCGGCGGGATGAGCGAGCTCCAGAGCTGCTGCGCGTGCTTGCGCGCCGGCCGGTGGCCCTCGTTGCGGCCGCCGGCCTCGCCGCAGGGCTGATCGCGCGGTCGGATCGCGTCTTTCTCGCGACGCTCCTGATCGGCGGGATTCCCCTCGTCGTGCAGACGCTGCGCGGGATGCTGCGGGGACGCTTCGCCGCGGACATCGTCGCGATGCTGGCGATCGTCACGGCGGTCATCCTGGGCCAATACTTCGCCGGCGCCGTCATCGTCCTCATGCAGTCAGGCGGCGAGGCGTTGGAAGCGTACGCCATGGGCCGCGCGTCCCAGTCCCTGGAAGCGCTGCTCGCCCGTGCGCCGAGGACTGCGCATCGCCGGCGAGGCGACACGATTGACGATGTGCCGGTCGAGGATGTGCAGGTCGGCGATGCGCTGGTCATCAAGCCCGGCGATCTGATTCCCGTAGACGCCGAGGTGACGGCGGGAACGTCGACGGTGGATCAGGCGGCGCTGACCGGAGAGCCGGTGCCGATCCGCGCCGTGGCGGGAACCGTGCTGATGAGCGGCAGCGTGAACCTGGAGGGGGCGTTGCACGCCCGCGCGCTGCGTCCCAGCGGGCAGAGTCAGTATCAGCAGATCGTGCAGCTCGTCGAGCGGGCGCGCCGGGAGAAGCCGCCGATTCAACGGCTCGCCGATCGCTTCGCCGTCTGGTTCACGCCGCTCACGCTGGTGATGTGCGGCGTGGCCTATCTCGTCACCGGCAGCTCGGTCAGCATCCTGGCCGTGCTGGTCGTGGCGACCCCGTGTCCGCTCATCCTGGCGACTCCCGTCGCGGTCATCGCGGGGATCAGCCGCGCTGCGGACATCGGCGTCATCGTGAAACACGGGCGAGCGATCGAACAGTTGGGGCTCGCGCGCGCCGTCGTGTTCGACAAGACCGGGACGTTGACCCTCGGTCATCCGAGCGTGGCGCACGTCGATGTGCTCGACGGCGTCGCCGCCCCCGAGCTGCTCCGGCTCGCCGCCGGCGTCGAGCAGCTGTCGTCGCACCACCTCGGCCGCGCGGTCGTCGAAGCCGGCCGGGCACAGTTCGCCGCGCTCCCGTCCGTGAGCAGTTTTCGCGAGACGCCGGGCCGGGGCGTGTCAGGCCGCGTCGACGGGCGGCGCGTGAGCGTCGGGTCGCCGCGCCATCTCCGCGACGTCGGCGTGCCGCTCGCGGACGGGCCGACGGACGGCACGGCCGCGTACGTGGCGATCGACGGCCGGTTGGCCGGAACGATCGAGTTCGCCGACCGGATTCGCCATCAAGTGCCGGCGCTGCTCCAGCGCCTGGCGGTGTTGGGCGTGACGGACACGGTCATGTTGACCGGTGACCGTGACGCGCCGGCGGAAGCGATCGCCGCGCAGGCGGGGATCCGCACCGTGCGCGCAAATCTGCTGCCCGCCGACAAGGTCGCGGCCGTGCGCGACCTCACACGGCGGCACGGCGTCGTGCTGATGGTCGGCGACGGCATCAACGACGCGCCGGCGCTCGCGGCGGCCACCGTCGGCGTCGCGCTGGGCGCCCACGGCACGGCGGTCTCGGCGGAAGCGGCGGATGTGGTCCTGCTCGTGGACGATATCTCCCGCGTGGGCGATGCCGTCGCCATCAGCCGGCGCATGCGGCGCGTGGTGCTGCAGAGCATCGGCGTGGGCCTCGGAGTCAGTTTTGCGCTGATGGTCGTGGCGAGCCTGGGCCACATTTCGCCGCCCGCCGGCGCCGTACTGCAGGAAGCGCTCGACGCCGCCGTTATCCTCAACGCGCTCAGGGTGCGATGACTGCCTCGCTCGATTGCATTCTCAAGCCGCGGTCCATCGCGGTGATCGGCGCCTCACGAATGTCCAACACGATCGGACATCAGATTTTCGGCAACCTGCTGCGCTACGGCTTTACCGGCGCCGCATATCCCGTGAATCCCAACGCCACGTCCATCCAGTCGGTGCGCGCGTATCGCGACGCCGGCTCGTTGCCCGAGCGCCCTGATCTCGCGATCGTCGTCGTGCCCAAGGATCGCGTGCTCGACGTCGTGCAGGGATGCGGGCAGGCCGGCATTCCGGGACTCGTCGTGATCTCCGCGGGCTTCCGCGAGGTCGGCGGTGTCGGGGTGGACCGCGAGCGGCAGCTGGTCGACATCGTGCGCCGCTACGGGATCCGGATGGTCGGCCCGAACTGCATGGGTGTGGTCAACACCGATCCCGCCGTGTCGATGAACGCCACCTTTGCGCCCGCGATGCCGCCGCATGGCCGCGCCGCATTCGTGTCACAGTCCGGCGCCCTGGGCGTGAGCGTGCTGGACCACGCGGCGGAGTACGGCATCGGCATTTCGCAGTTTGTCTCCGTCGGCAACAAGCCGGACGTGAGCGGCAACGACCTGCTCGAGCAATGGGAGCACGATCCCGCAGTGGGCGTGATTCTCATGTACGTCGAGAGCTTCGGGAATCCGCGCCGCTTTCTCGAGCTTGCGTCGCGGATCACGCGCGTGAAGCCGATCATCGCGGTGAAGTCGGGTCGCTCGAAGGTCGGGGCCCGCGCGGCGTCATCGCATACGGGCGCGTTGGCCGCGAGTGATGTCGCCGTGGACGCGCTCCTGACGCAGGCAGGAGTGCTGCGCGCCGAGTCGATCGAAGAACTATTTGACATGGCGATGGCCTTCACCGGCCGTTCGCTGCCACGCTCGAACCGCATGGCCATTGTGACGAATTCGGGCGGCCCCGGGATACTCGCAGCGGACGCGCTGGAAGCGCGCGGGTTGGAGTTGGTCGAGCTGGAGCCCACGACGATCGGGAAACTGAAGCCGCTGTTCCCCGAGGAAGCATCGATCCGTAATCCGCTCGACATGATCGCATCCGCAACACCGGGGCACTACAGGACGGCACTCGACGTGGTCCTGAGTGATCCAAACGTGGATTCCGCCATGGCGGTATTCGTGCCGCCGCTGGGCGTGCGCCAACAGGATGTTGCGGAGTCGATCGTCGCTGCAGCGGCCGGCCATGTCCAGAAACCAGTCCTGGCGGTGCTGATGGGGAGCGAGGGGCTGCCGCAGGGACGCGCGGAGCTCCATAAGGCGGGCATTCCCGCCTACGTGTTTCCCGAGTCGGCGGCGCGAGGCTTGGCGGCGCTGCGGCGGCAGCGGGAGTGGATCGCGCGGCCGCTCACCGCACCGCGCGTGTTCGAGGTGGATCAGCCGCGGGCGCGGCGCGCGCTGGCGGGAGCTGGCGGGGGAGCCGCCGGGAAGCTCGGGGAGCTCGAGGCGCTGGAGCTGCTCGCCGCGTACGGCATCCCCGTGGCCGCAGCCGCACTCGCCGAAGGTCCCGATGCTGCGGCACGCGCCGCAGCGGCACTGGGGTTCCCGGTCGTCCTGAAGGCGGTCGCACCCGAATTGCTGCACAAGACGGACGCCGGCGGAGTGCGCATTGGTCTCACGACGCCGGTGGAGGTCGCGACTGCAGCTGCCGAGATGATCGACGCGGTCACGCGCGCGCTGCCGCATGCGCATCTCACCGGGCTGCTGGTGCAACGCATGATCACGGGTGGACGGGAGCTGATCGTCGGGATGAGCCGCGATCCGGCGTTCGGTCCACTGCTGATGTTCGGCCTGGGTGGGATCTTCGTCGAGGCGTTGCAAGACGTCGTGTTTCGCGTCGCTCCGATTCAGCCGCTCGACGCGCACGACATGGTCCGGTCGATTCGCGGTGTGGCGCTGCTCGACGGAATCCGTGGTGCGCCCCCGGTCGATCTCGCCGCGCTCACCGACGTGTTGTTGCGCGTCTCACAGCTCGCGATCGATCACCCCGAGATCACGGAGCTGGACGTGAACCCGTTGCTCGCGTTTGCGAACGGCGTGCGAGCGGTCGACGCGCGTGTGCTGATCGCGGTCCCCGACTAGCGGATGAAACTGTCATGGGTCGTCGCCGCAGCACTCGCGGTGCAGCCCCTCGCCGCGCAGACCAGGGTAGCGGCGCCGAATCCGCGCGCGCGCCTGTTCGTGGCCCGCGGCTGTTCGGAATGCCATGCGATCGACCCGCTCAAAGTGAAAGCACGGACCGATGTCGGGCCGGAGCTCTCATCGGCGTACGTGGACGTCCCGACCCGCTATGGCGTGACGCTGGAGCGGTTCTTCGATGAGCCGCTGGGCATCATGCGGCTCATCCTGGCCGAGCATGTGCAGCTGGGCCGCACAGACAGCGATTCGCTGGTGCGGCTGTTCCGCGATCTCTACGCCGAGCACTTGGCTCGGCTGGACAGTTTGAACCGGCGCGCGCGGCCGGCGAGGGGGCCTCCCCGTGCGGCCGACCTTCGCCGCCGATCGTAAGGAGGGTCCGCGCGCGGGGCTATTCGCGTCCCACGCCGAGCGCGTCCGCCACGCGATTGATGTAGTTGAACCAGGCGGCGATCAACGTGATCTGAAGAATCGCGCGGTCATCGAAGCCGGCGGCGCGCAGCCGCTGATGATGCTGCGGGCCGATGCGTGTCGCGTCCTTCGTCAACTGGACCACATAATCGAGCATCGCGCGCTCCCGCTCCGAGAGCGGCGCCTGCGTGTAATCGGCCTCGAGGGCGGCGACCAGCGCCGCATCCAACGTCACCCGACGCAGAAACTCTGCGTGCGACTCGATTCAGTAGCGACAGCGATTCGTGACCGACACCAGCGTCGTGATCATCTCATGATCGCGGCGCGTCAGCGGCAGGTCGGGCGACATCAGCGCGCCGAACGTCGAAAACGCGTGATGAAGCGCGTCAGGGATCAGGCTATGAGACGCCACGATTCCGGATGTTCCATCCGGGGTGGGGTGCACGGGGTCGGCGTATTCCTTGGGGTACAGCGCGCGCTGCGCCTCAACTGCCGCGCGCAGCTTCTCGTCCGCGTCCGGCGGGATCGTGCGAATCCAGGTCATGAGTCGTGTTCCGGTTGGGAGTGAGTCGCCCGCGAAATGCGAAGAAGTAGACCGGGCCGCCAAGTGCCACGATGCCGACGCCCAGCGCCGCCTGCAAGGGGTCGTGGCGCGCCAACAGCACGAGGAGGAGGGCCACGAGTGTGAGGAAGAGGACGGGGGTCGACGGATACCCCGGCACGTGGAGGAGCTCGCCCCGCCGTCGCAGCAGGAAGACGCCGCCGACCGTCAATGCCAGAAACACCACGGTGACGAACACGAAGTAGAACACGATTTGTTGAAACGTCCCCACTAACACGAACAGAGACGCCAAGCCGGCCTGGATCGCGACGGCCCGCGCTGGCGTCGCGAAGCGCGGGTGCAAGGTGGCCACAGACTTGAAAAACACCCCGTCGCGCGCCATGGCGTAATAGACGCGCGGCAGCGCCATGAGCAGCCCCAGCAAGCTGCCCAGAATTGCCACGATCACGATCGCCGCGAAGACACGCCCACCCGCCGGCCCGAACAGCGCCTCGCCTGCCTGCGCCGCAAAGGTTTCTCCCGACGTGACGCGCTCGAGCGGGACCAGGTAGAGGAACACCGCGCTCGTGAGGATGTAGACCGCGGTCACGGCGGACACGCCGAGGGCGAGGGCGCGCGGGAGCGTGCGCGCGGGATCACGGGCCTCGCCGCCAAGCTTGGCGATCTCCCACCATCCGCCGAATGCGAAGAACGCGCCCACGAGGGCCGGCGCCAGCGCCCCGGGGAGCGGATCGGAGCCGGCCCGTTGCACCACGAAGGGGACAAAATGCGACCAGCTGCCGGCGCCCAGCGCGAGCGCCAGGATCGCCATCAATCCGAGCGCGCCGAGCTTGATCACGGTCAGCCACTGCATCACCCGCGCGCCGATCCGAACACCCAGCAGACTCAGCGCCGCAAGCACGAGGATCGCGCCGACCGCGATGGCCTTGAGCGCCACGCCCGAGAAGCCGAACGCGTAGCCCACATATCCGGCGAGCCCGACCGCGAGCGCGGCGGTGATGCCCGGGTCCATGACCAGCAGGCATTTCCACCCGTAGAGGAATGCGACGAGCGGGCCGTAGGCCTCGCGCAGGTAGACGTACCCGCCGCCCGCTTCGGGAAACCGCGCGGCCAGCGCCCCATAGCACAGCGCGCCACTGAGTGCCATCGCCCCCATCACCAGCCAGACGACGAGTAGCCAAAGCGGCGATCCGACCGTTCGCGCCATGGTGGCGGGCGTCAGGAATATCCCGATCGCAATGACTTCGCCGATGACGAGCGCAGTCACGGCAGCGACGCCGAGATGACGCGGAAGGCTGTTCATCAGTGGGCACAAAGTTCTACGACGTCGCAGCCAACCGCCAGCCGCCTATGCTGCGAGCCTCCCGACCGGGGGCGTCATGCGACTCACGCGCACGCTGGGACGGGCCGCTCGGCTTCGTGCTTTATCCGGCGCACGACGCGACGCATCAACATGCCTACGCCCGTGCCGATGAACCGCCAGTAGCGGCGAAATGTGCGGCGGGCGGACTCGTCGGTTGTCGCGGTTCGCGCCTCATACCGAAGGATGGTGCCGCTCCCAGCCGGGCGCACCGCGCCAAAACCGGCCGACCGCGCCAATGACCAGCTCCACGCCTGGCTCTTCGGTCAACACGACCCAGGCCGGCCCCTGCTTCGTGATTTCGCCGAACGTTACCGAGGGCGGGGAAGACGGTCGCGGCTCGCCGCGCCAGCGTCGCGCGATGTTCTGCGGCAGCTCCCGGAGCTCGAAAAGCAGGTCGATGACGGGGTCTCTGAGGTTGGTTTCTTTCATCGCGGCGTACACGTCGGTCGGTGCTGCGTTGATGCTCGCCTCGTAGATGTAGGTCTCGTCGAAGGTCGGGAGGTAGCGATCGATCAACATGCGTGTGGTCCGGATGAGTGTTGATGGAACCCTAGCGCGGCACATCTAAACCCGACTCAAGATTGTCGTGAAGAGTTGTTCAAGGACCTCTCAAGGACTCTTCAGACATGCACTGTAGACTTGAGTCCATGACACACATCCTGATCGTCTATGGCACGACGGACGGGCACACCCGGAAGATCGCCCAGGTCCTCGCCGAGGACCTCCGCGCCCGGCGGTGCAGCGTGGACATCCTCGATGCGGCAGGCTCGTTGTGGCGTCTCAGTCCCGAGAGTTATGACGGCGTGGTCGTGGCCGGTTCGGTGCATATCGGCGACTACCAGCGGTCGGTCGCGCGCTGGGTCCGCTTGTATGCCCCGGTGCTCAACGGTGTGCCGACGGCGTTTCTCTCCATCTGCCTTGCGGTCCTGGAACACCGGACCGAGGCCCGGCAGGAGATCGTCCGTATCATGAACCGTTTTCTCGCGCGCTGCGGCTGGCGCCCGACGACCACCAAGCTGATCGCTGGCGCGCTGCCGTATACTCGCTACGGCTGGCTCAAACGGCGGATGATGCAGCGTATCGTCGCGAAGGCCGGTGGTGATACCGACACGACGCGCGACTTCGAGTACACCGACTGGAACGATTTACGGAGTTTCGCGGAAGACTTTGCCGGCCTCGCGTCGCAACGGCCGGCCCTGGTGGGAGAGTTCGCATGATTCGCAAGATTCTGGGGTTCGCGGCGATCGCGATCGTGGCCCTGGTCGTGCTCAAGATCGCGCTCGGGTTATTGGGTCTGTTCATTGGCCTCACCGTGACGGTGCTGGTGCTTGCCGCCATGGGATATGGCTTCTACCTCGTCGTCCGGGTGTTGAGTCCCGCGAGCGCCGCCAGGATCCGCACCGTGATTCGCGGCACTCCGACTCCCACGCGCTAGGCGATTACGTCCGCGTTCCGCGCGCGAGGTCGAGATCCATCCGAGGAGCGCGCTGGCGGTGATCACTGACGCGTGTATTGTTGAGTATGGGCCTTCGGCGCGGCATCTATATCGTCCCGACCAACCGCTGGTACATCGAGCGGACCGTGTGGCTCATCGCCGGAATCGTGCTGCTCTCGAGCACGACGCTCGCCGCCCTGGTGAATCCCCTGTGGATCCTGCTCACCATCGCGACCGCCTGGGCGTCGATCGCGGTTTCTCTCACCGGCTTTTGCATCGTCGGCAACATCCTGAAGCGGCTCGGTTTCACGGCACTGCTCGGCGACCCGGGACGGCCCAATCACTATTTCATGCAGACCGACAGTTGGTACCTCGAGCGCCGGATCTACCTGGCCGTCGGCATCAACCTCACGATCGCGTCCGTGCTGTCCATCGTCCACAGTTCCTGGTGGCTGACGTTCACCGGCTTCGTCGGTGTGGCGATGGTGTGGTTCGCCGGCACTGGATACTGCATCATGGCCAACGGTCTGTACTGGCTTGGCGCCGAACCGCGGCTCGCGCCGCTGTCCAAACCGCAGCCGCACACCGCCGCGCCGGAGCGATCCGCCCACGCGTGACGGCGTCGGATGAGCCCGACGACCGCCAAAGTCCTCAAGCTGGCCGCAGCCTGTCTCCTCTGTCTCGCCGTATTCACCGGTCTCACACTGCTCGTCCTGCATTTTCGGAAGTCATGATCGTCACCCGTTCGTGGTTGGGGGGAGCTATGACTAAAAACATGGGAACGGCGGATCGCGCGATTCGCACCCTTATCGCGCTCGCCATCGTCGTGCTGTACTTCACCGGCAAGATCAGCGGCACGGTGGCCATCGTGCTGGGAATCGTCGCCGTTGCGTTTCTGGTGACGAGCTTCGTGGGATGGTGTCCGAGCTACCTGCCGTTCGGGTTGTCCACCCGAAAGGGCAGCGTCGAGGGGAACGTCGCGCCGCCGCGCTGACGGTCGGTTAGCTTTCGCGCATGACCCTGCGCCGTGCCGCGATTGTGCTCGGATTCTGGCTGCTGGTCCCACCGCTCCTCCGAGCGCAGCACGCCACCCGGACCCAGCCATTGCCGGCGGGCCATCTGTTCTCGCCGCTCCTCGCCGACCCGAAGCAGCCGCATTTCTTCGCCGCGTGGTTGTGGGTTACGTCGCCGGTCGTCACCGGCCAGGTCGCGACAGTTGGACTCGGCGAGGAGATTGCCCTTATTCGCAGTCCCCGGCGTCGATGGGAGTTGAGCGTGGCCGCCGGCGTGTTCTCCCAGTTCAACATGGAGACTCGCTCCAACGACCTCATCAACACCGATTTCATCATCGGCTTCCCGCTGGCGTATCGGCGGAACGCGGTATCCGTGCGCGCCAGGATCTACCATCAAAGCTCGCACCTGGGCGACGAGTTCATCCTCAATAACAACCCGACGCGGGTGAACCTGAGCTTTGAGGCCGCAGAGCTGCTCGTAGCGGCCGAACTGCGGGGTTTCCGCGTGTACGGCGGTGGCGAGTACATCCTGCGGCACGAGCCATCGGACTTGAAACCGGGCCTGCTGCATGCGGGGCTCGAATACCGGCATCCGAGGCGCCTGGGTCGGGTGGGTGCGCTCGGTGACGCCAGCATCGTCGCGGCACTCGACGCCAAGTCGACTCAGGAGCGGAGGTGGCGCGTGGGGTGGAGTGGGCGGGTGGGCATCGAGTTTCGACCGACGACGGACGAGGCCGCGCGCAGGCTCAGCATACAGCTGCAGGCCTACGGCGGACCGGCACCCTACGGGCAATTCTACCAGGAGAACGTGCGATCAGTGGGCGTCGGCATCCACTTCTCGCTCTGATGCCCTCGCGGACGCTCTCGGTCACGATACCGTAGGCGCCGCCTGACTCAACAGATCCGCGGCAACTGATCGCCGGGGAGCATGTCTACGACTCGCGTACCCCCGATACCGGTGCTGAGCACCACCAGCCCCGGATGCTCCCGTATGCACCGCCCAATCCGCGCCGCGGCCCGCCCGAGGGGGTGACTGCGCAAGGCCTCCACCGCGGCGTCGGCTGACCGCTCCGACACGAATGCGACGAGCACGCCCTCGTTCGCGACGTACAGCGGATCAAAGCCCAGCATCTCGCACGCCGCGGCGACAGGTGCGAGAATCGGCAATGCGCCTTCCTGTAGCGCCACGCCGACGTGCGCCGCGGCCGCGATCTCGTTCAGCGCGCTCGCGAGGCCGCCGCGGGTCGGGTCGCGCAACGTATGCACGGCATCTCCGACACGTTCGCGCAGCCGCTCGACGAGCGGCGTCAGGGCTGCGCTGTCGCTGATGAGCTCCGTTTCGAACGCGATCCCTTCGCGCGCCGACATGATCGCGATCCCGTGCTGCCCCAGGGGGCCGCTCACGATTACCGCATCCCCGGGCTGGGCGCGGGAAGGCGCAGGCGCAAACCCCGGCAGCCGTCGTCCGATACCGGTCGTATTGATGAAGACGCCGTCAGCCTTGCCGCGTTCCACCACCTTCGTATCGCCGGTGACGAGCAGCACCCCGGCGGTGCGTGCCGCCTCCGCCATCGCGGCGACGATCCGATCGAGCACGTCGAGCGGCAGTCCCTCTTCGAGCACAAAGCCGGCCGACAACCACTGGGGTTGCGCGCCCATCATGGCGAGATCGTTGACGGTGCCGTGCACGGCGAGCGAGCCGATGTTGCCTCCGGGAAATTCCAGCGGCTGCACCACGAACGTATCCGTCGAGATGGCGAGCGCGTGACCATCGACGTCCACGATCGCGGCATCGCCCAACTGGCCCAGGATGTCGTTGGAGAAATGCGGCAGGAACCGCTCGCGTAGCAGTGCGGCGCTCATCTTGCCGCCGGAGCCGTGCCCCAGCTGAATGCGCTCGGTAACCGCGACGGGGACGGGACAGACGATGGTCATACCGCGCTCCGGAAGCGGCCGTAGTTGTGGTACGCGGCGCACGCGCCTTCCGACGAGACCATCGGCGCGCCGAGTGGGTGTTCCGGCGTGCACAGCGTGCCGAACGCGGGACAATCGAACGGCTTCAGCACCCCGCGTAACACATCGCCCGCGCGGCAGATCGTGGGCTCGGCGGTATGAATGCCACCGAGCGGAAAGCGCCGTTCGGCGTCGAACTCGGCGAACTCCGCGCGCACGCCGAAGCCGCTGCGCGGGATCGGCCCTATGCCACGCCAGTTGCGGTCCACCAGCTCGAAGACTCGCGAGACGAGATCCTGCGCCGGTTGGTTGCCGTCGCGCCGTACTGAACGCACGTACTGATTCTCGACCTCATGTCGCCCCTCTTCGAGCTGGCGTACCGCGAACAGCATGCCCTCGAGAATGTCCAATGGCTCGAACCCGGTGACCACGATGGGAACCTTGTACTTCGCCGCGATCGGCTCGTACTCCGTCCAGCCCATGATCGTGCAGACGTGGCCCGCCGCCAGGAACCCTTGCACGCGGTTGTCGGGAGCTTCGAGCAGCGCCGTCATCGCCGGCGGCACCGTCACGTGCGAGACGAGCACGCTGAAGTTCTTGACGCCCAGCTCCTTCGCGCGCCACACCGCCATGGCATTCGCGGGCGCCGTCGTCTCGAACCCGACGGCAAAAAACACGACCTCTTTGTCCGGATTCTTCCGCGCCAGCTCGAGCGCGTCGAGCGGCGAGTAGACGATGCGGACCGCGCCGCCGCGGGCGCGAATCTGGAGCAGATCACAATCGCTGCCGGGCACGCGCAGCATGTCGCCGAACGAGGTGAAGATCACGTCCGGCCGCGCGGCGAGCGCCAGCGCCTTGTCGATCTGCTCGAGCGGCGTGACGCACACGGGGCACCCCGGGCCGTGCACCATCTCGACGACGTCCCCGAGCAGCTCGTCGAGTCCCTGCTTGACGATGGTGTGGGTTTGGCCGCCGCAGACTTCCATCAGCACCCACTGGCGCGTGGCGGTACGTGTGATTTCGGCGATCAGGCCGCGCGCGACGGTGCCGTCCCGGTACTCGCTCAGGTATTTCATGGAGTGAGGTCCTTCATCCACTCCAGCTCATCGAGCTGGCTCATCTCGCGCAGCACGTCGAAGGTGCGCTTGGCTTCGGCTTCATCCACCTTCGAGATCGCGAAGCCGACGTGCACGATGGCATAGTCGCCGACCTTCACCTCATCGGCGACATAGGCGAGGCAGACCTCCCGGCGGACGCCTCCGAAATCCACCACGCCCATCGGCAGGCCCTGGGTGTCGTGCATCGTGACGATCTTGCCGGGTATGCCGAGGCACATCAGAACCTCGCGGGTTGTGGTTTCAGCGCCGCCTTGATGTACTCGCCGACCAGCAGGGCCGCCGGATACAGCACTTCCTCCTCCAGCTGCGCATGCACCGTGAGCTCGGCGGCCAGGCGAATGCATTTCTCGTCGCCGTCACTTTCAGCCGCGAGCGCAAATGCCCGGACCGCGCCGAGAATCGCCCGGTGCTCTTCGATCATCAACGGCATTTCTTCTTTCAGGCGGGCGATGAGCGGCAGGACTTCGGCCATGTCCGGCGTGACCTGACCGCGTGCGAGCCGCGGCAACAGACTCAGCGGTGGTATCGCGTATTCGTCTTCGCGCAAGAAGTGTGGATGCATGATCCGGGCGACTTCTCGCGCGGTTTGACCCAGCAAGCCGGGCATTTTCCCGGCGCGCGCCAGATCGGCGTGCAGCTCTTCGTGCTCCCGACGGAGCGAAGGCGGCGCTTTCATCACAGGTTCTCCTCTCGGCTGAGTACGGTGGCGGCGACCGCGGCCTGCCCATAGCTCACCGCACCATCGTTGGGGCTCAAACGGCGTGGAACGAGCACGCGCAGGCCACGGGCCTCGAGGCGCGCACGCAACGACACGAGCAAGCGGGCATTCTGGAAACAGCCACCCGCAAGCGCGACGGTGGTCAGGCCGGCGGCGGCGGCGAGCCGGGCAGCGAGTTGGTCGGCGGCGGCGGCAATGCTTTCATGCAAGCGGGCCGCGAGCTCTCCCAGATCGATGCCGCGCGCGCGCTGTTCGCCGAGCGCGATGAGCAACGGGACGGGGTCCAGGACCCAAGTCCCGCCGGGTGTCGCCACCATCGGGAACGGCAGGGGCTGGGCGCGACGGGTTCCGGCCAGCGACTCGAGCTGCATGGCCGTCTGTCCCTCGAACTGGTTGTCGAGTGATACGCCGAGCACGGCGCCGGCGGCATCGAACAGCCGGCCCATGGAGGACGCCAACGGCGCATTGAGACGCCGGCTCATCTGCTGCATCGCGATGTTCCGGATATTCATCGGCACCGTGTCGAGCACGGGCGCGAAGGCGCGGGCGGCATCGGGGTCGAGCGCCAGGTATCCCAACGCCGCGCGCCATGGCTCGCGGGCGGCCAAATCGCCGCCCGGCATGCGCGCGTACCGCAGCTGCCCCACGCGCCGATAGGACGCGAGATCGGCCTCGAGGAACTCGGCGCCCCAGACGTTGCCGTCGTCGCCATACCCCGTGCCGTCGAAGGCCAGACCGATCGCGCGGTCGGTGAATCCATGCTCGGCGAGCACGGCCGCGACGTGCGCGTGGTGGTGCTGCACCGGAATGATCCGCTCGAGCACGAGGTCGCCCGCTATGCGTGTTGACATGTAGCCAGGGTGCAGGTCGCGCACCGCCACCTCGGGCTCGACACGGAAGAGACGTCGATACGCGTCCAATGCCGCGCGCCAATGCGTCAGCGTTTCGAGATTCTCGAGATCGCCGATGTGCTGGCTGACGTAGGCGTCGGCGCCTGCGACCAGCGTGAAGGTGTTCTTGAGGTGCGGACCCACGGCGACGAGGGGCCGTGGGCTTGCCAGCGGTAGCCGCAGCGGCAGCGGCGCGTACCCGCGCGCGCGCCGCAGGAACACGTTGGACTTTTCGACGACGCGAATCACGGAGTCGTCATAGCGGGCAACGATGTCGCGATCGTGGAGCAGGAAGTCGTCGGCTACGCCCGCGAGCCGCGCCTGCGCGTCTTCATTGCTGATCGCGATCGGCTCGTCACTGCGATTGCCGCTCGTCATGACGAGCGGACGCCGCACCAGATCACACAGGAGATGGTGCACGGGCGTGTAGGCGAGCATGACGCCGACGGTGTCGAGTCCCGGGGCTACCCAGTGGGCAAGGGCGGTGCCGTGCCGCCGCTGCAGCAGCACGACGGGCCGTTCGCGCGAGGTGAGGAGGCGCGCCTCGGCGTCGCTCACGGCCGCGAGTTTGCGGGCCTCCGCGAGCGTCCGTACCATCACCGCGAAGGGCTTCGCTTCCCGATTCTTGCGGGCCCGGAGTCGCGCGACAGCGTGCTCGTTCGTGGCATCGACCGCGAGGTGGAAGCCGCCGAGCCCGCGGATCGCGACAATCTTTCCGCCAGCGAGCAGCCGCGCCGTATCCTCCAGCGGCGTCTTCGTGTCGGAACCGGCAATCCACACGCGTGGCCCGCAATTCGGGCAACTATTGGTTTCCGAGTGATAGCGGCGGTCGCCCGGTGTCTGGTATTCGCGGCTGCAGGTCGGGCACTGCGGAAACGCCCGCATGCTGGTGCGCTCGCGGTCGTACGGCATCGCTTCGATGACGGTGAAGCGCGGGCCGCAATCGGTACAGGTGATGAACGGGTAGCGGTAGCGCCGGTTGCGGCGATCGAACAGCTCCCTCTCGCATGCGGCGCACAGCGCCACGTCGGGAGAAATCGGTTGCCGCCGTCCCGGCTCCGTGCGGCTCTCGAGGATCGTGAAGGCGGTGAGGTTCGCCGGCTCGCAGGGCTCCGACCGCACCTCGTCGACGTGCGCCAGGGGCGGCGCGTCGGTTCCGAGACCGAGCCGGAACGCGGCAATGTCCGCCGGCGCGCCCTCGATGTGGATTTGCACGTCGCCGGACGCGTTGCGCACCCATCCCGCTAACCGGCACCGTACCGCGAGCCGATGCACGAACGGCCGGAATCCGACACCCTGCACGAGACCCCGGACCGATAGGCGGGCGGCGCTGCACACCGCGGTGCGTGTCGCGATCGCGGTCATACCAAAACTCCCCGCCGTGCCTGCGCCCGGCAGAAGCTGAACCACTCCCCGAGTCCGTGTGCCCCGACCGAGGAGGTCATCAAGAACCCGAGGGTCGGGTTGACGGCGCGCGCCAGGTCTACGGCGCGCTCCAGGCTGAATGGGACATGCGGCAGCAAGTCGAGCTTCGTGAAGACGACCCACCGTGCCGCGCGGAACATGGTGGGATACTTGGACGGCTTGTCTTCTCCTTCGGTGACGGAGAAGAGCGCGATCTTCGCATTCTCACCCAGATCCCACGCCGCCGGGCAGACGAGGTTCCCCACGTTCTCGATGAAGAGCAGGTCGGTGGCGGCGAGGTTGATGGCCTCGAGCGCCGTTTCCACCTGCCGGGCATCGAGATGACACGCCCCGTTGGTGACGACGGCTTGCACGAGCTGGTCGGTGTGCCGCGCCAGCCGGTCGGCGTCGTTTTGCGTCTGCACGTCGCCGGTGACGACGGCGATGCGGAGCTCCGACCCCAACTCGGCGAGCGTCCGCTCGAGCAGCAGCGTCTTGCCCGAGCCGGGAGACGAGACGAGGTTGAACATGGGGACGCCGGCGGCGCGGACGCGTGCCCGCACGCGCACGGCGATCTCGTCGTTGCGGGCCATGACCCGCTCGCGCACTTCAATCGTTCTGACCGTCATCGTCCACCTCCAGGTAGCTGAGGTGCAGGGCGTCACCCGGCTCGCGGATGACGTGCGGGGACGCTCCGCGGAACGGCGGCTCCGCGAGCAGGGCCTCGAGACAAAACCTCAGGTTCTCGGGTTCCACGCCCGCGTCGTCCCCGACCGTGACCCCAACGGCGACGAGCCTGGGTGAGGCGATACCCAGCCGCTCGCCTGCGAGCCGGCAGACTTCGAGCGCGATGCTCATCTCATGCATGGGCGCTCACCGCGAGAAATCCTTCGGCGGGATGGCCGCGCCGGGCCAACTCTTCAACGACCGCACGCGCCAGCGTGTCCACGCGGCAGCGTACCACATCGCTGAGGGAATTCCGGAGCTCGACGCTGTCCGGCTGCAGGCCGAGCGCGACGGTGTCCGCCGGCAGGGTGCCCCGCAGCTCGGCGAGTGCGAGGACGTCGCGCACGTCGACCTGGTGAGGTGAGATCTTCGTTGCGAGATACCGCGGCAGGCGGGCGTGCTCCAGTCGCACGAACGTGCCGGGCGCCGCGCCGACATCGATGGCGTCGATCAGGATCAGCTCGCCCGCGTCTTCGATCACGGGCAGCAGGTTCATCCCCCACGTGCCGCCGTCCACCAGCTCGACCTCCGGGGGCAGCGCGTAGCCGGTGCGCAGCTCGTCGAGTGCGGCCAGGCCGAGCCCGTCGTCTCCCATCAGCGGGTTGCCGAGACCGATCACGACGACTGGCTTACTGGTCGACATAGTTCACGTCCGAGCGGACGAAGCGGCCGCCGCTGATGATGGAGGAAATCGTCCCGGTGCGTTCCAGCAGGTCGGCCCGCAACGCCAGGTAGATGTGAATCGGGATGAAGATCAGGAACGCCCACGTCAGAACGTGGTGCACGAAATGCACGACTTGAATCCCGCCGAGGAACGGCACCACCCAGCCGAACAGCGTGTACCACAGCCCGCCGGGCCGCGACTGGCCGTACATCGCGAATCCCGTTACCACCTGCGCGAGCGCCACCGTGTACATGCCGGTGTAGCTGAACTGCTGTAAGGGGTTGTGCCCGAGATAGTGCGGCGCCTTCTCGGGCTGGATCATCAGGTAGAACTTCACCTGCTTCACCAGGTTGACCCAATCCTGTTTGCGAACGGGGAAGAGCGCTTTCCAGCGCTCGAACTGATTGCCCGCGTATAGCCAGTACACGCGCACGATCGCGGTAGCCACGAACACACCGGCGGCGACAAAGTGCAGGAAGCGCATCCATCCCATCAGGTAGTGGGCGCTCGCTTCGCCGTGCGTGATGAAGTACGGCCGGCCGATGTAGAACCCGGTGACGACGAGCACGACGATCGCCAGCGCCGCGACCCAGTGCATCGCGCGGATCGGCCACTCCCACAGGTACACCCAGCGGTAGTTGCCGCTCGGCGGCGCCGCCTTGTGGGCGAGCGAGACACCCTGGCCGACTCTCATTGCACCTTCACCGCTGTGACGAGACCGCCCGTCGCATCCAGGACGTGAACGCCGCACGCCATACAGGGATCGAACGAGTGGATCGTGCGCAGGATCTCGAGGGGTTGATCCGGCTTGACGAGCGGATGGTGGTCCATCAACGCCGCTTCGTAGGGGCCGGGCGCCCCCTGCGCGTCGCGGGGCGAGCAATTCCACGTGCTCGGCACGACGCACTGGTAGCGGGAGATCTTCTGATCCTCGATCTGCACCCAATGACCGAGCGCACCGCGCGGCGCGTCGAGGTACCCATACCCCTGCGCCTTGGCGGGCCAGGTCTCGGGCTTCCACTTGTCGCCGTTATGCGTGCGGACGTCGCCGCCTTTGATACGGGCGACGAGCTCGTCATACCAGTGCGACAGTCGGCGCGACAACAGCACCGTCTCCGCGCCTCGCGCCGCCATGCGGCCGAGCGTCGAGAACAATGCCGACGGGCCGACCTCCAACCGGTCGAGGACCTCTTTGACCATCCCACGCATGCCCTCGTGTCCCGACGCGAACGCGACGAGTGCTCGCGCCAGCGGGCCGACCTCCATCGCGCGTCCGTCGTAGCGGGGCGCCTTCATCCAGGTGTACTTCTTTTGCCCCTGCAGATAGGTCCACGGCGCCGGCGGGCCGTCATACTTCGCCTTGGTCTCCCCTTCCCAGGGATGCAGCCCGGCATCGTCCCCCTTCGAGTACTCGTACCAGGAGCTGTTGATGTACTCCTTCACCAGCTCGTGATCGTAGGGGTGGACCTTGGACAGGTCCTTGCCGAGGATGATGCCGCGGGGGAAATACAGCGACGGGATGTCGCGCACATCGCCATCGGGGAACTCGCCGACAGCGAGATAGTTTCCCGTGCCGCCGCCGATTCCCGCCCATTCCTTGTAGAACCCCGCGATCGCCATCAGGTCGGGCCAATAGACCTGCTCCACGAACCGTTGGGCTCGCGTGATCATGCCCTGGATGTCGCTGAGCCGCTCCGCGTTGATCGTCGCGGTGTCGTCCAGATTGATCGCCGATGCCATGCCGCCCACCAGGAAGTTCGGATGGGGATTCTTGCCACCGAAGATCGTGTGGAGCCGGATGACGTCGCGTTGCCAGTCGAGCGCCTCGAGGTAGTGCGCGACCGCCATCAGATTCGCCGCGGGCGGGAGTCTGTAGGCAGGATGTCCCCAATAGCCATTGGTGAAAATGCCGAGCTGCCCGGTGCCGACGAACGTCTTGAGGCGGTTCTGCACTTCGGCGAAGTACGTCGCCGAGTTGTTCGGCCACGGCGAGAGCGACTGCGCGAGCTTCGAGGTGGCGGCGGGGTCGGCCGACAGGGCGCTGACGACATCCACCCAGTCGAGCGCGTGCAGATGATAAAAGTGGATCACGTGGTCCTGCACGAACTGCATCCCGTGGATCAGGTTGCGGATCAGGTTCGCGTTGGGCGGAATGCGGATGTCGAGCGCGTCCTCCACGGCCCGGCACGACGCGACCGCGTGCACGACCGTGCAGACGCCGCAGATCCGCTGCGTGAATGCCCAGGCGTCGCGCGGGTCGCGGCCCTGCATGATGACCTCGATGCCGCGGAACTGCGTGGACGTGGCCCAGGCGTTGGTGATCCGCCCGTCCTCCGCTTGGGCCTCGATGCGGAGATGGCCTTCGATTCTGGTCAACGGATCGACGACGATCTTAGTCGTTGCCATGACTCTCTCCCGTCTCCGCGGCTTTCCGGCGAGAGCGGATCTGATGCACGCCGGTCGCGACGGCGTGCGCCGCCACACCGGCTGCGGCGCCGACCGCCAGCGCCGCGCCGATGGTGTCGGCATAGCGCTCCACGCCGAACCCCGCGACATCAGGGAGTCGGCCGTAGAACGGCGTCATCGTGTCCCAGAAGTGCCGCTCGGTGCAGCCGAGACAGGGGTGGCCGGCGCCGATCGGCCAGCTGGTGCCGCTGTTCCACATGAAGATCGGACAGGGCGAGAACGTCGCCGGCCCTTTGCAGCCGACATGGTAGAGGCACCAACCCTTGCGCGCCGCTTCATCGTCGAACGCTTCGACGAATTGCCCGGCGTCGAAGTTGGCGCGCCGCGGGCACTGGTCGTGGATGCGCGCGCCGTAGGCGAAGAGGGGCCGGCCGTCGTAGTCGAGTTCGGGCATGCGGCCGAACGTCAGGTAGTGCACAATCGTCGCGGTCACCACGTCGCCGATCGGCGGGCAGCCCGCGATATTCACGACCGGTTTGTCCTTGACGATGTCCGATACGCCGACGGCGCCGGTGGGATTCGGCCGTGCCGCCTGGATGTTGCCCCAGTGCGCGCACGCGCCGATCGCGATCACGGCCTTCGCGTCGCGCGCGGCCTCCTTCAGAATGGTCTCCGCCGTCCGCCCGCCGATCGTGGTGTAGATACCGTGATCCTTGAGCGGAACGGAGCCGGTGACGACGAGCAGATACTCACCCTTGTTCTTGGCCATCGAGCTTTGCAGCGCGGCTTCGGCCTGATGGCCGGCGGCGGCCATGATGTTGTGCTGATAATCGAGGGACACGACGTCGAGCACGAGATCGCCGATCGTCGGCTCGGCCGTCCGCAGTACGCTCTCCACGCACCCGGTGCATTCCTGGAGCGAGAGCCACACCACGGTGGGGCGTCTTTGCGCGGTGAGCGCCGCGGCGACTCGCGGCGTCAGCAGCTCGGAGAGGCCGAGCGCAGCGGTCATTTGGGCGCAGAACGTGAGAAAGTCGCGGCGACTCACACCGCGACGTTCGAGATATTGGCCGAGCGATTCTTCGGGAATCCAGGGATGCGACGTGGGAAAGAACATGCGTGTCTCCCAGCGCTGTTGATTGCTTAGACCTTCCGCCCGCGCGCCCAAATCGCTGTCGGGGTGTTTTTCTGACGGGCGGGTGTCTTGCGATACGCTTCAGAGTAGCCCGCCGAACCGGTAGGGCTCTACAAGTCGGGATGAGGGGATCTTCAGATGGGTGCCCTGTCAGGAGTTTTCCTGACAGCGCCGGGGCCCAACGACATGAATCCTTAACAAAGGTTCTTAACCCAGGCTTCACGCGAACTTTACTGATGACGGGCTATTCCTCTTCATCAGGTGAGGAGGAACGAATGCGCACTTTTGTGATCGCAGCGCTGGTCACGGGTGTCCTGGGTGGCCCAGTGGGATGCCGCCAGGCACCGTCGCAGGATAGCTCCACGCCGCGGGCGCGGAACACGGGGTTGAACCGGCAGGACGAGCTGCTCCTCGCGGCGGCGAACGTGGCGTTGCCGCCGCCCGGGGTCACCGCGGCCGATCTTCCGGACCCCAATTCCACGGGTGCGAAGCTCCTCGGCACCTACTGCGGCCAGTGTCACAACGTCCCATCGCCACAGATGCACAGCGCGACGGACTGGCCGAGCGTCGCACGCCGGATGTGGCTGCGCATGGAGCTGTTGCCGCCATCGCAGGGGGTGAAGTCCCCGTCACTCGCCGAGCGTTTCGCACTGCTCGACTACCTGACGGCGAATGCACTGCGGGTGAGTGGCGCGACTTTGCCGGCCGGGCCCGGTCGAGAGGCGTTCGCGCAGGTGTGCAGTCGGTGTCACGCGCTACCCGACCCGCGCGTCCATTCGCGGGCCGATTGGCCGACGGTATTTGCGCGGATGGAACAGAACATGGCGCGGATGCAAGTGCCGCCGCCGTCACGCGAGCAGGCCACTGATCTGCTCCTGTATCTGCAGACGGTGGCGTCGCGGCAGTGAGCTGGGCGCGGTATGATTAGGAACATTGCAGTTGGGAGGAATGCATGAAGCGGAGCCGTCTCGTTCTCGGTGTTCTCACGGTGCTTGCGCTCGGCGCGTGTACAGACACGAAGATCGTCTTCCGCGATCGACCCACCTTCAACCCGCCCCCCGACAGCCTCAATGGATTCCTCGGCTACTTCACGGTCTCGACCAAGCAGACGACCTGTGGCAACTGCCACGTCGGCGTGCAGGGTCAGTGGAAAGCGACGAGGCACGCGAGCGCGTGGGTCGATTTGCAGGGATCGGGACATGCCGTTGCGTCCTGCAATAAGTGCCACACGGTCTCCGAGCTCGGGAACGCGATCGGCCACGCCGCGGGGTACTCGACGGTGCCCGATTCGGGCTATCACGACGTGCAGTGCGAAAGCTGTCACGGGCCCGGCTTCACCCATGTCGAGAACCCTGACATCGCCGCCAATCATCCGCTGGCGCGCATGCACGTCGATACCGGCGTCGTGAACTCGTGCAGCGGCTGCCACACGGGCGTCCATTCGCCGTTCGTGGAGGAGTGGAAGGAATCGGCGCACGGGTCGGGACCCGGATTTGCGGTAGCCGCGACCAACGCGAGCTGCGCACCGTGTCACGAAGGCCGGGCTGCCATGGCCATCAAATTCGGGGAAAACGCCAACTACGTGGAGAAGGCGAGCGCAACGCCGGAGCGGATTGGCTGCGTGACGTGCCACAACCCCCATGGCTCTCCCAATGAGAAACAGCTACGCGCGCCGCTGTCCACACCGACGCGCGATCAGTTGTGTGTGACGTGCCATTCCCGCAGCGGCGTTCCCCCCTGGAGCGTCGCGGCAGCACCCGGGGCGACCGCGCGTGGCGCGCACGGCGCACAGGGATTGCTGCTCCTGGGTGAGAACGTGGGCTGGATTCCACCGGACTTTGCCTACGACACGAATCAGATCGTCAGCAGCCACGGGACCGCGGCCAACCCCCGGCTGTGCGCCACGTGTCACGTGGTGCGCACCACGGTCACAGACAAGCTGACGGGCCAGTTCTCGTTCCAGAGTGTGGGCCACACGTTCGACGCAATCCCTTGTCCCGACGCCACCGGCGTTCCCATGCCGTGCTCCAAAGCGGTGGCACCAGACACGGTCCACAGTTTCGTGGCTTGCTCGAATAGTGGATGCCATAGCAGTGCCGCGGTCGCCAAGAACGCGTATGTCACCTTCAAGGGTCGGCTGAACAACCTGCTCGATCAGATTTGGACGGACAACAACGCGAATGGCATCATCGATTCGACGGACGTCGGTCTGATCCCGCAGCTGGTGGCGCGCGCCATGCGACCGGGGGCGACCGCGGCGGACACGGCGGCCATCTTCTTTGGCAACAATATCACGACGGTTGCGAAGGGGACGCTGTGGAATGCGGCGCTTGCCGCGACGGAAGACCGCTCGTATTTCCTGAGCGGTAAGGTGTTGAATCGGACATTCGCCACGCACATGGCGTCCGGCAACGGCGTCCACAACCCGTTCCTGCTCGAGGCGCTCCTGACATCTTCGATCGCTTCGCTGCATTCGACCTACGGGCTGCCGAGCCCGCCCGTGGATCTACGGGTTCAGGCGACGCCGCCGCCGAAATTACGGGTGCGGGCGGGGGCCGGCCAATAAGTAGCGGGTGTTGATGCTCCAGCAAACCGCCGTCGGCCCGCCGCCTCTCCCGGGCGGCGTGGCGGCGGTGCTGCGCTTCTTCTTCAACCTCCCGCAATGGTTTCAGATCGGGGGCTTTTTCGTTGGCCTCGCGATTGCCGCGTGGCTCCTCGTCGTTCTCTGGCGCCGTCGGTTCCAGATCATCAGTTGGGTCAAAACACGACAGCGCGGCGTGAAGATCGGCCTCGCGGCGACGGCGGCGGTGGTCGTCCTGGGCGCGGCCGGATTCGGCAGCATCAGCTGGAATTACATGCAGCACGACAACGCCTTCTGCACCGGCTGCCACATCATGAAGGGCCCGTTTCAGCGCTTCACGGGTTCCAAGCATGATTCGCTGAGCTGCCATGCGTGCCATCAACAGTCGATCTTCGCCAGCACGCGCCAGCTTTACCTCTGGGTCGCCGATCGTCCCGAAAAGATCCAGATGCATTCCAAAGTGCCGACGCGTGTGTGCGCCGGCTGCCACGTGCAGGGCGACCGCGAAAAGGACAAATGGAAGCGGATCGCGACAACGGCGGGGCATCGCGTCCACCTCGAGTCGGACTCCAGCGCGCTGCGCAACGTGCAATGCACGACCTGCCACGGCCTCGAGGTCCATCGCTTTGTGCCCGTCGATTCGACCTGTGGCCAATCGGGCTGCCACATCGGGACGGAAATCCGGCTCGGCAAGATGACGGGGCAGACCGGCTTCCACTGCATCGCGTGCCATCAGTTTACGGCCGACGTCCCGCTGCTCGCGACGCGCGATTCCGCGGCCGGAACCCTCCGCCCCGGCGCACATGAGTGCCTGGGTTGCCACGAAATGCGGGCCAAGCTCGCGGACTTCGATCCCGCGCGCGACCCGCACCGCCAGACGTGCGGGATGTGCCATAACCCGCACGAGCAGACGCGTCCGGCCGATGCCTTGAAGAGCTGCGCGTCCGCCGGCTGTCACGCCGACTGGCGCGACGAGCCGTTCCATACGGGCGCGCCGCACCGCGGGGTTGCGCAGCAATGCACGCTGTGCCACCAGCCGCACGGAGCGAGAGTCGATGCGAGCGACTGTGCGGGGTGTCATGCTGCGGTGCGGGACCGGTCGCACGGCCGCGTTCACCCGCCGCAGGCCTTCGACACGACGCACGCCCTGCGGCGTGTCTCGCTGATCCAGAACCCTGAACCGGAAGGGAAAGGCAAGGGCGACGCAAACCCTCCACGCGCAGCCCCGGCTCCCGACTCCCGTCTCCCGGCTCCCATCGACTCCTTTCCCCACGATCGCCACAAGCAACTCGCCTGTCTCACCTGTCACGTCACACGCCGCGCCAACGCCAGCCTCACATTCGTGCCGCCGCGCGGCTGTCAGATCTGCCACCATCAGGCACCCGCCACGAGCACCTGCGCCAGCTGCCATGCGCCCGGTGAGTTGGCTTCGCCTCATACCGAGAGCATCGCCATCGCGGTTGACGATCATCCGGCGCGGGCGCGGACCGTCACGTTTGCGCACGCGACGCACGCCCAGATCCGCTGCACGACGTGCCACGAGGCCGCGGTCACGCTGGAGCCGGCACCACGCGTAAAGACCTGTACCGCCTGCCATGAAGATCACCACAGCGCCCGGCGCGACTGCGCGGGCTGCCATTCGGGAGCGGAGCTACGCGCCGCGCATCCGGATTCGGCAAGCGCACACGTGGCCTGCGATGCTTGCCACCGAGAATCGACTGTCGCGCGGCTCGTGCCCGATCGCGGGCTCTGCCTCACGTGTCACACGCCGCAGCGCGAGCATTACGCTACGCGCGAGTGCACAACCTGTCATTTCCGGGCGAGCCCTGACGCCTATCGCGCGCACCTTCGCAAGGCGGGCGCGTGAAGCACGTTCTCGCCCTCCTCGTGCTTTGCGCTGCGCCGCTCGCCGCGCAGGGATATCGGCTGCGGCTCGACGGCCGCTTTCAGGCGGTTGGATATCGCGGCGTCCAGCTCGACAGTATTCCCGTCAGCGATACCATCGCCGGGCCTGGTGGCGGCCCGACGACGCCGGACGGGTTCGCGGTGCGCTGTCCGAGCGGTGCGGCCTACTGCCTGTTCTTCCGGCCGGGCGCGGTGCAGCGCGGTGCGCCATTCGTCACCACGACCGATGCGTCGCTGTGGGGGTTCGGCGTGCGCGGTCTGAGTGCGCACGCGACGGCGCGCGGCGCGGTTGACTTCACGGGCAGCGACGCGTGGCCGGGGACCGAGCCCGCGATTCAACTCCTCGCAGCCTATGCCGAGTACAGCGGGGAGCGACTGACGGCGCGCGCCGGCCGCCAGCTCAACAGCAACCGTCTCGGCATGATCGGCTTCGACGGCGTGAGCGTCGCGGTGCATGACGGGCGTCACGGGCTCGACGCGTCGCTCTACGGCGGATGGGGACTCGCACGAGGTGCGGCGCTGCCGGTGACCAGCCCCGTCCTGAACCCGCTCGATGATTTTCAGCCGGCCAAGCGCCAACTGTTGCTGGGCGCGGAAGCAGGATGGTCGGGGCGGCTCGGCGATCTTCGCGCCGAATACCTCCGCGAGGTGGATCCTGCCTCCGACTATCTCGTTTCGGAGCGGCTCGGTGTCGCCGGGGTTGCCCGGCCCGCAGCGGGATGGAGTCTCAGCGCCGGCGCCGACTACGACCTTGCCGCCGGTTGGTGGGGAAGCGCCGAAGCCGCACTCGGCTATGCCGCGCCCCGGGTAACCGGTTCACTCGGCGTCCGCCGCTACCGGCCGCACTTCGATCTCTGGACGATTTGGGGCGCGTTCAGTCCCGTGCCGTACACGGCAGTCCAGGCGCAGGTCTCCGTGCGCGCGCTGCCGCAGGTGCAGCTGCGCGCCCGAGGCGAGCGCTATCGGTTCAGCGACGCCGCCGTTTCTACACCGCTCGTCAGCGTCGAACAGTCGGGATGGCGCGGCGAGCTCGGCATGACGGCCTCGCCGGCTCCCTCGTGGACGTTCGATGCCGGCTACACGCGCGAGTTCGGCCCAGGCGCCGCGTCCGTCGGGACGAGCGCGAGCATCACCTACGCTCCCGCAGCCGGCCCGTACGCGGTGACGCTGCACGGCGCGGCGATGGATCGCCCATTGGAGCTGCGCTTCAGTGAATCCGTCCTCCATCTCTATGGAGTCGATACGCGCTACGACGTCAGTCCCAGCTTCCGCGTGGAGCTGGGCGCCGTCCGATATGCCGAGGATCGTCAGCGACCCGATCCGGCGGCCATCGATTGGGGCCAATGGCGCGCCACCGTGCGCGCGGTCGTCGCGATCGGAAGCGGCGACGACTTGGGCCGTCTCCCGCCGGCCGTGCGGCGATGATCACCACGGGCCTCCTCGTCCTCACGCTGCTCCAGCAGCCGGGGCAAGGCTTCGATCACTCGAAGCACGGGGCCCTCTTCCCCTCGTGCACGTCATGTCACGCGGGCACGGTGACCAAAGGCGCATCGCTTTGGCCCGATCCGGTCTCGTGTACGACTTGCCACGATGGAACGATTGAGAAGACCGTTGCGTGGCGCCCACCAACCTCCCCGCGACGGACCAACCTTCGGTTCGATCATCTAGGCCATGCCGTGAAGGCCAAGGACACGTCGCCGTCTTGCTCGGTGTGTCACACGCTGGCCGGCGAGCCACGCATGGCGGTGCGTGCGCCGGTCGTCCAGCGCTGCCTGGATTGTCACGGCGTTCGCACCGCGCACGTGGCGGCGCCCGATACTGCCTGCGCCACCTGCCATGTCCCCCTCGCTCGTGCCGCGGCCTTCTCTCGGCAGGACGTTGCCAAAATCCCCGCGCCGCCCTCGCATGCCGCACCCAACTTTCTCAGCCGCAGTGGCCACGGCGCTGTTTCTCGTCAGACAGTGGGAACCGCCTGCGCGACCTGCCACGCACGCGAGTTCTGCTACCAGTGTCATGCCGGGTCGGCGCCGCCGCGCGCGATCGCGTGGCTGTCGTCCGATTCCCGATCGACGGCCATCGTGGCCCGGGCCGCGCCGGCGAGTCACGCTGCCAACTATGCGGACCGTCACGGTACCGACGCAGCTGCATCGACTACCGGCTGCACGGGATGCCACGTCCGCGCCGATTGCCTGGAGTGCCATCGGCCCAGCTCAGGGCGCGCCGCCGGTTATCACCCGGACGGATTTCTGGCCAGGCATCCCGCCACCGCCTACGCTCGTGAGGCGTCGTGCAGCGATTGCCACAACGTCGGATCGTTTTGCACCTCGTGCCACGCGCGGGCCGGATTGGTCGCCGCGGGCGTGCTGCGGTCCGGGTATCACGATGCGAGACAATTCTTCCTTGCAGGCCATGGTCAAGCCGCGCGCCAGGGTCTCGAGTCATGCGTCAGCTGCCACACCGAGCGCGACTGTCTGACCTGCCATTCGGCGCAGGGCGGGCGGCGGTTCAATCCACATGGCCCGGGCTTCGATGCGTCTCGCATGCGCCGCAAGAGTTTCGCGATGTGCACCGTCTGCCATGGGGCTGCGGTGCCTTGACCGTGTACGTTCACAAAAGGGGAATGGTATGAAAGTCTTGGAATTCGTCACGATCAGTCTCTGCTGTATCGCCGCGCCGCTCACGGCGCAGGACACGACACACGCGCGACATCCTGCACAGCGGCCAGGTGTCGGCATGATGGGGCAGCGCGCCGAGCATGGCGAGATGGACGAGATAATGCCGATGATGCGCGAAATGATGGCTCCGATGATGCCGGCCATGGCTTACACCCCGGAGCATCTCCTGTCGCGCAAGGATTCCCTGAAGCTCACGCCGGATCAGATCACCAGGCTGACCGCGATCGAGACGTCAGCGAAGTCGGCGCACGACGCGGCCGCTGCCGACATGAAGGCGCACATGACCGAGCTCTCGCAGGCATTCCAGGCCGCGGTGCCCGATAGCAATGCGGTTCGCATGCATTTCGATGCGGTCCACGCCGCGATGGGCAAGGCGCATTGGGCGATGCTGTCCGCGGCGGCACAATCGCGAGCCACCCTCACGGATACGCAGCGCCAGAAGGTCGATGCGTGGGTGAACGCCATGGAGCGGCGTGAGGGGCACGAACACTCGATGTAAGCCTCACGCGCGATTCAGAGTCGTTTCATCAGAAGGTAGGTAGGTTGTACGCGACCACCAGGCGGTGGCCGATGCGGGACCCGACGCAAGCCGCCGGCCGCATGTTCACCGGATGAAGCAATCCGGTACGAGAACGCGAAATCCGACGGCCTCCAGCCCCCGCTCGATTCGGAACGAGCGGGGGCTGATTCGTGCTGCGCTCTTTCATTCGCAATTCAACACGGATTCACCGGCGCCGCCCTATTTTCCCTGCGGCATCGAGAGCGATGCCTTCTCGTAACGGAGGTGAACCCATGTTCGGAGCGATTCGCAAGATCCCGCGGGATCCATGGTTCGAGCTCCTGTATAACCTGGAGCGGCGCATGGGGCGGGTGTTCAATGAGCCCTTCGCCAGCGTGGAGGGGGAAGTGACGACCGCGGCCTGGACGCCGGTCGTGGACATCTTTGAGGAGACGGAGTATCTCCGCATCGTCGCCGAGGTACCGGGCGTGAAGCCGGAGCATGTGAAGATCCTCGTCGAGGGCAACCTGCTGACGATCCAGGGCACGAAGGAGCAGGTCGCTGAGGCGAAGACGGAAAAGGTGCATCGCTATGAGCGGGCCTATGGCGCGTTCGAGCGCACGTTCACCCTTCCCACGACCGTTGACGCGGAGCACATCAAGGCCAACTACGAGATGGGCGTGCTGACGTTGACGCTGCCCAAAGTCGAGAAGGCGAAACCGCGTCAGATCGCCGTGGAGATCACGCCGGAGAGGAAGCTGAAAGGCTGATGGCTAATCCTTTCAGCGACACGACGCCCCCGGCGGATGTCCGTCCGGGGGCGAGGTGTGAAGGGGAGGGGGAACGTCAGCAGCTATTGATTCGGAGCAGCGTATATATCGGGCACATGCGGAACAGCGCGGTGCCCAGGAAGATTATGCCGATGAAACCGACACTGAGCGCCACGAGCGGCCGGTCCTGCAGGGCCGCGGAGTTCACCAGCAGCACGACCCCGACAAACCCTCGAGCACCCGCGTCACGTCTTCCCACGTTCCTGGACGTCATGGAGTCAATCTCTGATGGTCGCCATGAACGCCGCGGCAATAGGCGATGAAAGCCCCTTCATCGTATAAGACCGCCACGGTTGCGTGCCCCTTCTGCGAGACCCTCAACCGCGTCGACCTCACCCGCATCGAGCAGCAAGCCAAGTGCGGCAACTGCGGCAAGCCGATCCTGCTCGACCGTCCGATCTCGGTGTCAGACGCCAACTTTGAGAGAGTCACGACCGATACGACGGTGCCGGTCGTGGTCGACTTCTACGCGGATTGGTGTGGGCCCTGCAAGATTATGGCGCCGCTGCTCGATGACGCAGCGCGTCGCCGCGCGGGAGCGATGCTATTCGTGAAGTTCGACACCGACCGAAATCCCGTCACCGGCCAGCGGTTCGGGATTCGGGGAATTCCGACGTTGATCGCATTCCGCGCCGGCAAGGAAGTGGCACGCCGCGTTGGCGCCGTGCCGCCCACTGAACTCGAGGCTTTTCTGAACGCACTCTAACGCCGCGCTGAGGCCACATGCGACTCCTCCCGTTCCTCCTCCCCGTTTTCGTGGGTTTCGTTGCTGCATGTCAGCCCCGCGCGCGCTACACGCCGCGGACCCAGGAGCTGACCATTACAACCGTGCCCCTGCTCGTTCGTGAGGAGAAGGGGCTCTACCCCTTTCTGGCGGCGGATTTTGGTGCCGGCGGCGTCTTGGAGGGCAAGGAGGTCTACGCCTTCTCCCCCAGCTCGATGACCGTCGTCGAGGGCGACACGGTGCACTTCACGCTGATCAACCCGGAGGACGACGACCATGGGTTTATCCTCCCAGGATGCACCGAGGAGGACGTGGGATCGTTCCGTCCACCCGATTGCGGCGTTGACCTGCCCGCGCAGCGAGTGACTCACGCCACGTACATCGCTCGGCGTGCGGGCACGGTCCCGATTCTGTGCAAGGTCGCGAAGCATCTGCCCATGATGTCCGGACAGCTGGTGGTGCTGCCCGCCCTCACTTTCCGCTGAGGAGCTGGCGCAGCACGTACTCCAGAATGCCGCCGTGTTTGTAGTACTGCAGCTCCTGCGGTGTGTCGATGCGAACCAGCACCTTGAACGCCGTGTTCTTGCCGTCGTCCTGGGTCGCGGTGACAGTCAGCTCCTTCGGCATGTCGCCGAGACCGAGGATGTCGTAACGCTCCTTGCCGGTCAGGCCCAGCGTCGCCGGATTCTGTCCGGTCGCAAATTGCAGCGGCAGGATTCCCATCCCCACGAGGTTCGAGCGATGGATCCGCTCGAAGCTCTCCGCGATCACCGCGCGAACGCCGAGCAGTCGCGGACCCTTGGCCGCCCAGTCGCGTGAGGAGCCCGAACCGTACTCCTTGCCGGCCAGCACGATCAACGGCGTGCCCTCGGCCGCGTATTTGAGCGACGCGTCGTAAATCGTCATCGCTTCGCCGTCCGGCAGATGCACGGTGAACGGCCCCTCGGTGCCCGGAGCGAGCAGGTTCTTGAGCCGGACGTTCGCGAAGGTGCCGCGCACCATCACCTCGTGGTTGCCGCGGCGCGCGCCGTAGGAGTTGAAGTCGAGCGGCGCGACGCCGTGCTCGACCAGATACTGCCCCGCGGGCAACGTCTTGCGGATCGACCCCGCCGGCGAGATGTGATCCGTAGTGATGCTGTCGCCGAGCAGGCACAGCACCCGTGCCGCGCGAATATCCCGGACGGGCCCCGGCTCGGCGGGCATGCCGTCGAAATACGGCGCGCGCCGGATGTAGGTCGATTTCGGCTCCCACGCGAAGCGATCGCCTTCGGGCACCGGCAGCCCGCGCCAGCGTTCGTCGCCGTCGAACACCTGCGCGTAACTCTTGCGGAACATCCCCGATTGAATCGACCGGCCGATCACGTCGGCGACTTCTTTGGTGGACGGCCAAATGTCGCGCAGGAAGACGGGCTTGCCGTTTGTCCCCGCGCCGAGCGGCTCGTTGTGGAAGTCGATATCGATGCGGCCCGCGAGCGCGTAGGCGACGACGAGGGGTGGTGAGGCCAGGTAGTTTGCGCGGACTTCCTGCTGGATCCGGCCCTCGAAATTGCGGTTGCCCGACAGCACTGAGCAGACCACCAGCTCGCAGTCGCTCACCGCGGCGGAAACGACCTCGGGCAACGGCCCCGAGTTACCGATGCACGTCGTGCAGCCGTACCCCACGAGGTGGAATCGGAGCGTCTCGAGCGGCTTCATCAGACCCGCCTGCTCGAGATAGTCCGTGACCACTTTCGATCCGGGGGCGAGGCTCGTCTTGACCCACGGTTGGGTGCGCAGGCCGCGTTCGACCGCCTTCTGCGCCATCAGGCCCGCCGCCACCATCACCGACGGGTTCGAGGTGTTGGTGCAGCTCGTGATCGCCGCGATGACCACGGAGCCATGCTGCAGTACATGGTCGCAGTCGTCGATGCGCACCGTCGCGCGGGACGGGCGGGGCGGCGCGGCAACCGCAGTCTGGCCGCCCTCACCCTCCCAGCGGCCCACCGGGACGGGCGGCGTCGCCGCCGCGGGCGCCGGTTTCTTCAGCGTCGGCAACGCTTCCGCGAACTTGCGCGGTACCTCGCGCAGGCCGACCCGATCCTGCGGCCGCCGCGGTCCCGCCATGCTGGGCTCGACCGTCGCGAGATTCAGCTCGAGCGTATCCGAGTACACCGGCTCCGCCGTGGTCGCCGTGTGGAAGAGGCCCTGTTCCTTCATGTAGGCCTCGACCAGCTTCACTTGCTCCGCCGGCCGCCCCGTGAATTCGAGGTAGCGCAACGTCTCCTGATCGACGGGAAAGATCCCGATGGTCGCCCCGTATTCGGGAGCCATATTGCCGATCGTGGCGCGGTCGGCGAGCGGCAATGTGGATACGCCCGGCCCGAAGAACTCGACGAACTTCCCGACGACGCCCTTCGCGCGCAGCATCTGCGTGACCGTGAGCACCAGGTCGGTGGCGGTCGCGCCCTCGCTCAAGCGCCCGCTCAGCCGGAATCCAACGACTTGCGGGATGAGCATCGAGACGGGCTGGCCGAGCATGGCGGCTTCGGCTTCGATGCCGCCGACACCCCAACCCACGACGCCGAGACCGTTGATCATGGTCGTATGCGAATCGGTGCCTACCAGGGTATCGGGATAGGCTTGCGAATCGTTCGTGAAAACGACGCGAGCCAGGTATTCCAGGTTGACCTGGTGCACGATACCGGTATCAGGCGGGACAACCTTGAATCCGGCAAACGTTTTCTGCGCCCAGCGCAGCAAGGCATACCGTTCGCGGTTCCGCTGAAACTCGAGATCGGCGTTCACCTGGAACGCCGTTTTGGTTCCAAACTCATCCACGATCACCGAGTGATCGATGACCAGCTCGGCGGGCAGCAGCGGATTCACGCGCTTGGGATCGCCGCCCATCTGGACGATCGCATCGCGCATCGCAGCGAGATCGACGACCGCCGGCACGCCCGTGAAGTCCTGGAGCAGCACCCGCGCCGGCATGAACGCGATTTCTTCATCCGGCACCTTGCGCGCGTCCCAGCGGGCCAGCTTCTCGATGTCCTCGGCCCGGACCACGCGGCCGTCTTCGCGCCGCAGCAGGTTCTCGAGCAGGATCTTGAGCGAGTAGGGCAGCCGGGCGACGCTCAGACCACGCCGCTCCAGGGAGTCCAGCCGGTAGATCTCGTAGCTCTGGCCGCCCGCTTTCAGCGTGGCGCGGCCGCCGAAACTGTTTGCGCTCATTGTGGCAACACTTTCACGGCGACGACGAAATACTCCGTCTCGCCGAAACATGTCGTGGGGACGCCCTTGTGTTGTTGATAAGTCAGCGCGACGCGCCTGCCGAGCGACCCGTTGATGTGCTCCGCGATGGTTTCGTCCCGAACCGAGAAGTAGAATTTCTCGGGATTGGTGCCGGGCATCGACACCATCGCCAGCTCTCCCTCCCACGTCTTACACAGCCAGCCGCGCTTCGAAAACTTCTGGACGAATCCCGCGCGCTCGCCTTCGGAGTAACTCCACTGGAGTGCGGACCAGGTATAGAACGCGAAGATCAGGACCGGCGTGAGCAGGATCCCCGCAATGATGAATTTGCGCTTGCGCGTGAGCTGGAAGTTGAACTTGAAATTCACGGGGTTGAAATTCACGGGGCGGAATCTACCTCGTACGTTTCGGTGCGATAAGGCGTGAAGCCGCGCGCGAGGTAATTCGGCAAGGCGTTGGGGTGATCGAGCGTGCAGGTATGCAACCAGACGCGGCTTGGCCCCAGCGCCCAGGCGTCGCGGACTGCGCTGGACAAGAGGTGCTTGCCAAACCCACGGCCGAACTCGGCGGCGACGATGCCGAAATAGGCGACCTCAACCGAATCGTCGTCTGCGACGCGCCGCAGCTCGTACCAGCCGGCGAGCGCGGGGTGCGTGCCCGCCCGGCGTGTCGCCACGAAGAGCTGGATGGCCGGGTCGGCGAGGTGCTTGCTGATCTCCTCATCCGACCAGTCCCACCGGTCGAACCAGTGAAAGGCCTCACCGACGGTTCGATAGCACATGCGGTACAGCTCGGGCTGGGGCTCGGGCGCGCGGACAATGGCGATATCCGGGAAATCCCCGAATGCCGCCTTGAATTGGCCGCGATCCTTGAGCTCTAGGTAGGTGCGGGTTGCCTGCATGTCTGGAATCTAGGTGTCTGGTGTCTGGTGCCTGGTGTCAGGTTTCTGGTGTCAGATGCGCATCTCCAGACACCTGACACCAGGCACCAGGCACCGTAGTTTTAGATCATGACCTTCAATAAAATGGGCACCCTGCCGCTGCCGCTCGCGCTCCACCTGGCAACATACACGGTCATCGGTTTGTTCTGCGCGTTCGCCGGCGGCCTCAATCTCATCGATCCGACGAAGATTTTCCCCAACGCCGTCATCTTCCTCGTCCTCGCCGGCTTCAGCTGGGGATATGTATTCGGCATTCTGATGGCACGGAAGGAAGTGCTCGGCCTGGGTCTCGTCGCGAGCATCGGCTACGTCGCCGCCGGCATCTGGCAGCTCCGCCCGCACTGGGCGCTTGGCGCGCTGCTGCTCGCCATCGGCGCGTACGGTGTGGCGGCCTTGGCGCTGTACCGCCGCCAAATCCTGGAGGCTTAACCGATCGAGTTGTCCTGCACCGGGGCAGCGGGCAGCTCGACCACGAATTTCGCTCCGCCCAGCGTCTCCGACTCCTCGAGCCAGATCCTGCCGCCGACTTCCGCCACCACGCGCTGACAAATCGAAAGACCGAGGCCTGATCCCTCATCTGGGCTCTTGGTCGTGAAGAACGGATCGAAGATCCGGCTCCGCACCGCCTGCGGCACGCCGGGACCGGAGTCTTCCACGGTCAGGCGCACCCAGTCTACGCGAGCCTCGGTGGCGAGCTCGATGACGGCATTGGGGCGTCCGCGCACCGCGTGCTCGGCGTTGGTCACGAGATTGATCACGACCTGCTGTAACTCCTGGCCAAGGCCAAGCACGGCTTCGGCCCCCTGATCCATGCGCGTGCGCACCTCGATGTTGTCGGTGCGCAGGACGCGCTGGCGGATTTCGGCGACGTCGCGCACCAGGTCGTTGAGTTGGATCCGCACCGGTGTGATGTCGGCGCGGCGCGCGAGCCGCAGCAGGCTCCGGACGATGCGCGCCGCGCGGTCCACCTCGCGCACGATCGTGGCGGCGGCGCTGCTGGCGTCGGCATCCTGCGTCGAGCGGCCCAGCATCTCCGCCTCCATGCGGATCGCCGCGAGCGGATTGTTCACCTCGTGCGCCACACCGCTCGCGATTTCGCCCACCGTGGCGAGCTTCTCGCGCGCGATCAGCTCACGCTGGGCGCGTAGCTCGTCGGTGCGGTCATACAGCGCGACCAGTAGATCCTGGGAACCGAGACCGCGCAGGTCCGTCACCGTGCAGTCACAGATCCGGCGTTCGCCCCCCCCGGAGGCCTGCGTGACGAGTACGCGCCCATGCCACGGCTGTCCCTCCTGGCGGCCGGCCAGCATCAGCCGCACGGTGAGGCCGCTCGGCGACAACCCGAGTTTTTCGAGATGCCGCCCGACCCCCGCCTCTATCGACTCGAGACCAAAGACGTGCATCGCCGCCTCGTTGAGCTGGCGGACGGCGCCGCCGGGGTCGACGAGCACCATGGGCAGGGGGCTGGCATCGACCATCGCCCGGGCGCGATCGGCCGCGGCGCGCGTCGCGGCGACGGCTTCGGACAGTTCGATGCCTCCCGCGATGTGGGCAGCGACGGCGGAGACATAGTGGAGCTCGTGCAGGCTGAAGGGTGGAGGCGCAGCCGCATCTGCCTTTTGATACCGCAGCAAGGCCACCGCGCCCACTGTCCCCTGGGAAATGCGGAGCGGCGCGATCAGAGCGGCGCGGACCCCCTCGGCGAGCGATGTCGCGATGGGGCTCGAATCGGGTTCGGCGCGCAGATCGGCGGTGATGAGCGCCTCACCGGTGCGGACCACCTTGCCGGTCGCGCTGTCTTCGAGGCCCAGGTGGAGACCCTCAACGGGCGTGGCCTCACCGAGCGCCGGGGAAATGCGCAGGGTTTCGCCGTCTGGCTGTTTGAGCGCCACGAACGCGCCCTGCGCTTCCACGAGCTCCATCAGGCTCTGCAAGGTGTAGCGCAGCAGCAGCTGGGTCTCCGGGGCGGCGAGCAGCCAGCGCGCCAGCTCGACGACGAAGCTCCCGAGCCGCCGCTCGCGCTCCAGCGCGGCGCGCCGTCCCACCATCACGGCCAGGCGCGATGCGAACTCGACCGCCGCTTCGAGCTCCGCTGCGGGCAGGGCCGGCGGCGCGCCGGCGAGACTCGCTTGCACATGTCTGCCGTCGGGATCGCGCCACTCGGCAGTCAGGCTGCGCCCGGACCGGTCATCGCTTCCCGCGCTGACCGATCCCGCTTCGTTAATCCCCTTGTAGGTAATCGCCAACCGCGCGCCCCCCGCCCAAGCACTCAGGATCGTGGCAGCCGAGCGCCAGAAATCGGCGGAGCGTTTGGCGTCGCTCGCTTCCCGGAGCAGCGCCTGCAAGGCGTCTCGCATTGGAGCACGAATATATGGTTTTGTCGCTGTGACGCGCCCGTGACAGCGGCGGAGTTGACCGCGATGGTCTCGGGTTTGTACCTTGCTCCCATGACGTTCTGCGCCTGCAATCTGAAGATGCTCCACACCGGGAACCCAACCCGGGAGGCGGGCGTTACCTGACGCGATGCAGATAGTCGCAGCGCACGGAACGGCCCGCCCCCCAATGGAGCGGGCCTTTTTTGTGCGAGCAACGCAACGAAGGGAGTGGTGGATGAAGAAGCATTACCTGCTGGCCAGTGACTTCGATCAGACGTTGAGCTTCAACGACTCCGGCATCGTGCTGAGCGAGATGCTGGGGATCACGAGCTTTCGAGAGAAAGTCGCGGCGCTCTCCAATCTCAATCTCGTCCAGCAGGGCGCCGAGCTGGCGTACCTGCTGGCCAATGATCCCGAGTACGCCCGGGTCACCCGTAACGATCTCCTGGAGGTCGGCCGCAAGGTCCGGCTCAAGCGCAACGTCGAGCTCCTCACCCGGATGCTCGCGCAGGGGATCGATGGCAACCGCTTCGACTTCTATGTGATCTCCGCGGCGCCGCAGGAAGTCGTGCTGTCGGCGCTCGAGGGCATCGTCCCCGCCGATCATGTCGTGGGGACGCGGTTCGAGTTCCAGCCCGAGGGCGGGAAGATCGGCACGCTCCTGCGCGTCGCAGCCGGCTACGGCAAGGTCGCGGCGGTCGAAGAGATCCGCGCGCGGCACGTCGTGCCGCGCGACCAGGTCGTGTACGTGGGCGACGGACAATCCGATATTCCGGTCATGCTGCACGTGAATCGCGGCGACGGCTTCACGATCGCCGCGTCCGAAGCCCGGGAAGTGGCGCACATCGCCAAACGCACCGTCATCAGCGACGATGCGCTGTCGGTGCTCGTCCCAATTCTCGAGGAGATCGCGGGGTTCAGCCCAACCCAGATCCGAGCGCTCTTCGAGGACCAGGGGCTCGTGATTCAGGAATGGGACCGCGTGCGCACCGATTGGCTGACGATTCGGGATGGTGCGGGGGACGGCGTGATCCGGCTCGATACAGCAGCAAACGCCTAAGACATTTATGTGACGCCGGGCTCGCGGCTTTAGGCGCGCCCTCCCGTGAAGGCGCCGGCGCCGCGAGCCCGGCATCACATTTAAACACTTCTGCCTATCCGCGAATCGCTCCCGGGAATCGGGCGGGAGCGGGCGTGTACCCGGGGAAGACGCTGCTGAGATCGGCGGCACCCAGGTGGCGCGCCAGAATCTCACCGAAGAGGTCCCGGAAGTCCGTCGTAACCGCGACGTCGCGCCCTTCAAAGCGCTGCTCGACTCCGAGTCCGGGCCACCGGCCCAGCACTCGACCCCCGTTCACGGGCCCGCCGAGGGCAAGCATGGCGGTCGCGTGGCCATGATCGGTGCCGCTGTTGCCGTTCTCCCGGATCGTGCGGCCGAACTCGGACATCGTGAGGACGACGATGGTGCGCATGCGGTCGCCGAGATCGCGGTTGAAAGCGGCCAGCGCGAGGCCCAGCTCGCGGAGCCGCGCGGAGAGCTGCCCCTCACTCGAGCCCTGGTTCACGTGCGTGTCCCAGCCGCTGCAATCGGCGAACGCAATCTCCAAACCGACGTCGGCTTTGATGAGCTGCGCGATCTGGAGCAGGGTCTTGCCCAAGCGTCCCGGCGGGTAATCGGCGCCTGCGTCGGGTCTGTACCGCGTCGGATCGGCGCGCTTCAACATCTGCACGGCTTCGAAGCCCTCGCGCGACGACGACGCCAGAAGGCCGGTCCCGGCACCGTCGTATAACTCCTCGAAGGCCCGCGTCAGGCGGTCGCGCGCCGCCTCCTGCGGAACACGCAACCCGAATGCCTGCAGGTCATCGATGGCGAGCGACGGTGCGCTGCCTGCGAGAATGCGCGGCAGCTGCGGGCCGAAGGCGACGGCCCGGAACGGCGTGTCCGCGTGCTCGCGGTCGTGCTGGCAGTAGCGGTTCATCCAGCCGTCGCCGGTGCTCTTCACGCCCGGCGTCCCGCTTTCCATGTAGTCCTGGGCGTCGAAGTGACTGCGCGTCGCGTCCGGCGAGCCGATCGCGTGAATTGCGGCGAGGCTCTTGTTGTCCCACAACTCCTTCAGCGGCGCGAGGCTCGGGTGCAGGCCAAAGTGACCATCGAGATCCACGACCTCAGTGGCAGGCACCGCAATGCGTGGGCGCTCTTGGTAGTACGCCGCCTCACCGTGGGGGACGATCATGTTCAGCCCGTCGACGGCGCCGCGCTGGAAGAGGCAGACTAAAATCGGGCGGCGAGGGGCGGCGAAGGGGCGGCGAAGGGCGTACGCGGCCCGCTCCAGGAACAGCGGCTCGAGACCTACGCTTACAAGGGCCAGGCCGCCGGCTTTCACGAAGACACGTCTCGAGATTGTCATTGTTTTTGGAAGTCGGGGCCGCCCAAGGCGAGACCAACAGCCATGATCCTCGCCTGAGTCGGATCGTTGATGTCGTTCAGTTGTTCGAGAATCACACTGCGGGTATGAGCCGACATCGTGCCGGCAAGCAACTTCTGATCTATGGCATCCACGAGCTCGGCATGGTCGCTGAGATCAGGAATGCCGGACGACTCCTTGGCGATCATCATCGCCGCGTTCATGCGCGCGAGCAGCGCGCCGCTGTTCACCCACTGCTCCTCGGTCTCCGCATAGCCGGTCGGGGCCGGCTGCTGGTAGAGCGGTTCGCCGAGCCGGGCGACGAGCTGCGCGAGCCGCGGCGTATCGTCGGGCTCCACGCCGGCGGCGCGTACCGCGCTCACGACGAACTCGAACGGCGTCTTGACCTTGGAGCGCACGGCCTGCGCCGACCAGAAGTCCGGGGAGGTAAAGATCGCGCGCAGCACCGTGCGCATGTCGCCACGGCTCTGTTGCCACGCCGCGACCGCGGCATCGATGCACCCGTCGGGCGGCTCGTCGGCGACTAAACGCGCGCACAGTTTGGCGCTGACGTGATGCATGGTGGCGTGCTCGTTGGCGAGGAACTTGAGCAGCCGTATTCCTTCATCTTCACCATCACTCTGGAATTTCCGGCCCAGCACGACCTTGTCGCCCCGGTCGTGGGCCCAGTCGTGGTAGGCGAAGCCGGCGCCGCGCTCCGGCCGCTCGATGCTCCACCCGGTGAAGATGCGCGCGACGTTGATGACGTCCTGTTGCGTGTAGCCGCCATCGACGCCGAGCGTGTGCAGCTCGAGCAGCTCGCGCGCGTAATTCTCATTGATGCCGGTGGGCTGAGGCCGTTGCCGCTGCTGCCGCTCTGCGTTCGTCTCGTTCATCCCGAAGCGCCGCCGCCTGAACGGCGACATGAAGGGACGCGGCGGGGCAGACCCCGGCGCGACGCTTTGCGCATTGTCCAGGTAGAACAACATCGCAGGGCTCCTCGCGGTCGCGATGAGCAGGTCCTCGAAGTTCCCGAGTGCCCGCGGCCGGATCGTTTCCTCTATATAGGACGGCAGCAGGAAGCGGTCGGCGCCCTTGCCCACAAAGACGTTGAAGTGATTGGTCCAGAAATCCACCATGACTTCGCGCAACTGGCGCTCGGAGAGCGCGGCCCGAACGATCGCGAGCTGCTGCAGCTCACCACCCAGCTCCCGAAACTCGCGCATGGGAGCCGAGCCGCGGAGACGCATCGAGTCGCCATTTGCCGCGGCCTCTCGCTGCAGGCGCTGGCGCTCGCGGACTGCGTCGCGATAGCGGCCGGCCAGATCGGCACGATCGTAGTCGAGGATCTTGAATTCCCGCTCCCGCGCGGCGAGCCGTGGATCGGGCACATGGTCGGCATCGAGCTGGCGCTCGATCCAGCGCATCACGCCGACCCGGGCGATGCTGTCGGCTTCACCCGGGCGCGCGCCGTACGCGAGGCGATTCAGCGCATGGAAGGCTGAATCACGCGGCGTCAGGCTCTGGCTGGGAGCTTGCGCGGTGAGCACATAGGCGGTGGCAAGCAGGAATAGCGGCACGTGTCTGGTCTGACGCCTCAGTCTGAGCCAAGTTAACGCCATGGGCAAACGGCGTCTGTATCGTGCTGCGCGCGCCGCCCACGGCGCCAGTCCCGACGCGCCGCCCACCTGGGGTGAACGGCTCGCCGCGCTGCGGCACGTGCCGCCGCTGCTACGCCTGGTGTTTCAAACGCACCGCGGGTACACCGCCGCCATTCTGGTCCTGCGGGCGATCCGGTCCCTCATTCCCGTCGCGGTGCTCTGGGTCGGCAAGCTCATCATCGACGGTGTGATTGCCGGTGTGGCGGCGGTGCATGCCGGCCGCGCGCCCGACTGGCGGCCTCTCGCGATACTCGTCGGGCTCGAGTTGGGGATCGCGGTGATCGGTGAAGGACTCGCGCGGTTGTCCGCGTTGCTCGAGAGCCTGCTGGGCGATCTCTTCGCCAATCGGCTCAGCGTGCGCCTCATGCAGCACGCCGCCACACTCGATCTCGCCCAGTTCGAGGACGCCGAGATCTACGATCATCTCGAGCGGGCGCGGCGGCAAACGGTCGGCCGCATCGGCCTGTTCACGCTAATTCTGGGAACGGCGCAAGACATCATCACGCTGATCTCGCTGGCGAGTGTGCTGCTCGTGCAGCTGCCCTGGTTGCTGCTGCTGCTGACCGTTGCGGTGCTGCCGGCGTTCCTCGGCGAAGCGCATTTCGCGTCGTTGGGCTACTCCCTGCTGTTCCGGTGGACGCCCGAGCGCCGTCTGCTTGACTATTTGCGCTACATGGGTGCCTCGAATGAGTCCGCGAAGGAAGTCAAGCTGTTCGGTCTTTCGAACCTCCTGGTCGGGCGTTACGCCGATCTCTCAGACAAGTTCTATGAGGAGAACAAGCGGCTCGCCGTGAAACGCAACATCGTCTCGACGCTGCTGGTGACGCTGGGCACGCTCGGCTACTACGGGGCGTACGCCGTCATCATCTATCGCACCGTGCTGGGCGTGTTCACGATCGGCACGCTGACGTTTCTTGCGGGCTCGTTTCGGCAGAGCCGCAGCCTGATTCAGAGTGTGCTGCTCGCGTTCTCATCGATCTACGAACAGAGCCTCTATCTCAGCGATTTGTTCACGTTCTTCGAGGTCCGGCCGCGGGTGGTGTCGAAACCCGGGGCGAAGGCGGTCGCGCGACCGATGCAGACGGGCTTCCAATTCGAGAACGTCGGCTTCCAGTATCCGGGCTCGCAGCGCTGGGCGGTACGCCATTTGACGTTCGCGTTCGAGCCGCACGAGCGGATCGCCCTGGTCGGCGAAAACGGGGCGGGGAAGACCACGCTCGTCAAGCTGCTGTCTCGTTTGTACGACCCCGACGAAGGCAGAATCCTGCTCGATGGGGCGGACCTGCGCGACTACGATCTCGACAGTCTGCGACACAACATCGGCATCATCTTTCAGGACTTCGTGCGGTACGATTTTCTCCTGCGCGAGAACATCGGCGTCAGTCAGGTCGAAGCCATGAATGACGAAGACCGGATTCGGGAAGCCGCCAAGCGCAGCCTCGCCGACTCCGTCGCGAAGCGCGTGCCGCAGGGCTTCGACCAAATGCTCGGGAAACGCTTCGAGAACGGCGTCGAGCTATCGGGCGGCGAGTGGCAGAAGGTCGCGCTCGCCCGCGCGTACATGCGTGACGCGCAGGTCCTCATCCTCGACGAGCCGACCGCCGCACTCGACGCGCGGGCGGAGTACGAGGTATTCCTGCGTTTCGCGGAGCTGACCCAGGGCCGGATGGCCGTACTGATTTCGCACCGATTCTCGACGGTGCGGATGGCCGATCGCATTCTCGTGCTCAAGGGTGGCGAGCTCGCGGACGACGGCAGCCACGAGGAGCTCGTCGCGCGTGGCGGACTCTACGCGGAGTTGTTCAGCCTGCAAGCCGCCGGATACCGGTAACTACGGCGCCGGCCGGACGTTCCCTCCATCGGCCACGAATTTCCACGACCGGTCGGGCTGCCGCCGCCAGATCGTGAGATACTTGCTGTAGTGGTGCAGAGTGGAAATCCTGGACTCGCCCACCGTGCAGCCGAGATCCCCCGACGGCGCAATCTGCGCCGCGACCGGCCACCACTCGAGCACGGCACCCGCCGGGAAGCCGTCGAAGCTCGCGCCAATGGCCTCCCGGCCTGCCGTGAGCTGCGCGCCAGCGCCGAACGAGATTGCGTCCTCTGCTGCGTAACTGAGAAATGCGGTCTTCGCGCCGCTTGCCGCCGACAGTGCCGCGAAGGACGAGTCTGCCTGCATCAGCTCCCGCGAATCGGCACGGCCGGGCACCTGAGCGCTGAGCACGCCGTTGCCCGGCTGGGAGGGCGGAGGGGCAACTGAGTCGGGCACCGGGACCGGGCGCGAGCTCGCGAACGCCGCGAGCCGCCACCCAGCGTGCGTTTTCTGCCAACACGCGAGGTACTTGCCTCGCGCTCCGCTCGAGCGCGTCCACCCATACGAGTAGCCCAGACGGCCGTCCGCGGAAACGTCGGCGAAGACCGGCGCCCAGGTCTGTTGTACGATCGAGTCGGTACTCTCGAGGAACGATCGAATGTGATCGCTGCCGCGCAGCAGCGGCGCGCCGGGATACAGGTACGCCGCGCCGTGGTCCAGGACCGGGACAAAGCCCTGCACCATGCCGAGCGATGCGGTTTTGTCGGAGAGCGCGCGGTCGGCGGCGAGCAGGGCGTCCCGATTCGCGGTTCGATCGCCGGCGGTCACGAGTAGCGTGAGGCCGAGCAGCAGGTGTCGCATGGAAGTACCTCCGGGCAACAATCTGAGCGCACCGCAGCTGCCGGCGTAGAGGCGAAGCGCTACAGCCGTGTGAAATTCACACGATTCTGACCACGACGCGCCCACGCCTCGGCCGTCTGTTTCGTACCATGCTACAATGAGGCTCATGAAGCGGGCATTGATCGTGTTCGGCGCCTGGTCGGCGGTGGCGTTGCTGTTCTCCATCCAGATGCATTTTCAGACCATCGCTGACGCCGAGCCTCGTCCCTGGGGCTGGATTCTCGCGTGGCAGTTCACGGGATGGTGGACCTGGGCGCTGTTTACCACCCCGGTGTGTGCCTTCGCCGCGTGGGCGGTGGTACGCATTCGCCGGCCGGCGCTGCTCATTACGGCGCACGTCCCGATGGCGGTCGCGATCGCGGTCGCCTGTGCGGGGTTCGAAGGCGGCATGAAATGGGCGCTCGGCGAGTGGCGCACGCCTCATACGGTCCTGAGCGGCGTGTCGGACGGCATCGCGATCTGGTGGACCTTCAATCTGCTGGTCTACGCGATGATCGCGGGACTCTATCACGCCTGGCGCGCCCAACGGCTGGAGATGCAACTCGTCCAGGCTCGGCTCGATGCGCTCGTGGGACAGTTGCAGCCGCACTTCCTCTTCAACACGCTCCACACGATCTCGGCGTTCGTGCTGGAAGATCCGAAGCAGGCGAACCGGATGATCACACGGCTGTCCGAGCTACTCCGGCAATCGTTTAATCGGGAACGCGGTCCCCTCGTCAGACTCGAGGAGGAGCTCGAGCTGTTGGACCACTACGTCGCCATCCAGGAAGCGCGCTTCGGCGATCGGTTGCGCGTGACCTTCCGCGTCGATCCGCACGCCGCGGCCGCCGTGGTCCCGACGCTGTTGCTGCAGCCGCTCGTCGAGAACGCGATCAGGCACGGTATCATCCCCAACGGCAAAGTCGCAGAAATCGAGATCGCCGCCACGCGGGAAGGTGACCGCCTGCACCTGCAGGTGCGTGACAACGGACCCGGGCTGCAGGCTGACCGCAGCCCCGCGAGCAACGGTGGAGGCTGGGGCGGACTCGGCCTCGCGAATACGCGGGCGCGGCTCGTCGAGCTGTACGGTCCCAGTCACCGCTTCGAGCTGACCAACGCGCCTCCTCCCGCGACGGGCGGCGCGGTCGCGACGATCGACATCCCGTTCTCCGATCATGCGCGCGATCATCGTTGACGACGAAGCGCCGGCACGGCGGCGGCTGCGCGGCGTGCTGCAGCAGATCGGCACCGTCACGCGGATCGACGAGTGTGCCAATGGGCGCGACGCCGTCGAGCTGCTGCGGCGCGGCGCGCCCCCCCCCGATCTCGTGTTCCTCGACATCCAGATGCCCGACCTCGACGGCTTCGCCGTGGCGGCGGCCGCGAATGACGAGCGCCCGCCGGCGATCATCTTCGTCACCGCCTTCGAGGAGCACGCGGTGCGGGCGTTTGAGATTCAGGCGTTCGACTACCTGCTCAAGCCCTTCGATGATGAGCGCATCGTCGCGACCGTCAAGCGGGCCGGCGATTTTCTTGAATGGATCAGGCGTGAAGGGCCGGTGCTGCCCGGTTTCGGGGATGTCACGGTCGACTTCGCGCGCCATCAGGTGCGGCGCGCCGGGCGGACGGCAGAGCTCCGGCCCAAGGAATACGCGCTGCTGGTCGCGCTGCTCAAGCGCGGTGGGCGCGTGGTGAGCCGCCTCGAGCTGCTCCAGGAAGTGTGGGGCTACGCCGAGGACGTGATGAGCCGGACGGTGGACACGCACGTCGCCATGCTGCGCCGCAAGCTCGAGCATGACCCGGCCCACCCGCGGCACATCGTCACCGTGCGGACGTTCGGCTACCGGATCGGGCGCTAGCGAAACAACAGCCGGTCGGCGATCCGCTCGGCGATCGCGTCGGGCTCGCCGCTGGAGCGATTGGTTAGTACAATCACCGTCAGGCGGCGGCGCGGGAAACGCTGGATCGCGTTCCGGAATCCGCTCGTCTCGCCGGTGTGGCGCCAGCGCTTCTCGCCACGATAGTTATCGACGAACCAGCCAAATCCGTACTGCGTGGTTGCACCCGCGGGCAACTGTGGCGGCGTCGTAGCCAGCTCCATGGTTGCCGCATCGACGAGCTCGGTGGCGCCCCCGTCCCGCGCCTGATCCCATCGCGTCATGTCGTCCACATTCGTGTAGATCCCGCCGTCGCCCAGCGTCGCGCTGGTGACGCTCTGGTCCGTCTGTACGAACGCCCCGCCACGCGGTGAATAACCGTAAGCGCGACGCGGGATCGTGTCGGATCCTTCCACGTGCGCCACCGTCGCACCCATACCGAGCGGCAGGAAGATTCGCGCTCGCAGGAACTCGGGGAACGACATCCCCGACACGCGCGCGACGATCAAGCCGAGCAGGACGTAGCCGGTGTTACTGTAGCGATACTGGCTCCCCGCGGGGAAATACAACGAATCCTTTGAGCCAAGGAGCGCGAGGACGTCGCGATCGTCGAGCTGCGCCGTTCGGGATTCCGGAATCAGGTCTTCGTAGTCCCACAGTCCCGATGTGTGGTTGAGCAGGTGTCGGACCGTCACCGACCCTGTGGCGGCGGGCAGCTCGGGCAGGAAATCCCGCACGGGCTGGTCGTAGCGGAGCCGGCCGTCCTTCGCGAGCAGCATGACGGCCATGGCGGTGAACTGCTTCGAAACCGAAGCGAGGCGGTAATCGGTCTCCGGTGTCGCGGCACCGCGATGCTCGAGATCCGCCATCCCGTATGCGCGACGCACCACGACGCGGCCCTCGCGGATCACCACGACGCTCGCGCCCGGCACCAGGGGCCCGCTGTACGCGGTGAAGAGCGAATCGACCAGCCGCAGGTCGTCAGCGCTCACGCGCGGTCCGCCGGCGGTCGCACACGCGGTGCACAGGGCCAGCGTCAGGACTTCGCGGCGGCGTACCACGCGTTCCAGATCTCTGGCGCGGCGCCGATCGTAAGCTGTTGCTGGTTGCGCACCAGCGGCATGCGCAGCAGCAACGGCTCGATGCTGAGTTTTTCCAGCCAGCGCTCTTCACTCAGCATGGCCGAGCGCAGCCCTAGCTCTCCGAAACGGCGCGACTCGCGGTCGATCAGTGCGCTGATACCGAACTTCTGGGCGAAGCGCCGCAGCTCGCCGACCGACGCAGCCCGCTCGTTCAGATCGACGAAATGGACTGTGATGCGCCGTTCGGCGAAAAAGCGCAGCGCCGTGCGCGTATCGGCGCTTTTGCGCACTCCGAAGATCTGAACCTCCAAGGGGGTTCCTAGTGGGGGGCGGTGATGACCTCGATGGCACCGAGCAGATGGCCCGGGACGAGCACGCATGCCGTGACGAACGGGAATTTCATCTCGAAGAAGCTAGCCTATATTCCTCGCTCCCGGCGAGGTCACATGAGTCCCCGATCCAAAATCATTGCGGCAGCCATCCTGTTCTCGAGTGGCGGCGCGGCCATCAAGTGGTGCGGCTTCGGGGCGTGGCAGCTGGCCGCGTTCCGAGCGGCGTTCGCGCTGTTCACGATCCTCATCGTGCTGCCCGAATCGCGGCGCGGCTGGACGTGGCGCACCGTGGTGGTCGGCTTCGCCTACGCCGTGACCACGCTGCTGTACGTGCAGGCGAATAAGCACACGACCGCCGCGAGCGCGATTTTCCTGCAGTCCACGAGCCCGCTCTTCATTCTGCTGCTGGCGCCGCTGCTGTTGGGCGAGCATGCGACGCGGCGCGACATCGCGCAGATGGCAGTCATGGGCGCAGGGCTGGGACTGTTCTTGTTCGGCCTCGATCAGCCATCGGCGACGGCGCCCAATCCCGCGCTGGGGAACGTGCTCGCCGCGATCTGCGCCGTCACGTGGGCGTTCACGGTCATGGGGTACCGCTGGCTGGCGGCGCGGGGCGCGTCCGTCGCCGCGGCGGCGGCGTCGGGGAACCTGACGGCTGGGACGATCGCGCTCGTGATGGCGCAACCGCTCGCCGCCGGCCGGCCTGCGGACTGGGCTGTCGTGGCCTTTCTGGGCGTCTGCCAGCTCGGCATCCCGTACCTGTTCCTTGCGAGGGCGGTGCCCCGCGTCCGCGCACTCGAAGTCGGTCTCTTCCTTCTTATCGAGCCGGTGCTGAATCCGATCTGGGCCTGGCTCGTCAATGGCGAGACGCCGGGCCCGACGACGCTGGCGGGCGGAGCGCTCATCCTCGGCGCGACGGCGGGGCGCATGATTTTAGACCTGCGAGTTCGTTCGCGCACGGAGCTCGTCCGTCCGTAAAAAACAACCCCGCCCGAGTGCAGGCGGGGTTCTGCAGCGCGACCGGCTGTTAGGGAATGGCGC
>DATLXS010000205.1:0-44551 GCA_035575675.1 Gemmatimonadales bacterium
CAATTTCCAGCACTCACTCAACAAAGGGCGGGTCATGGACAAGCGGTTGTTGCTCACCCTCGCGCTCCTCGCAGCGGCCTGCCGGGACGCCGTTAGTCCCCCGCCGCACGGACTGGGCGCGCCGGCGTTCGCGGTCACCGCGGCGTCGGGCATTACTCTCGACCAACAAAATGGCACGTTCAATGACGTAATGCCCTGGAGCAACGGGGGCAGCCACGTGGGAAAGGGGTTCAATCCCCAGAACCCCCACGTGGGCGACGCGATCGTGGCCACGTTCTTCTGGGTAGGCTCGACCAACACCATCATCGACGTGACCGACCATTTGGAGGACGCGGCGGAGACGCCCGTCGGGAACACCTACAGGTTGGTCGATTACGTCACCTCCAACGGCATTTCGATGGCGACCTATGTTGCCACGAACGTCCATGGCTTTCCGGACGCGAGCACCAACCACGACTCGATCCTCGCGGTGCACGCCATCTTCTCGCCGCCCATCTCCAACGGCGGGGAGCTGATCTCGGCGTGGACCGGGGTGAGCTCGGTCGACGCGGACGCCTTGGGTCCGCACACTTCGGCATCGGGTTCCGGCACGACGCCCACGATCGCCGATCCTGGCGCCATCGCCGTCAACGCGCACGCGCTGGTCTTCGGCGTCACGATGTCGGACCGGCTGGCCGGCCTGGGCACGCCGCCCGGCTTCACCACCGTCAACGAAGCGGAAGACCCGCAGATGAAAGGCGACGCGGAGTACATGGTGCAGGGCGACGCCGCGGGCGTAGCCGAGCCGCAGTGGACCTGGTTCTTCGATCAGGCCAGCTCGCGGGGCACGTGGTTGGCTACCGCGGTCACGCTCAACCCGGCCGCCACCGCGCACCTCGTGTTCAGCGTCGAGCCCACGACCACGCTGCCCCTCATGAAGATCGCGCCGGCCGTGCAGGCCACCGTCGTGGACAACCAGGGCAATCCGCTCACCGGCTTCACCGGTTCTGTATCGATCGCCATCGGGCACAACGGCGGCCTGCTGCTGCATGGCACGCTCTCGGGGACGAAGACCGTCCCCGTCGTGAACGGCGTGGCGACGTTCTCGGACTTGAGCATCGATCAGCTCGGGAACGGCTACACGCTGGTGGTGAGCGCCCCGGGCGCGACCAGCGCCGAGAGCACTCCCTTCAACATCGGCCTCTTCTGACCGGGTGACGGCCGACAATGCGGTGGGTCTGGCTCGGGTGGCGTTTACCAATTTCGCCACCCGGCTAGACCCGCTCGGCCTGTGCGCCTGCTGAGGCTTTCACCTCGGTAATCGGCGCCGGCCTGCCGTACGCACGTTCGAACGCGCGCTGGATCGCCGGCGCGGTTTTCCTGTCCGTCTTGTTCACGAGCACCATCGCGACGCCGCCCCACCCCGCACCGGTGAGCCGAGCCCCCAGCGCGCCGGCCCGCTTTGCGGCGCCCACAACCGTGTCGAGCTCGGGAGAGCTGCACTCGTACAGTCGCCGACACGATTCGTGCGACTCATAGAGCAGCCGGCCGAAGTGTTTGAGCTTTCGCTGCGCCAAGAGCTGCGCCGCGAAGCGGGCGCGCGCCGTTTCACTCACCACATGCACGGCGCGCGAGCGCAACGGCTCGGGCAACGCGCGCTTGAGACGGAGCAGCCACTCCGCCGGCCAGCTCGCCAGCCACGCGAGCTCCGGCAGCTCGACCTTGAGACGCTTGACCGCTTCCTCGCACTCGGCACGACGCACGTTGAGGCCGCCGGCCGAGAGGTCGTGGCGCTTGCCCGTGTCGACGAGCAGCAGCCGCGCGCCAAACGGAATCTGCGTCGCCTCGAGCGACGCGCATTCAAACAGCAGCGCGTGATCGCGCTTGCCGAGCGCCGCGATCGTCTGATCCATCACGCCGCAGCGCACGCCCACGTGATCGTGCTCGGCCCGGAACGCGACGCCGGCGATTTGGCGGGGTTTGAGTTCCGGCGCCAGGGCTTTGGCGACGGCGACTGCCAGCGCCGCTGAGGATGCCAGACCCGCACCAACGGGCAGATCAGACGCGACCGCGATGCGCGCGGACCCGTGCGGCGGGACGACGGCGAGCGACCACAGCTCGCGGAGCACGCCGGCAAGGTATGCGGCCCAGCTGCGGGGCTGCTCGTCCTGCCAGTTGACACGTACGACCGTCCGATCGCGTGTCGAAACCGCCTCCAGCACACCAGCGTCACCGGGAGCGCCGGGTCCGACCGCCGCCGTGGTGCGCGCGGGGATGGCGATCGGCAGCACCGGACCACCGTTGTAGTCGGTGTGTTCGCCGATGAGGTTGACGCGACCCGGTGCCGACGCGGCGGCCCTAGGTGTTGTCCCAAATATTTCGTGAAACAGGTCTATCGCGGGTCGTGGCATGAGTTTGACAATGAATCCGTGCAATGCTACCGTATCGCCACCGGATTCACCATCTACCCAATTCTTGCGGTCGGAGAACTCGTATGCGGCGGTTTGCGTTGGTGCTGCTCGCTGGAGCTGTTTCGCTTGTCGCCGCCCCTCTCCACCCGCTTGCCGGGCAGGGATTTGGCGTATACGAGCACAATACCTGTACCATGGGCCGTGGCGGCGTTACCGCCGCACGGCCCTGCGCGGACGGCTCGGCCATCTACTTTAGTCCGGCCGGACTCGCGGGACTCTCCGGCACGCATGTCAGCGTCGGGGTGACGTTGATCGGTGCACAGGGGAACTTCACCGACGACTTCCTGGCCAGCAAAAGCGATCTCAAGAACCCGCTGATCCCCGTCCCCAACATCTACATCACCCACGCCATCAATCCGAAGTTGACGGCTGGCATTGGGTTGTACGCTCCCTACGGCCTCGAAACCAAGTGGGATCCGAACACTTTCCCAGGCCGATTCCTGGGCTATAACACCGTTATCCGTTCGATCTATGTCCAGCCGACGATCGGGTATCAAATCAGTCCCAGGCTGCAGTTCGGGATCGGCGTCGCCTATATCCACAGCACCCTCAAGCTGCGCCAGCGCGCGGATCTCTCCACGCAGCTCGTGCCGGATGCGCTGCGCATTCCGGCCGGCCTGCCGGTCGGCATCACATTCGCCGGGCTGGGGGTGGCCACGGGAACCGACTTCGCCGACGCGGTGCTCGACGCGAGCGGCTCGGGCTTCGCGGTCAATTTCGGCGCCATCGTGAAGGTCAACGACCGGCTGAGCATCGGCGGGCACTGGCTCACGCGCAAGCAGATCACGTACGACGGGAAGGCGGCGTTCACTCCGGTTTCGACGGGGTTGGTCCTGCCGGTCGCGGTTGGCCCGCTGCCCGCGGGTACGCCGGTCGATGCAGTCCTCCTCCCGGAGTTTGGAAGCGGTGGCCCGCTCTCCAACGGGGCCGTCTCCACGGCGATCGATATGCCGCCGCAGGCCACGCTCGGCTTTGCCTACAAGGCCAACGATGCCTGGTCGTTCATGGCCGACTATCAGTACACCGTGTGGGGCTGGTTCAGCGACGTCAACATCGATTTCGCGAATCCCGCAACGCCGGACCTGGCGTTGCATCCGTCCAACAAGGACACGCACGGCTTCCGGTTCGGGACCGAGTACCAGTACAACTCGAAAGTACAGCTGCGCGGCGGTTACTTGTATCACACCGCCGCCTCACCGGCGCAATTCGTGACGCCGCTGCTTCCTGAGGCTCCGCGCAACGAGTTCACGGTCGGCGCCGGCATCGCGCTGTCGCCGCGGTGGCACGCCGACCTCGCATACCAGTACATCAAGCAGAACGACCGGCGCGGCACGGTAAACCTCGCCCAGGGCAACACCGGCGTCTACCAGTTCTCGGCACATCTGTTCGGCGCCGGGCTTGCGATCACTTTCTGAGGACCTGCGATTCATGACTCGGATCACGCGATTCTCGGCCGCCGCAGTCCTCGGTTTGCTGCTGGCTGCTGCCGCCTGTAACAACGATCAGCTGAACCGGCCATTTGCCACCACGCCGGTCGATCCGTTGTTCGCCCGGTACGTGTCGATGGGGAATTCGCTCACCGCGGGCTTCCAGTCCGGCGGGATCAACGACAGCACCCAGCAGCAGTCGTATGCCGTGCTCCTCGCGCAGGCGATGCACTCGCCGTTCTACTCGCCCCTCATGAACAAGCCGGGCTGCCCCCCGCCGTACACCAACGTCTTCGCGCAGCCGACGCCGACGCGCGTGGGAGGCGGCACTTCGACAACGTGCGCGTTGCGGAAGATTCCGGCAGATCCGCCCCCCTACATCAGCAACACCGCCGTTCCGGGCGCCGAGGTCGAGGACCTTTTCAACAACCTCGACACCGCGTCGAATGCCAATACCCTGACGCAGTTCTTCCTCGGCGGGCTCACCCAGACGCAGATGCTGGAACGGGCGCACCCAACGTTCGTGTCGGTCTGGATCGGCAACAACGATGTGCTCGGCGCGGCGACGAGCTCCACTAACCCCGGCGACAGCACGAAGATCACCTCCAGCACCGCGTTCACGACGCGCTACACCGTGCTGCTCGACTCGGTCGAGGCGGCGGGACCGCAGGGTGCCATTCTGATCGGCGTCGCGAACGTGACGGCCCTGCCCTTTTTCAGCCAGGGCGCGACGTACTGGGCGATCAAGAACGGGCTGGTCCCGGGGTCGGCGTTCCCGGCGGCGTTCACCGTGAGCAACAATTGCGCGCCGATCGCGACCGGCATACCCGGCGCGCGCGGCGACTCGACACTGGTGCCGTTCCCGTATGGCGCCGCGTTGCTCGGCGCGGCCGCGCTCGGCGCACCGCGCAACCTCGATTGCGCCGATACGGTCGTTGCGGTCGTGGTCCCCAGGGAGCTCGTCAAGCTCGTCGCGGCGGTGCAGGGCTACAACACGACCATCTCAGCGCAGGCGACCGCGCACGGTTGGGCGTATCTCGATCCCAACCCGGCACTCGACTCGTTGCGCGCGCTTCCCCAGCCCAACACGGTGGTTCGTGCCTTCCCGCTCATCGGCCAGCCATGCAACGTGAACCCGTTCGGGACGGCGTTCTCGTGCGACGGCGTGCATGCAAGTGCGGCCACGCACCGTCTGATCGCACAGAAGCTCCGCGCCGCCATCAACGCGGCGTATACGACGAACATTCCTCCGGTTCCCTGATCGAAAAACGGGCGGCGAAGGGCGACGAAGGGCGGCAAATGGCGGCACTGGGGTATCCTTCTCCAGTGCCGCCTTACCTTCGTTACCCTCGCTTACTGCTAGCGCTGGGCGCCCTGCTGGTGCCCGCGATAGCTCGCGCGCAAGCTGGTCCTCGCACCGACACGCCGCGCGCCGGAACGCTCCGCGTCACGTTCGAGCCGCTGATCACGACGTGGGAGCGCGAGTTTACGGACGATGGCCACGAGCGGCCGGTCGGAGCCTCACTGTTCGGCGAGACGAAGCCGCCGCTCCGGTGCACGCGGGGCAGCGTCGTCGTCTGCCGGTACTTCTTCACCCCGGTGATCGTCCGCTTCGAGCGGCGGGTCACGCCGCTGGCGCTGGAGCTCGGCATCACCAATCGCCTCGCCGTGGGCGCGACGCTGCCGATCGTGCGCGCGAATACGCGCGAAACGTACCCGCTCGACAGCCTGGGGCGCCCAGGGTTTCCCCAGGCCGCCCAGCGGCTCGATTCGATTCTCCAGGACTCGACCTACGCTTTCGCGCCGATCGTCGAAACGACGCGGCGGTTGCGGTATTTCGCTGGCGACGCCGAGGTACACGCCAAATACCGCTTCCTGGAATCGCCGCGCTACGCGTTGAGCGCTGCGATGCTCGTGCGCCTGCCGACGGGGCATCAGGACTCGCCCGATGACCTCTTCGACGTGGCGACCGGCGATCATCAGACGGACATCGAGGTCCAGGTCGCGCAGGAGCTCACGCTGTTCGACCGGCTGTGGCTCAATGCCCTGGTGCGGGCGGGGCGCCAGCAACCCGGCACGCGCACGCGGCGAGTCGGGCCGGAGTCGGTGCTGCTGATCCCGCACGCGGCGCGCGCCACGCTCGCCTGGGATCCCGGGGATTACGTGGGCGTCGACGTCGCACCGCTGTTGCGATTCTCTCACAGCTTCGGTGCGGGACTCACGGCGGGCTACTACACGCAGACACGCGACCGCTATTCCTATCGCTCGGCGCAGGATTCGATCGCGGTCGCCACCCGGCTTGGTGCGCCGGTCGCCGCGTCGATCCTCGATCCCGGCACTGCGCTGCGGTGGGCGCGCGTCGGCTTCGCCATGACCTACCAGGGATCGGATGTGGAGGGGAGCCTGTCCTTCGAACAGACGGTCAGTGGCTCGGGTGGGCTCGTGCCTGTGGCGACGGTGTTCCGGATTGTGATGCGGACTTCTCGCCGGCTGTTTTGAGCAGCTCCACGGCATGGCGGCGCGCGGTCGCCATGTCGGCATCGCCGAGCATCCGCGCAATCTCCTTGACCCGCCCCTCCCCCTCCACAACCTGCACATCACTCGTCGCGATGCCGCCTTTCTTTCCCTTTGCCACCACCAGCTGCTGGTCGGCGTAGACGGCGATCTGCGGCAGATGCGTGATGACGAGCGCCTGGCGCCCTTCCCGCGACACGTCCATCAACGCCTCCCCGACGCGGCCGCCCACTTCCCCGCCGATTCCCTGATCGACTTCGTCGAACACGAGCGTCGGGACGACATCGTGGGCCGCGAGCACGACCTTGAGCGCCAGCATGAGGCGCGACAGCTCACCACCGGACGCCACTCTCGCCAACGGCCGCGTTTCCATCCCTTCGTTCAACTTGACCCGGAACACCACGTCCTCCGCACCGTGTGCGTGGTGCGTGGTGCGTGGTTGCAGCTCGGCCGAGAACCTGCCTCCCTCCATTCCGAGCGAGGGGAGGAGTTTGTTGACGGCCCGCGCCAGCTTCTTTGCGCCCGCCGTGCGCTTGTCCGTGAGCGCGGCGCACGCGCGCGCAAACTCCTCGGACACCTTCGCTCGATCCGCTCCGATGTTCCGAAGATCGAGGTCGGCGGTATCGAGCAGCTCCAGCTCCCGCGCCGCGGTGTCGCGCGCCGCCAGCACATCGGCGATGCTCGGACCGTGCTTCTGCTGGAGCCGATAGAGGAGATCGCGCCGCCGCTCGACGGTGCTCAACCGCTCCGGATCCGCTTCGATCTCACTCGCGTAGGCGCGCGCCGCCTGCGCCAGCTCGGCGGCGCTCGCAAATGCCGCGTCGAGCAACTCCTGCCATTTGCCGAGCGAGGGGTCGACGCGCAGGAGACTGGCCAGGATCTTTTGTGCCTTGGTGAGGCCGGCCGCGTCCACCGTTTCCTCGAGCTCGCGCGCCAGGCGGCCGAGCTCCTCGGCGTGGGCGAGGCGTTTCGCCTCGACGTCGAGCGCCTCGTCCTCGCCCACTTTCGGCTTGGCGCGCTCGATTTCGAGTAGAACGTGACGCAGGTAGTCCGCTTTGCGGCGCACGTCGTCCTGCCGGCTGGTCAACTCCGCTTCGCGTTGGGTCAGCTCCATGAGGCGCACGTGCGCGTCCCGCACCGCCACGCGCTCCACCTCGGCATCGGCGTAGGCATCGAGCATGTCGCGCTGGGCATCGGAGCGGAGCAAGCTTTGCGTTTCGTGCTGGCCATGCAGGTCGACGAGCAGACCACCGATCTCGCCGAGCACACCGACGGTCACGGGCGATCCGTTCACCCAGGCGCGAGACTTCCCTTCCCGCAGCACTTCGCGCTTCAGGACGAGTCTCCCGTCCTCCAGCTCGACCCCAAGGGCGGCGAAAGGCGGCAGGAGATGGCGGTGGACGGCGGCCACGAACTCAAACGCCCCCTCGACGACGGTCTTCTCGGCGCCGGGGCGCACGATGTCGGCCGAGGCCCGCTCGCCGAGCAGCAGCGCGAGCGCGTCGACGACCATCGACTTGCCGGCGCCCGTCTCGCCGGTGAGGACGTTGAGCCCGGGCTGGAACGGGAGGGTGACGTCGGCGATGACCGCGAGATCGCGAACGCGTAATTCGGTTAACACGCGCGGTAAAAAGATCTGGTCAACATTTTTCTCTCCCGCACAAACGACATATCCATAATTGTTGATCTGTCAGGTCGGGGGGGGTGTGATGCCGGCCGGGACGGCTCATTTTCGCGTCCGGTCACTTAAATCGCCCCAATGCAGCTTCTTCCGCAGCCGTTTGAAGAAGCTTTCGGGGCCAAGGCGGATCAGGTGAATGGGCCGCTCCGCCCGCCGCACCTCGAGCCGCTCGCCCGGCTGGACCGGCTGGCCTACCTGGCCGTCGAACGACACGAGCACGTCGTCGGTCCACGGCGGGATGGGTTGAATCGTCACGACGGCCGTGGCCGGCAACACGAGCGGCCGCACCGCCAGCGTGTGGGGGCAGATCGCCGTCACCACGATCGCGTCGACCGTCGGCACGACAATCGGTCCACCAGCCGACATGGAGTATGCCGTGGAGCCCGTCGGCGTGCTGACGATGATGCCGTCGGCCGAGTACTGGGCGACTTCGTCGCCATCGACCGCCACTTTCAGACGTACCACCCGCGCGACGCCGCCCTTGTGCACTACGACGTCATTCAACACGAGCGGTTCGACTCTGCCGCCCTTGGCGCCTTTGCCGCTGATCGATGACTGCAGCGCGAGGCGCTGCTCGGTCGTGTAGGCGCGTCGTGCAATCGAGTCGAGCGCCCAATCGAGTGTGTCGGGACCGGCGGTCGTCAGGAAACCGACGCGGCCGAGATTGACGCCGAGGATCGGCGTAATGGCGCCATTGAGCAGCCGGGCGCCCCGCAGCAGGGTGCCGTCGCCGCCGAGCGTGATGAGACAGTCGAGGCTCGCGTCGCCGAGCGCCGGCGGCGGAGTGGGCCACAGCGACTGAATCCGGTCCTCGGTATACAGGCTGAGCCCCGCGGTGCCTGCCTTCTGCTGCAGCGTCGCGAGGAAAGCGCCAAGATCCGGGTAGTTGGGGTTCCCGACGACCCCGACGTTCATCGCGTGGTGAGCGACTCTTCGGCAGCGAGGGCCCGGATGCGGGCGGCGATGCCGTCCCCCGTCAGGCCGACCTCGGCCAGCTGCGTGGCCCGCGGCGCGTGCTCATAGGTGCGGTCGGGCACGCCGAGGGCGACGACGCGAAGGTCGGGGGCCGTCGTCTGGACCAGCGCGGCCAATGCCGCGCCAAAGCCGTTGACGATCGTGCCGTCTTCGACCGTGACGAGCAGCTTGTGATCCCGGGCCAGCGCGTCGAGCATCTCGCGATCCATCGGCTTGAGGAAGCGCGCGTTGACGACCGAGACATCGAGGCCCTCGGCGGCGAGCAGCTCGGCGGCATCGAGCGCCGGCTTGCACATGACACCAACCGCCAGAATCGCGCAGTCCTTGCCTTTGCGCAGCAGCTCCCAGGTCCCGTAGGGAACCGGCGGCACTTCTGCCGCCGGCGGCGCCTCGCCCGGCGCCTTGTCGCGCGGATAGCGCACCGCGAACGGGCCGTCGGTGTGCCGCAGGGCGCAGCGCAGCAAGCCGACCAGCTCGGCCGCATCCTTCGGGGCCGTCACGGTCATGTGCGGCACGGCGAGCATATACGCGATGTCGTACAGCCCCATGTGCGTCTGGCCGTCTTCCCCAACCATCCCCGCGCGGTCGAGCGCAAAAATGACGGGCAGCTTCTGGATCGCGACGTCGTGGATGATGCTGTCGTAGGCGCGTTGCAGGAAGGTCGAATAGATCGCCACGACCGGCCGCACGCCCTGCGTCGCGAGGCCCGCCGCGAAGGTCGTGGCGTGCGCCTCAGCGATGCCGACATCGAAGAACCGATCCTTCCATTTCTTCTGGAAGATGTTCGTGCCCGTCCCGGACGGCATCGCGGCGGTGATGACGACGAAGTTCGAATCCTCCGCGGCGAGCTGCGTGAGCGCTTCGCCGAAGACCTTGGTCCACTGCGGGGGTCCCGGGTTCACGGGCTTCAGTCTGCCGGTGACCGGATCGTAAGGCGCGCGGGCGTGATACTTCTCGAGGTCGGGCTCGGGGAGCGGGAAGCCCTTGCCCTTCTCGGTGATGACGTGCACCACGCGCGGTCCGTGGAGCATCTTCACAGTGGCGAAGGTGTGCAGCATTTGCGCGATGTTGTGCCCGTCGATCGGCCCGAAGTAGCGGAACCCCAGCTCCTCGAACAGCATCCCCGGCGACCACAGGTTCTTGATGCTCTCTTCGACGTTCTTGGCGAAGTCGACCAGCTTCCTGCCGCCGACGATGTGGGACGCGCGCTCGATCACATGCTTCACGCGCTCGCGGATCCGCACCGTGATCGGACTCGCGACGATGGACCCGAGGTACTTGTTGAGCGCGCCGACGTTGGGCGCGATCGACATACCGTTGTCGTTCAAGACGACGATGATGTCGCGTCCCGAATCGCCCGCGTTGTTCAGCGCCTCGTACGGCAGGCCGCAGGTCATCGCCCCGTCGCCGACGATGGCCACGACCTCGAACTTCTCGCCCTTCAGGTCCCGCGCCGCCGCCATGCCGAACGCCGCGGACAGCGCGGTTCCGGCGTGGCCGGCGCCGAACTGATCGTGCGGGCTCTCGTCGCGCCGCAGGAACCCGGAGAGCCCCCCCTGCTGGCGCAGCGTGTCCAAGCGGTCGTTCCGCCCGGTGAGAATCTTCCACGGATAGCCCTGATGGCCGACGTCCCAGACGACCTTGTCGCGGGGGGAGTCGAACGCGGCGCACAGCGCGACCGTCAGCTCGACGACGCCCAGCCCCGCGCCGATGTGGCCGCCGGTCTGCGAGACCACGTCGATCAGACGTTGCCGCACCTCGTCCGCGAGCTGTTGCAGCTGCTCGGGCGCCAGCGCCTGGACGTCTTTGGGACCGTGAATCGATTCGAGAATCAATTAGACCTCGTCACGATGTAGTGGGCGAGCTCGACCAGTATGGGAGAAGCTAACCCGGCATCCCGCAGGTGGTCTACCGCCTTGGCCGCCAGCCGCTCCGCTTCGGCTCGTGCCGCGCCGACCCCCAACAGCGTCACAAACGTCGCTTTGGCGTGCGCCGCGTCCTTTCCGGCCGTCTTGCCGAGCTGATCGGAGGTCCCCGTGGCGTCGAGCACGTCGTCGGCGATCTGAAAAGCGAGCCCGATCGCCTGCCCGTAGGACCGCAGCGCCTCGATGTAGGCGCGACTGATGTCGTCGCCCACGGACAGCCCACCGATGACGCACGACGCCGCGATCAACGCACCGGTCTTGCGGGCGTGCACCTCCTCCAAAGCATCGATCGGCAGCGCCTTCGCCTCGGCTTCGAGATCGAGCGCCTGGCCGCCGATCATGCCGCCGGCGCCGGCCGCGCGAAACAGCTCGAGCGAGATCTCGCGCCGCCGCGGCGGCGGCAGCCGCAGCGCCGCGAGTCCCTGGGCGAGCACGCGCGCGGCCAGCGCCACCATGTCGTAGCCGGCCCGGGTCGCGCGCGGCACATCGAACGCGCGGTGCGCCGTCGGGCGCCCCCGGCGCAGGTCGTCGTTGTCCATGCAGGGAAGATCGTCGTGCACGAGCGAGTAGGCGTGCACCACTTCCACCGCGGCGGCCAGGTCGGCGACTCCCGCCGCCGCCGACCCGTTCAGCGCGTCGTGAGCGGCGAAGACCAGTGTCGGACGAAGCCGCTTGCCTTCGCCGAGCAAACTGTAGCGGACGACTTCGTCGCCCGTGGTCGACGCCGCCAACACCTTGTCGACGCGGGAGCGAGCGTCCGCGAGATATCTAGCGAGGGCTTTCAATCTCGAGAACTTTTTTGACCTTGAGCTCCGCCTGCGTCAGCTGCTCACGGGCGGCCCGCAACCGCTCGATGCCTTCCTCGAACAGCTTCAGCGCCTCGTCCAGATCGAGATCCTCCGCTTCGAGCCGGCGCACGATGGCCTCGAGGCGCTCGAGCTGCTTACTGAACTCGGGCATCAACGTCTCCGTCCGTTACCCGCAGGCGGAAATCCTTGCCGGACGGCAGCTGGGCGACGCGCTTCAGGATCGTGCCGTGCTCGTCCCTGGCCACCGCGTAGCCGCGGCCCAACACCTTGAGCGGGCTCAGTGCATCGAGGCGTGCGCTGTGCGCGGTGAGCAGTGCGCGAGACCTCTCCAACCGATGGTCCATGGAACGGACAAGGCGGTCGCTCGTCCGGTCGAGGCGCTCGACTACATGCCGCGACGCGGTCCGCAGCGCGCGGGCCAGCCGCTGACCCAGCACATCACACTGCTGCAGGACTTCTGCGCGGTCGGGGGTGGCGGCTTCCGCGGCGGCGGACGGCGTGGGAGCGCGCAAGTCGGCGACCAGATCGCAGAGCGTCACATCCGTTTCGTGGCCGATCGCCGAGATCACCGGCATCGGCATGGCCGCGACGGCGCGCGCGACGCGCTCGCTGTTGAAGGCCCAGAGGTCTTCGACCGACCCGCCGCCTCGCGCCACCAGCAAGACATCGACCGGCAGCCGGCTGATGCGATGCAGCGCCGAGCAGACCGATGCCTCGGCCTTGGCGCCCTGCACTTGCGCCGGCACCACGATCAGCTCGGCGATCGGCCAGCGGCGCGCGACGACGGCCTGGATGTCGCGCAGCGCGGCGCCATCGGGACTCGTGACCACGGCAATGCGGCGGGGGAACGGCGGCAGCCGGCGCTTCCGGGCCGGATCGAGCAGCCCATCATTGGTGAGCGACGCTTTTGCTTTCTCGAACGCCAGCTTCCACAGCCCGCCCTGATCCGTCGACAGCAACTCCGTCACCGTAAGCTGGAATTCACCCTTCTCCTCGTACAGCGACGGCCGCGCGAACACGAACACCTGCATGCCGTCGGTCGGCGCCGGGAGCATGAAGTTCTGTTTGGCGAACATGACGCAGCGCACCTGCGCAGCCTTGTCGCGGAGCGAGAAGTACCAGTGACCGCTCCGCCACGCTTTGAAGCCGGCGATCTCGCCGCGAACCCACAGCGGTGGCAGGCCCGCTTCGATCACCGTGCGGGCGCGGCGCGTCACCTCACCCACGGTCCACGCGCCCTCGGCGGACGCGGCCGCGAAGAGGTCTAGGGGTTGGCCCATTGGCGCGCGGCCTGGACGGTGTTGTACAGAAGCATCGTGATCGTCATCGGCCCGACGCCGCCGGGCACCGGGGTGATTGCCGACGCGACCTGTTTTGCTTCCTCGAACTGTACGTCCCCGACCAATCGATAGCCCTGTTTCCTTGACGGATCATCCACGCGATTTACCCCGACGTCGATCACCACGGCGCCGGGCTTCACCATGCTGCCGGTCACGAATTCCGGCTTGCCGATCGCGACGATCAGGATGTCCGCCTGGCTGGTGTGCTGCTCGATGTTGCGGGTGCGCGAGTGACAGACCGTGACGGTCGCATTGCCGCCCGGCGCGTCCTGCAGCAACAACGCCGCCATTGGGCGCCCCACGATGTTGGAGCGGCCCACGATGACCGCGTGCGCGCCTTTCGTCTCGACGCCGGAGCGGAGCAGCAATTGCTGGACGCCATACGGCGTCGCCGGCCGAAACCCCGTGGGATCGCCGACGGCCACCTTGCCGACGTTTTCGGGATGGAAACCGTCCACGTCCTTGCGCGGATCGATGCGGTGCAACGCGCGATTGGTGTCGATCTGCTTGGGCAGCGGCAGCTGTACGAGGATACCGTGGATCTTGGGGTTGGCGTTGAGCCGTTCCAATAGGCCCATCAGGTCGGCTTCGCTCGTGTCTTTCGGCAGCTTGATCGTCTCGTGATAGAGGCCCGCTTCCTCGCACGCCTTGCCCTTCATCCGGACATAGACTTCGGACGCCGGATTATCCCCGACGAGCACCACAGCCAGCCCCGGCTTGATGCCCTGCTTTGTCAGCGCTGCGATTTCGCCGCCCAGCTCCGCGCGCATCGTGGCACCGATGGCATTCCCGTCGATCAGCTTAGTGTGCAACGCCGACCGCCCGCGTCTCGCGAATCACGACCACCTTGATCTGCCCCGGGTACTGGAGCTCGCGCTCAATCTTGCGCGCGATCTCGTCGGTGAGCCGCGCCGCCCCGGCGTCGTCCACCGCGTCCGGGGTCACGACCACGCGCACCTCGCGCCCGGCCTGGATCGCGAAGACTTTTTCGACGCCCTTGAACTCCGCGGCCAGCGTCTCGAGCTGCGCGAGCCGCTTGACGTACGTTTCGAACGCCTCGCGCCGCGCGCCGGGCCGCGATCCCGAGATCGCGTCCGCCGCCTGCACGATGACGCTGATCGGGGATTCGTGCGGGACGTCGTCGTGATGCGCGGCGATGCAGTTGATGACGGTCGCATTCTCGCCGTACTTCGTCGCCACCTCGATGCCCAGCTGGACGTGGGTGCCGTCGTGCTCGTGGGTGAGCACTTTGCCGACGTCGTGCAGCAGCGCGCCCCGCCGGGCGAGGTGGACGTCGAGCTTCAGCTCGGCGGCCATCATCCCGGCCAGGTAGGCGACTTCCTTGGAGTGCTCGAGGATGTTCTGCCCGTACGACGTGCGGTATTTCATGCGGCCCACGAGCTTCACCAGCTCGGCGTGCATGCCGCGGATGCCGGTGTCGTACACGGCCTGCTCCCCGGCCTCGGCGATGCTGGCATCGACGTCGGCCTTCGCCTTCTTGACGATCTCCTCGATCCGGCCGGGATGGATGCGGCCGTCGGCGATCAGCCGCTCGAGCGCCAGGCGACCGACCTCGCGACGCACCGGCTCGAAGCAGGAGACGACGACCGTGTCGGGGGTGTCGTCGATGATCACGTCCACACCGGTCGCCGCCTCGAATGCGCGGATATTACGGCCTTCGCGGCCGATGATGCGCCCTTTCATTTCATCCGACGGCAGCACGACCGCCGACACGCTGGACTCGGCCGTCTGTTCCGCCGCGATCCGCTGGATCGCGAGCGCGATGATTTTCTTCGCCTCGCGGTCGGCGTTCTTCTTGGCTTGTTCGGTGATGTTGCGCACCAGGGCGGCCGCGTCATCCCTGGCTGCGCCTTCGATGCCGGCGATCAGCTCGGCCTTGGCCTCCTGCGCCGTGAGGCCCGCCACCTGCTCGAGCCGCGTGCTGATGTCCTGCTCGCGCTTCGCGAGGGCGCGGGTCTGATCCTGGAGCTGCTGATCGTACTTGCGCAGCTCCTGATCGCGGCGGTCGACGCCGGCCAGTTTCTGATCGAGGCTTTTATGGAGGTTTTCGCGGACCGCCATGAGCTCTTCTTTGGCCGCCAGCACGAGGCGCTGGCTCTGGTCCACCGCGCGCCGCTCGACGCGCCGTCCCCACACGTAGAACGCCAGTGCCGCGACGAGCACGCCGCTGAGCGCGGCGGCAACGATACTCCACAGCTCCGTCATTTGATCTATCTCCACCTCACTCCCAAACGGGGGTGAGGAACGATTTTCAGCCGGCGGTCAACGCCTTCCGCTTCGCCGGCGGTAGCATTTTGGCGAGATCGTCCGCGACGGCCGCGAGGCGCGCCGAGACCTCCCGCTCTGTCTGCTTCGCCTGAAACAACTCGTTCGTGATGTCGAGCGCCGCCAGGATCGCGGCCTTGTGCGTCTCCACCAACGGCCCCTGACTCAAGACCTTCTTCAACGCCTGATCGAGGTAGGCGGCGACTTCGCGCGTGTACTCCGGCGTGAGGTCCGAGCGCACGGTGTACTCCTCACCGCCGATCATCACCCGGACGGCGTGTTTCTTCGCCGTCACTTGTGCGCGCCTCCCCCATTCTCGCGCGCCTGCTCCTCCAGGAACGTGAGTCGTTGCATCAAGTCATGCACGCGCGTGCGCGCCCCCTCGACCCGCTGCCGCAACGCTTTGTTCTCGGACTCGAGCTCGGGGTTCTTCACCGCGCCGCCGCGGGACTTCAGCTCCGATTCGGCTTTCTGGGCGCGCGAACGCCAGCCCGCGAGCTCCTCCGCCACGTCGCGCAGGATCGCCTCGAGCTGGTCAATCGCATCGCGGACATCAGGCCTGTCGCCGGCGTACGTCAAGACTCTCCTCCGCTGCTTTCAACATCCTTTCAAGTACTGCGACCGTTTCAGATTCCGTCAAAGTCCGATCGGGCGCGCGGAACGTGCATCGCCAGGTGACACCGCGCGTACCCTCCGGCAGGCCAGCACCTCGGTACTCGTCCAACACCTCGAGGCGCCCGAGTATGGGGCCGCCGACAGGGCGCAGCACGGCTTCGATCGCCGCCGCCGTGACGCTCCCAGGCACAACCAGAGAGATATCCCGCACGACCGGCGGTTGGGTCGGCAGCGGCCGATACTTTGCCAGTGGCAGCGGCTCGACGGCAATGCGAATCTCGAGCCCGAACAGCGGCCCCGCCCACTTTGGAGCATCAGCATCGAGCGGGGTGGCCGTGCCAGCCCGTGGCCCTCCGTCCCTCGAGACCGCGACCCAACCGGCCCCACTCGCGGCCGGTTGCACGTCGCAGGACGGGGCTGCGACCCCTACAGCTAACTCAAAGTGCTGCTTTAGGTCCCATATGTCCATATCAGGTAGTTTCGCACCCCCGGCCGCGTCGCCCCAATGGGACGGGTGACGCGCACCGGTCAGCACGATTGCGAGGTGGAGCTCTTCGGACGGTCGGACGGTCTGACGGTCGGACGGCCGGATGAAGACCGTTCCGACCTCGAACAGCCGGACATCGCGGTTCCCGACCGCCCAGTTGTACTCGACGCGCCGGATCAGACCCGGAAGCAAGCGACTTCGGAGGTGCGCCTCTTCGGCCGACAGGGGGTTCAGGAGTGCCACGGCATCCGGCCCGTCCGCGGGACCGAGGGGAAGGGTCCGCGCCTCGAGCAAGCCGTTGCCACTCGCCACCAGCTGCTCGCGAATCCGCCGCAGCACGAGCTCGGCGGGCGCGTCCGGCACCGTGCCCGGACGGTAGGGCCGCAGCTCGTCGGGGAACGTGTCGTAGCCGCGCAGCCGGGCGACTTCCTCGATCAGATCGACCTCGCGCGTCACATCCGGCCGCCAACCCGGGATTTGCACGGCGAGGCGGTCGTCTTTGGGGGCCGCCACGAAGCCGACGGCCGAGAGCAGCCGTTCGATCTCCTTGCGCGGCACGGCGACGCCGAGGAGGTGGCCGACGCGCGCCTCGCGCAGGAAGACGGAGCGCGCCTTGTGGGGCTCGGGCCACAGATCGAGCGGCGGCTCCCGCACCTCGCCGCCGGCGATCGCGACGATCAGATCGACGGCACGCGCGATCGCATCAGGCAGGCCGAGGATGTCGATCCCGCGCTCGAAGCGATAGCTCGATTCGCTGGAGAGACCGAGGGCGCGACGCGTCCGCCGAATCCTGGTGGGCTGGAAATACGCGGCCTCGAGAACGATATCGGTCGTGGCCGCCGTGACCTCGGATTCCGCGCTGCCCATGACACCGGCGACGATCTGCGGGCGTTCCGCGTCACAGATCGCGGTCATTTCAGCCGTCAGCCGTCTGGTCACGCCGTCCAAGGTGACGATCTGCTCGCTTGGTTTGGCTCTGCGCACGACCACCGCAGGACCGCGCAGTTTCGCGAGATCGAACGCGTGCATGGGCTGATTGAGTTCGAACAGGATGTAGTTCGTCGCGTCCACGATGTTGTTGATCGAGCGCTGGCCGATACTCTGCAGGCGCGCGGCTAACCAGGCGGGACTCGGCCGCACCGTCACCCCGCGGATCACCGCCGTCATGTAGCGTGGGGCGCCTTCTGGGTCCTCGAGACTGACTTGCACTCCATCCACGACGGCGGATGGGCGGATGGGCGGATGGGCGGATCGAGTTACCATCCGCCGATCCGCCGATCCGCCGATCTCGGGAAGCTTTACCGTCGCCCCCAAGCTCACCGCCAACTCCCTCGCCACACCGCGGTGACAGAGCAAATCAGGACGATTCGCGGAGACGTCGATAATGATCTGCTCGTCGGCAATCGGGATTGCTTCGAGAAACGGCGTTCCCGGCGGAGCATCGGTCTGGAGCTCCAGAATCCCTTGATGATCCACACCGAGGCCCAGCTCTTTGGCCGAGCAGAGCATGCCGTTGGACTCGACGCCGCGGATCTTGCGGCGGTCGAGCTTCAGGCCGCCCGGCAGCGTCGCGCCGACGGGCGCGAAGGGGTAGGTCTTGCCCGCCTGCACATTCGGGGCGCCACACACCACTTCGAGCGGCTGGCCGCCGCCCGCGTCCACCTGGCAGAGCGACAGGCGATCGGCATTGGGGTGTTGCTTCACTTCGAGCACGCGCGCGATGAGAACGTCACGCAGGTCCTGATGGATCGGCACGACGCCATCGACGGGTGCGACTTGCCGGGCGAGCCGGTCGGCGACGTCCTGACCCGTGAGGGACTTCCCGAGCAGCGCCTCCAGCCAACGGCGCGAGACGATCATCGGAACTGCTCCAGGAATCGCACATCGGAGTCGAAGAACAGCCGGATATCGGGGATGCCGTGGCGCAGCATCGCGATGCGCTCCGGTCCCATGCCCCAGGCGAAGCCGGTGTACTTCTCGCTGTCGACGTTGCAGCTCTCGAGCACGGCGGGATGCACCATCCCGGAGCCGAGGATCTCCATCCAGCCGGTCTGTTTGCACGCGCCGCAACCCGTGCCGCCGCAGATCTGGCACTGCACGTCCATCTCGGCCGACGGCTCGGTGAACGGGAAGTACGACGGCCGGAAGCGCACTTTGGTCGCCGGCGAGAAGATCCGCCGCGCGAACGTCGCGAGCGTCGCCTTGAAGTCGACGAACGTGATTCCCTCGTCGACGGCGAAGCCTTCGATCTGCTCGAACACGGGCGAGTGCGACGCGTCGAACGGATCGCGGCGGTAGCAGCGCCCCGGCACGACGATGCGAATCGGCGGCGGATAGCGCTCCAGGGTACGGATCTGCACCGGCGAGGTGTGGGTGCGCAGCAGCACGTCGCCGCCCAGATAGAACGAGTCCTGGGCGTCGAGGGCCGGATGGTCTTTCGGGAAGTTCAGCGCGTAGAAGTTGTAGCGCTCGGTTTCGGCTTCGGGGCCGACCACGCGCGTGAAGCCCAGCTCTTTGAAGATGTCGCAGATCTCATCGACGACCTGGGTGACGATATGCCGCCCGCCGCGCCACTGCGGCCGGCCGGGCATCGTGAGATCGACGGCGGCGAGCGATGTGGCGCCGCGCTTGAGCTCGAGCTCACGCTGTGCGATCGCGTGCTCGAGGTCTCGTTTGAGGGCATTCGCGGCGCCGCCGACTTCCCGTCGTTTCTCGGGGTCGAGCGCGGGGAGACCTTTGAGAATTTCGGTGAGGGCACCACCCTTGCGGCCCAGGAGCTCAGTTTTGATCTCCTGGAGGCGGCGTTCGTCGGCGTGCGGGATCTCTTTGAGACGCTCCCGCAGCGATTCTAGGGTTGCAGGGATTTCTTCGCGACCTCCGCCAACTGTTCAAACGCCGCCGGATCGCGTACGGCGAGATCGGCGAGGACCTTGCGGTTGACTTCGACGCCCGCCTTGCGCAAGCCGTTCATGAACTTGTTGTACGACAACGCGTGCAGGCGGGCGGCCGCGTTGATGCGCGTAATCCAGAGGCGCCGGAACTCGACTTTCTTGGAACGGCGGTCGCGGTAGGCGTACTTCGCCGCCCGTTCGGTCGCTTCCTTCGCGGCCTTCCAGAGTTTGCTGCGCCCGCCCCAGTAGCCCTTGGCGAGCTTCATCACTTTGTTCTTGCGCTTCAGGCGCGCGACGTTGCTTTTGACGCGAGGCATCGGGTCTCCTTAGGCCTGCAACAGGCGCTTGAGGCGGCGCTCGGCGTGCGACACCAGCGTGGCTTTGCGCAGGTGGCGCTTCCGCTTCGGATGCTTCGACGTCAGGATGTGGCGCCTATAGGCGCGATAGCGGCGCAGCTTACCCGTCCCGGTCAGGCGAATGCGCTTCCGCAGCGCCCGCTTCGATTTCATCTTCGGCATTTCAGACTCCTATTTCGGTGCGAGGACCATCGACATATTGCGGCCCTCGAGCTTCGGTTCCTGTTCGATCTTCCCGATGTCCTTCAGCTCCTGCGCAACGCGGTCCAGCACTTCCCGGCCCAGCTCGATATGGGCCATCTGCCGGCCGCGATACATCATCGTCACCTTCACCTTGTTGCCGTCCGCCAGGAACTCACGCGCGTGCCGGGTCTTGAAGTCGAAATCGTGATCGTCGATCCCGGGACGGTACTTTACTTCTTTCAAATGGATGACGTGTTGTTTCTTTTTCGCGGCGCGCGCCGCCTTCGCCTGCTCGAATTTGAACTTCCCATAATCCATGATCTTGACCACGGGGGGCCGGGCGAGCGGTGCGACCTCCACCAGATCCAGGCCCCGTTCATTCGCAGCGGCGATCGCTTCATCGATCGTCAACACGCCCAGCTGGTCGCCGTTGTCCGCAATCACGCGCACGGGACTGATGCGAATTTGCCGATTGACGCGCGTGCGCGGTGCTTTGCTGTTGGTATCGAGAGGTGGCAGGTGCGCAATCTCCTTTTGCAAAGTAAAAACGGACCCGGGTTACCCCAAGATCCGCAATTCCTCACCGCCTGGTGAGGTCTCGAGAACCCTGAAGCACTCTCCACGAGAGGCCTGGGGGTGGGGCCGCGGCCCGCTTACCATGTTGTGGACACCAAGCTAGCCGAGCACCTGCTGCTCGACAAGGCCAAACGCCTTGTCCTGTCGATGCAGGCGACCGGCGACGACCTGTGGGTCGTGTTCGAACACCAGCAGCCACTGCTCGGCCTCCGCCCGCTGGTAGATCCGCCGGCGGGTCTCGAGGGTCACGAGCGGCTGCAAATCGTAGCCCATGATCCACGGCAGCGGCAGGTGGGCGGCGGTGGGCACGAGATCGGCGATAAAACAGGCCTTCTCGCCCCCGCTTTCGATCAGGATCGACTGGTGATAGGGCACGTGGCCTGGTGTGGGGAGGCCCCGAATGCCGGGAAGGATTTCCACTTCGCCATTGATCAGCTCAAATGGCACGCCCTGGAAATTCGGAGGGAGGTAGCTGCCGGCGGTGCGCTCATTGGTGTGCCTGGCAAAGTCGAGCTCGCCTTTTTGCACGACGTAGCGGGCCTTGGGGAACGCCAGGCCGATCTTCCCGGCGGGGTCGAGCCAATTGTCGCCGCCGGCGTGATCGAAATGCAGGTGGGTGTTGATCACCCAGCGGATGTCGTCCGGCTCATGGCCCAGCTCCCGCAGCGCATCCTCCAGCCTGGTTCGTCCGTCTTTTCCCGAATTCTCGACCCCGTAGATGTCGATGAACTTGTCGTTCTCCTTGTTCCCGATTCCCGTATCGACGAGGACCAGGCCGTCGTCGTGCTCGATGAGCAGGCAGCGCAACGCCAACGGAATGCGGTTCTTGTCGTCGGGGGGAGCGCGCCGCGCCCAGAGTGGTTTGGGGACGACGCCGAACATCGCGCCCCCATCCAAATGCTGGCGACCGGCTTCGAGCGCGTGGCAGGTGAGACGGCCGACTTTAAAGGTCGTTGAGAGTGCGGGCGCCATTCCCCTGGGCCAATCTCAGGAGGCGATCCAAGCATTTCGCCGCCGCCACGGCGTCGCCCGTCGCCCGGTGGCGTCCTGCGATCTCGATCCCAAAGTGATAGCTGACCGTGTCGAGATTCCGCCGGGGGAGATCGGGCAGCAGCTTGCGCGCCAGCCGCACCGTGCACACGCGCGGGCCCTGGAGCAGCAGGCCCGTCGCCCGCTCGATCTCGGTCGACACAAACGCCCAGTCGAACCGCGCGTTGTGCGCGACGAAGACGCAGCCCGCGAACACCTGCAGCAGCCGGTCGGCGATCATGTCGAACGTCGGGGCATCGCGTACCAGCTTCGCGTCGATGCCGGTCAGGCCCGCGACGAATTGCGGGATGGGAATGCCGGGATTGACCAGCGACTGGAACGCCACTGTGCCGTCCAACGTGACGACGGCGATCTCCATGATGCGGTCGCCGCGAAAGGCGCGGACGCCGGTGGTCTCGACATCCACGACCGCCCAGCGGCAGGCGTCCAGCGCCGGACTCGCCTCGCTCGGCGGCGCGGCCACCGTCCAGCGGCCGTCGGTCGTGCGCCCAAACCGAGGATCCGGCGCGAGCAGCGCGGCCGCGATGCGGTCGGCGGTGTGCCGGTTGGCCTGGGCGATGCCGAGGACGTCGCGGACGATGGCGAGACTCGCGGCGGGCCCGCTCTGAAGAAAGGCCATGGCGCGGGCGGTCAGCGACGAGGCGGGGACGGCGGCGAGCCCGTTCAGAGATCGTCTCGCCGCAGAGGGAGAGTCATGCAGCGCGGCCCCCCGCCGCCGCGGACCAGCTCGCTGCCTTCGATCGAAATCACCGCCCGCTCGCCATCTTTCAGCGTCTCGTCGGCCGTTATCACGCGGAAGCCGGCGCTGGACAGCTCGCCGAGCGTGGCGTCGTTGCGGTCATAACTTAAGATGACGCCGGGCCGCACGGCGAACGAATTGCACGCCGACGCCCACTGCTCGCGCTCCTGGGTGGTGCGCTGGTTGCCGCCGCAGAAGATCGGCTCGAGCGGCTGATCCACGGCTTGCATCGCGGCAAAGAAGTTGGGGACCTCTTTCACACCCTTGGAGCGCTTGCGGCGGTGCAGCACCGCCAGCCGCTCCGGCCCGACGAAGTGCGGCGGGTAGATCAGACACAGGTCGCGATCGACCTGTGTGAAGATCATATCCAGATGGATCGCCGTCCGCTCGGCGGGCATGACGACGATGATCACGTCGGTCACGCTGCAATGCGCGAACGCGAGCTCGCACAGCAGGTCGAGCGCCGCGGGGCTGGACCGCTCGCTGAACCCGAGCACCAGAAGGTCGGGGCGAATGGGATGCACGTCCCCCCCTTCCAGCGTGTAATTGATCCGCTTTTCTTCGGAGCCGTCGTAGAGAATCCCGGCGTTCTCGAACTTCCGATCGTAGCGGAACAGCGCCTTGATCAGCAGCTCTTCGGTCCAGCGCACGCCGTGGCGCATCGACCCGATGATCGAGTGATCGCCGATCACGATCCCGACGTCGCGGGTGAAGAACAGATTGGGCAGCGGCGGGAGCGCGTAGGCCACTTCGTTGAGGGCGTGCGCGATCGGTCCGCCGTCTTCCAGCGCGCCTTCGACCATCAGCGCGACGAAATCCTCCGACGACAGCGCGGCCATCTGTTTGGCGAGCGCGTCGGAGGGAATCACTTCGAGCGCACGGGTGGTGAGGAATTCCCGCACCGCCGGCTGTCCCGCAATCTCGACCAGCGCGTCGCGCACCTCATGGACCTCGGCGAACCGCTCCAGCACGGCGACCAGGCGGCGGTGCTCGCGCTGCGCGATTTCGAGGTCGATGATGTCGTCGTAGAGGTAGTCTTCCCGCGTGCCCGGCGTGACGGCGACGAGCTCTTTACCAGGAGTATGGACGAGGACCGACCGGAGCGCGCCGATTTCGGACGTGACGTGGACGCGAGGCATGGGCGGAAAGCTAACGGTTAGCCAGAGAGTAGCTCAGCGTCTCCAATTCGAGCGCCATGTTGACGGTCTTGACTTCGACATCCGGAGGAACGTTCAGCGGGACCGGCGCAAAGTTGAGGATCGCCTTCACGCCGCTGCGCACCAGACGGTCCACGACCTGCTGCGCCGACTCGGCGGGCGTCGCCACGATCGCGATGTCGCTGGGGTCTTTCTTGAGGTCCGATTCGAGGTGTTTGACGTCGCGGACGACGAGGCCATTCCAGCGCGAGCCGATCTTGCGGGCATCCTGGTCGTAGATCGCGGTGATATGAAAGCCGCGCTGGCGAAAGCCGTGATACTGCACCAACGCGCCGCCCATGCGCCCCGCCCCAACCAGCACGACGCGGTAGCCGCGCTCCAGGCCCAGGATGTCGCGGATGCGGCGCGTCAGCTCGGGTACGGCGTACCCGAGGCCGCGTTTGCCGAAGGAGCCGAAGAACGAGAGGTCTTTGCGGACCTGCGCCGAGGTCGTGCCCCCCAGACGGGCCAACTCTCCTGAAGAAATCGTGGCACGGGCCTGGGCGTTGGCCTGCTCGAGAAAGCGAAGGTAGACGGACAGCCGCCGGACGGTGCTGTCGGAGATCTTCCGCATTGTGAACTATTTCACAATTGCCGACTCCGGCGCAAGGGAGTCACTGGCAACACGTCAGGGGGCAGGTCCCAACATGCGCGCTCGGGCTCACGATCAGCGCAAAGCCGATCATGTGTTTGAGGGTGTCGCCTTCCAGGCCATAGTACCTCCGGCGACCGTCGCGGTGCACGCCAACCAGGCCCGCAGCCCTAAGCACTTTCAAATGGAACGACACGCTCGATTGCGGCGCGCCGAGGATTTCATGCAGCTCCGTCACGCAGCGTTCCCGCTGAGACAGCAACTCGAGGATGTACAAGCGGGTGATGTCCGACGCTGCAAAAAACCACTCAGCGACGTGCGCCATTTCCACCGGTAAGGCGTGTGGCAGATGAGGCAAGCCGGGGCCGCAACGGGGCAACTTTTTGGCGATTCGGAGCAGGGTTCTGCGTCGCATGGACACCACTATACGGGGACATATCAACAATTATGGATATGTCCTTCAACGGATATGTCCTTCACTAATGCTGCGTCTCGGGAAGCCTAGCAGCCCCGATCCGGGCTCACCCCGCGAGGTCCAAGGTAGGCATGGCGGAGCCCTGCGGGTCAATGGCAACCGTCCAGGTGTGCGATACCGCGAGGGCGTCGTGCACGACCCATTTCGCTCCGACGGGCGTTGCACTCGGTTGGGCGGGAAGGTACAGCGACGCGCTATAGCGCACGCTGTCGGACAGCGCCGTATTCCAGCACACAGAGGTCGCCGCGGTCAGGGTGACCGACCGAACGACCGCGCCGGTGGCATCCTCGAGAACCACGGTTGCACTGTCGGGCGTGTTGTTTTTGATGAGGCTGATGAGGGTATCGGCGCTGGGTGGCTCGAGCACATTTGCGACGGTCGTGCCCAGCACCTGCCCCGAGCCCGCAGGCTCCAGGATAATCTGCGTCGCCCCTGGCCGCACCGCCGTGAGACGGCCAAGTGTCGAATTCACGGCGATGATGGCCGGAACCCCGGAGACCCAGCGCAAGCCGGCCGCAGTGGTGTCGGGGGGCAGACAGCCCGGCGCCGCGTCGTGAAAAAAGGTGGCATGCATGGTGACTGTGTCGCCGAGCTGCAGACGCGGACCGTCGGGGGTGACCTCGGCGACGAGCTGGGAGCACGGGTAAACGATCCGCGTCGACGACTCGCATGCGGCGAGTACCGCCAGCAACGCGACGAGACAAGACGACCAACTTCTGATTCCCATACCGGTGATGTACCCCAGCATCGCGGGCTCCGTCACAATTGCCGACTCCGGCGCAAGAGCCGCACGAACGCCTCCGGGGGGAGGCGCTCGGGGCGCACGGTGGGATCGAAGCCCATCTCCCGTAGCTCGGCTTCCGTGAGTCCCGGCACCGCGTTCTTGAGCTGCTTGCGGCGCTTACTGAAGCACGCGGTCACGAACACGCGCAGCGGGCCAACCTCGACGTCCATGACCAGCGGCTGCGCGAGCGGTGTGAGTCGAATCAAGGCACTCCGCACCTTGGGAGGCGGCCGGAACGCGCCCGGCGCCACGGTGAACAGCTTCTCCACCCGTGCGACCGCCTGCACCCCCACCGAGAGCGCCCCATAAGTCTTCCCACCCGGCGGGGCGGCCATGCGATCGGCGACCTCGTCCTGCACGAGAAAGACGATGCGCTCGGGCAGCGGCGGCGTCAGGGCCTTATCGATCAACGGCGACGTGATGTAATAGGGGATGTTGCCGACGATCTTGCCGACGCGCGGCCATTGGATCTGCAGCGCGTCTCCTTCAATCACCTGCAGATTGGCGAGCTTGAGCGTCGCCGCCAGCCGTCCGTCTTTCTCGATCGCGATCACCTTCAACCCGCGGGCCAGCAGCTCCTGGGTCAGCGTCCCTTGCCCCGGGCCAATTTCCAGCACGGGCTCTCCCGGCACGGGATCCAGGGCATCCACAATCCTCCCCAGAATCGCGGGATCGTTGAGAAAATGCTGGCCGAGTCGCCTCAGACTTTGAGCAGCACGACGGTGCGGTCGTCGTTGGCAGGCGCGCCGCCCGTATACGCGGCGATGTCGGTGAAGACGGCTTCGAGAATGTGCCGTGCCGGACGGCTGCGGAGGTTCACGACGTGGCTCAGCACGCGCTGCTCGCCGAAGCGCTCGCCTTTCGGGCCTCCCCCTGCATCGGCCAGCCCGTCGGTGAAGAGACACAGAATCGCGTTGCCGCGCGCGAACGGCAGGCTGCGCTCTTGGCCGCCTGCGCCCAGGCCGAGCGGCGGCCGCGTGGCTTCGAGCCGGGTGATCGCACCGGTGTCGGTGGACACCAGAAACGCGTGCGGGTGTCCGGCGTTCGCGTAGGTGAGCGTGCCATGCGCCGGATCCACGACGGCATAGCACAGCGTGAGAAACATCTCCGTCTCCTCGAGCTCCTCGGCGAGGGACATCTCCAGGCGCCGCAGCGCTTCGGAGGGTGATTCCGCGGTCTCGGCGTGGATACCGGAGGCGGCCATCGCCAGCGCCATGATGAGCGCCGCACCGAAGCCGTGGCTCGAGACGTCGCCGATCATCACCCCGACCCGCTCGCCATGCAGACTCAGCAGGTTGTAGAAGTCGCCGCCCACGGACTCGGCCGGGCGGCACCGCGCCGCCACGTCCGCCTTGGTCGCCACCACCGCGGGGGACGGCAGCAGCTTGAGCTGCAGGTCGTGCGCGAGCTCCAGCTCGCGGCGCACGCGCTGCTGGCCGAGGTCGAGCTCGACCAGGCGCGCATTCTCGATCGCCGCGCCGATCTGGTTCGCGATGGCGGCAACGAGCTTGCGGTCGCCCGCGGTGAACGCGTCTTCTCCCGTCCGGTCGGTCAGATTGATGACGCCGATGGGCGTTGGCACGCGGCCCGGCGAGGCGTAGACCACCGGCACCGAGAGAAACGCATGGCCCCTGTAGCCGCGCTCGATCGGGTTCGGCGGCTTGTGGGCGCGCGGGTCGGTGGGGTCGTAGCTGATGATGCGCATTTCGCGAAACACGCGCGCGGCAATCGACCTGGGATCGTCGACTTCGATCGGGTCGATTTCGCCCAGCTCCACACCGCGGGCGGCGACGAGCCGCAGCACATGCGCCCGCGGGTCGTGCACCAGCAGCGTCGCGCGGCGCGCGCGGACGACGGCGGACACTTCCCGCAAGATCCGGTTCGCCGCTTCATCCAGCCGGATCGTGTGCCCGAGGATCTCGCTGATCGTGTAGATCAAGTCGATTTCCTCGTACCGCCCTGACAGCTCGGCCGCGACCTGGGTGGTTTCCACCTCCGCCTGCATCACCGCGCCGACCACCTCGGCCAGCTGCACGGCTCCCTGCCCGTTCCCGGTGCCCTTCACCTCGAGCCAAGTGTCGGCAATGTCGGGGATCGGCTGGAACCACGCGCCGCCGCCGTTGGGTGGACGCTCACCCGGGGTCTTGGCACGCCACAGACGCAAAGTTGTCCCAGAAAGTGCCGCGAGAGCCGGCAACAGACGCTCGAGCCGTGTCACCCCGCTCGGAGCGTCAGGCAGATGCCGTTGCCTTTCTCGTTGAACGCAACGTCGTCCACCAGGTGGCGGATGACGAACAGCCCGCGCCCGTACTCGCGCTCGAGGTTGTCGGGGTGGGTGGGATCGGGGACCCGGCTGGTATCGAAGCCGTTGCCGTCATCCACGACGTGGATCCGGACGACGCCGTGCCCCAGCTCGACGCTGATACTGACGACGCGGTCGGGATCCTCGCCCGTGCCGTAGCGAATCGCATTGCCGAGGGCTTCGGCGAGGGCGGTCCGGAGGTTGAAGCTGATGCGGCGCGGCGAGAGGGTGCCGGGGGGAAGATGACTGGCGACCAGGTCGACCGCATCCCCGACCATCCCGAGATCGCTCGGGACGTCGAGCTGCAGCGCATTGCGCGTGACGTGAAGTTGTAGGCTCACGTCAGAACGCCGCCAACGCCTCCTCGGCGGTCCTCGTGATGGAGAACAGGGTATCGAGCTTCGTCAGCTCGAACAGCGTCTGCAGATCGGCATTGAGGCCGGCGAGCCGCAGCTCCCCACCCTGCTCCCGGATTTTCTTGGACAGCGAGACCAGGACACCAAGCCCTGACGAATCGATGTACCCGGTCTTGGCGAAATCGATCACAAACTTGCGAGAACCGTCTTCGAGCGCGTCGAGGACTTTCTGCTTCAGCTCCTGCCGGTTGCCGACGATGAGCTGGCCTTCCACCCCCACGATCACGACGCCGCTCTTGTCCTTCTTCAGGGTGAACCGCATCCCGATTACCCCTTCCGCGATTGGAGAATGGCGATCGCCGCCGTGTTGACAATATCATCGGCGGTGGCGCCTCGCGACAGGTCCGCGATCGGTTTTGCCAGTCCCTGGAGGATCGGACCGAGCGCGGTCCAACCGCCCAGCCGCTGCACCAGCTTGTAACTGATGTTGCCGGCATCGAGATCGGGGAAGATGAGCACGTTCGCCCGTCCGCCGACCGGCGAACCTTTAGCCTTGCGCGTGGCGACGTCGGCGACGATCGCCGCGTCGGCTTGCAGCTCGCCGTCGAACACGAAGTCCGGCGGCGGCTGGCGGCCGCGCAGCTGCGTGATCGCGGCCTGCACGCGCTCGACGCGCGGGCCTTCGGCGCTGCCGCGCGTGCTGTACGACAGAAAGGCGACGACCGGCTCGTCCCCGACGATGCGGCGCCGGTCCCGTGCCGACGCGATGGCGATGTCCGCGAGCTGGACGGACGTCGGCTCCGGCACGACGGCGCAGTCGGCGAAGGTCAGGACGCGATCGTCCTTCACCATGTAGAAGGCACCGGACACCGTCGCGATGCTCGGCGCCATGCCGACGGCCCAGAGCGCGGCGTGGATCGTGTCCGCGCTCGGATAGACCGCGCCACCCACCATCACGTCGGCGGCGCCGATGCCCACCAGACAGGCGCCCCGCGTGAGCGGATGTTCGAGCGCCTCGGCGGCGGCCGCATCGGTGGGAAACCGGTCGGGACGGCGCGAGCGCAGATGCTGGGCGAGAAACGGCGCGCGCGAGTCCGGGAAGCGGCGCAAGACCTCCACGACGCCGAGCCCCAGCTTTTCGACCCGCGCCGCCGCTTCCTGCACGCGTGGGTCGTCGCCTTCCGGGAACACAACGCGCGCCCGCATTTCCTTGGCCCGCTCGTAGACGCGGTCCAGGAAGCTCATTTGGAAAACTTGCGCTTCAGCGCCTGCTGGACCGTGGGATCGACCAGCGGCGACACGTCACCGCCGAAGCGCGCGACTTCCCGCACGAGGCTGGAGCTGACGAAGGTCAGATCGAACGCCGGCACGAGAAAGACCGTCTCGATCTTGGGCGCCAGATTGCGGTTCATCAACGCCATCTGGAACTCATACTCGAAATCGGAAACGGCCCGGAGCCCACGAATAATCACCGACGCCCCGACCTTTTTGGCGAACTCGGCCAGCAATCCTTCGAACGATTGCACCTCGAGCCGTTTGTCGGGGATGGCCTGCCTGATCAGCGCGACGCGCTCGTCCAGGGAAAAGAGCGGCTGCTTCGCGACATTCACCGCCACCGCCACGATGAGCTGATCGACGAATTGCAACGACCGGTGAATCAGATCTTCGTGACCCTTGGTGATCGGGTCGAAGGAGCCGGGGTAGACGGCGATGCGCTTCATGCTGACCCGAAAAACGTCACGGCCGTGTCTCCATATCGTCGCGTATCACCCCCGACAACGATCAAATCCGCTGAGTGCTCGATCGAGAACTGCCGTGCGAAGGGATTCGTGCGGTACAGCTCGACGAGCTCCGCCGCGTTCTCGGTGGCATAGGGCGGATCCGCGAACGCGACATCGTACTGCGCGGGCTGGAGCCGCTCGGCGAAGCGCAGCGCATCACTTCGGTGAATCGTCACGCGGTCCCCCACGTTGAGGGTCGTTGCGTTGTCCCGAATCGCAGCCAGTGATGCCTTGCCGGTTTCCACGAAGTCCACGGAAACCGCACCCCGAGATAGCGCTTCGAAACCGAGTGCGCCAGAACCGGCGAACAGATCCAGCACCCGCGCGTCGGGGATCGACTGTTGGAGGATGCTGAACCAGGCTTCTTTGACGCGGTCGCCGGTCGGCCGGACGGTCCGGCCGGCGGGCGCTTTCAGACGGCGCCCCTTGAACTCACCCGCGATGATGCGGAGCAAGGCTCGCGACTCGCGCCTGGATCGTCGTCCTCCCCTGCCAGTCGTCGCGCTCGAGGCGGAAGGCCACGTCGAGCGGATTCGTGAGCCAGTCCTCCGGCACGACATCGGCCCAGCGGAACCCGATCGCCGGCAGCAGCCCCGAGCCGTCGTCCAGCGTGAACCGCAGGTGATTCGTCCCCACCCGGCGCGCTCCGACGGCGCGCGCGTTGCGAACGCCGAACACGGGCGCCGGATTCCCCGCCCCGCACGGCTCCAGGTGCCGAATCAGTTTCTCCAAATCCGCGCTCACCTCGGCGAGCGGCAACTCGAGATCGACGCGCTGGCTCGGCGCCAGGTCGGCGGGGGTGAGAAGGTCGCCCGCGACGCCGAGGAACGCAGCGCGGAATGCATCGAATTTGTCGCGCCGGATGGTGAAGCCGGCCGCCATCGTGTGGCCGCCGTATTTCTCGAGGTGCGCACCGACTTTGTGCAGCGCGCCGTGCAGGTCAAAGCCCGCAATGCTGCGCCCGGAGCCGCGCCCGAACTCCCCGCCCTCATCCCAGCCGACCAGAAACGTCGGCCGGCCGTAGCGTTCCACGAGGCGCGAGGCCACGATGCCGATGACGCCGGGATGCCACGTCTCGTTCCCGAGCACGATGGCGGCGTCGCTCGGGTTCAGCGTCTTGTCGACCAGCTCGATCGCCTCGTCGAGAATCACCTGATCCATCTCCTGGCGGCGCGCATTGATCGTCTCGAGCTCGCGCGCCAGCGCCGCCGCCTCCTGGGGATTCTCGGTGAGCAACAGGCGCAGGCCGTCGTTCGCGTCGCCGATGCGGCCCGCGGCGTTGAGACGGGGCGCCAGGATGAAGCCGACGTGCGCGCCGCGCAGCGGCTTGCCGCCGAGGCCGGCCGTCTCGATCAGGGCGCGGAGCCCGACCCAGCGGGAGTCCGCCAGCTTCTTCAACCCATAGCGCACCAGGATCCGGTTCTCGCCTACCAGCGGGACGACGTCGGCGATCGTCGCCAGGCCCACGTAGTCGAGAAAGTGCAGCGGGAGATTGGCGGAAAGGCCCAGCGCGCCGACCAGCGCCTGGGCGAGCTTGAAGGCGACGCCCGTGCCGCAGAGGTTCTTGTCCTCCGACTTGCAGTCGGGGCGGCGCGGATCGATCACGGCGTTCGCGGGCGGCAGCACGTCACCCGGCAGGTGGTGGTCGGTGACGATGACGTCGATCCCGGCGGCACGGGCGGCGGCGACCGCGGCGACCGCCGTTATGCCGCAGTCGCAGGTCACGATCAGGCCGGCGCCGACGCGCTGCGCTTCCGCCAGGCCCGCCGGCCCGAAGTCGTAGCCATCGCGGATGCGGTGGGGGACGAACGGATGCACCGTGGCAGCGGCGCTGCGCAGAATGCGGGTGAGCATGGCCGTCGCGCATTGGCCGTCCACGTCGTAGTCGCCGTGCACCAGGATCGTCTGCTTTTCACGGACCGCGCGCACCAGCAGCCCCACGGCGACCGCCATGTCGGCCCAGCGATGCGGGTCGGACAGGCGCTCGAGGTCGGGGCGCAGGAACGCTTTCGCCGACTCGGGGGATGCCAGCCCGCGCTGCACGAGAATGGCGGCGAGCGCGTCGGGGATCTTGAGCTCCGCGGCGAGGACGCGGGTCGCGTCCGGATCCGCGTTCGCGGTGAGGATCCAGCGGGGAGGAATCATTCCTTGGCGTACAATAACACGCCGCAGGCTTCGCATCCTTCGATGGTGGCGCCGCGCTGAATCAAGGCCTTGCGCTGAGTCGGGACGGCCGTGAAGCAGTTCCCGCACGAGCTGCCGTGCAACGGAAAGATCGCGAGCGGCGCCTTGCCGCGCCGGATACGATCGTAGCGCGCGAGCAGCGCGGGATTCACCGCTTTGCTCGCCCGACCGCGCTCGATCGTCGCCCCCTCGCGCTCGGCGGCGATCTCCCGGCGCTTCGCGGCGATCGCTTCGCGCTGCGCCGCCTGCGCATCGCGCACGTTCTGGAGCGCGTTTTCGGCCTCGGCCGTCTTCCGTTCCGCTTCGCCGACCGCGTCGCCCGAGCGCATGAACTCCGCTTCCTCTTTGGCGAGCACGGTGCGGGCGAGATCGAGCTCCGCCATCAGCGTGGAGGCTTCCTTGGCGCCGCGCACCCATTCGAGCTTCTGGCGCCGCTGCTCCTGCATCGTGCGATAGCTTTGGATCTTCCCTTCCAATCCGTCCCGCCGGTCGAGCGCCGCCTGGATCCCCGCGCGCGCCTGCTCGACCACCCGCTCGGCTGCCGCGATCTGCTCGTCCAGCGTGCGCAGCTCGGGGTCCAGCGCCTTCAGGCGCGCGTCGCAGCTCGTGACCGCGACGTCCTTCTCCTGCAACACCAACAGCGCTTCAAGATCCGGGTGCACCCTTCCTCCTTGCAGACTGAATGATTCCATAGGTCGGCCGCTTGGCATTGCGCTCGGCGGCGAGTCGCTGCTTCTCATGGGCGAGGTTCGCTTTCTCGTCATCGCTGGCGAAGGGGATTGCACGATTGATGCGCTCGATTTCCCGATCGAGGCGGCGCGCCTCGAGTCGATTGACGGAGCGCTCGAACACAACGTCGGGCTGATCAGTGCCGAGGCCTTCGGCTTGCATGGACTCGTAGGCGCGGGCCGCGGTTTCATCGAGCCGATCGGGCGCATCGTCGGCCAGCGCGTCGAAGATCGACCGGTACGGCTCGAACTCGAACTCCTCACCATCCACCGCCTCCACGACCCGCGACCGCCACGGTTCGCCCGCCATCATCAGTAAGAGGAGAGATTTTTCCGCGTTGGAAGGCAGGGCGACGGTGGCAGGAGGCGGGAGGGGGCGGTAGGGGACGGTACTTTGCTCCTTGGGATCCACTTCCCGTTGCAGAACGTCTTTCCGTACTCCTGCGACTTCAGCGACTCGAGAGATGTAGAGATCACGCGTAATCGGATCCGTTGCCGCGCGAATGGTCGGCAGCAAACGATCCAAGGCTCTCCTCCTGCCGGGCAAACTCCCAAAGAAGCCTTTGCGCTCGAGGATCTGAATCTTCCGCTCCAGGACATCCACCGAGTCCTTCAGCGCCTGCTCGAGCGCCTCGGCCCCTTTGTTCTGGACCAGCGTGTCGGGATCCTCGCCCTCCGGCAGCGTGGCGACGCTCACGCGCAGCTTGTGGCGCAACAGCACATCGCCGGCGCGGAAGGTGGCGCGCAGGCCCGGGTCGTCCGAGTCGTACAGCAGAATCACGTGCGGGCTGTGGCGTTGCAGCAGCGCCGCCTGCTCGTCGGTGAGGCCCGTGCCCAGCGGGGCGACGACCTCCTCCAGGCCCGCGAGCGTGAGTCGCAACACGTCGAACTGCCCTTCGACCAGAATCGCCCGCTCCGCTTTGCGCATCCCGTGCTTGGCGAGGTGCAGGTTGTAGAGCAGCTGCCCCTTGTGAAAGATCGGGGTTTCGGGGGAGTTCAAGTATTTGGGCTCACCTTCACCCAAAACCCTTCCACTAAACGCAACCACTCTCGAACGCAGGTCATGAATTGGAAAAAGCAGCCGGCCTCTGAAACGCGCAGTCTTCGAGCCATCATCCCGTTTAACAACAAGCCCGGCCTCGAGCAACACTTCTTCCCGCAGCCCCAATCCTTTCATCGCGTCGAGGAACCCCGTGCCCCGAGGCCCGAATCCCAAGCCCCCAACCTGGGCCTGCTCCATGGTGACGTGGCGCGACTCGAGGTACTTCCGCGCCGTCTCCGCTTCCGGGCTCTCGCGCAACTGGCGCGCGAACCAATCGGCCGCGGTGGCGACGGCGGCGTACAGCGGCTCGCGCGGATCGGGAGCCGTCGGACCGCTGCGCTCGGGGATCGTGATGCCGACGCGCCGCGCGACTTCGCGCACCGCCGTCGGATAATCCATGCCGAGCTTCTTCATGAAGAAGGTGTAGACGTCACCGGCCTCGTGGCAGACGAAGCAGTAGAACATCCCTTTCCGGGGAATCACGGCGAAGTTGCGATGCGTGCCGCCGTGAAAGGGACAGCGGCCTCTGTAATCTGCCCCGGTCCGCTTGAGCTCCACGGTCTCGCCAATGATTCCCACGAGGTCCGCTGCTTCGCGCACCTGCTCGATCACGTCGTCGGGAATCATGTGTCGCGCTCGAGAAGTTCGGGAGCAATAACCAATCTGACGGAGCCGATCTCCACAACGGCGCGGCCATCTGAACGGATTTCTGCAACAACGCCGACTTTGCCAGCGCCAGTCTTGACCCGTTCACCGATCTTGAGATCAATCGCACCGACCGTCCGACCGTCAGGCCGTCCGGCCGTCTTCTCGATCGCCTCTTCGACCATGCGACGCGCTTCTTTGGCTGTCGCTTCGGTCACCGCCGCGCGCGCCTGACCGAGCGCCGCTTCGACAGTCTTCCGGGCTTCCAGGAGGTAGGCTCTGGCCCGCTCGCGCGCGTCTTTGTCGAGCGCCTTTTCCCGCAGGTGAAGCTGGTTCTCGAGGTCTTGGAGGTTCTGGAGGTTCTGACGCTCGAGCGCGATCTGCGCTTCGCGAGCCTCGAGTCCCGCAGCGCGGGCGTCAATTTCCCGCCCGCGCGCCTCCACCGACGCGAGCAAGCGATCCAGCGTCCGCTCGGCGTCCGGCACGCCGCGCTCGGCCTCCGCCAACACGTCTTCCGCAACGCCCAGCCGGCGCGCGATCGCCAATCCGTAGGACCTGCCCGGCACACCCTTGAGTAGCCGATAGGTCGGCGTCAGCGTCTCCGCATCGAACTGCAGCGACGCGTTCACGATGCCGACCGTCTCGGCGGCCAGCTGCTTGAGCGCGCCGAGGTGCGTCGTCGCGAGTGTGATCGCGCGGCGGCGCGTGAGGGTCTTGAGCGTCGCGCTCGCGAGTGCCCCGCCCTCGGCGGGATCGGTGCCGCTGCCGATTTCGTCGAGCAGAACGAGCGAGCCTGCGCCCGCGCTATCCAGAATCTCGCGCAGCACGGCAACGTGCGCGGAAAACGTCGAGAGGCTGGCGGCGATCGACTGGCGGTCGCCGATGTCGGCAAAGATCTTCGTGAAAACCGGCAACGAGGAATGCGGACCGAGCGGTGGAATGATCCCGCTCTGCGTTAATAGCGCCAGCAGGCCCACAGCTTTTATCAACACGGTCTTGCCGCCCGTGTTGGGCCCCGACACGAGGATCGTGAATTCGTCGGGGTAGAGCTCGAGGTCGAAGGGTACCACGCGCACCCCCCCACCCGACATATCCATGATTGTTGATATGAGCAGCGGATGCCTCGCACCGCGAATCTTCAGCACGCCGCCGATTTCCGGTGCAAATCCATTCACCTCGACCGCGTACCGCGCCCGCGCACACAGATCGTCGAACGCGATGCACATCTCCCACGCCGCCGCGATCGCCGCCGCATGCGGGCGCAACAGGTCCGTCAGCTCGCGCAGCACGCGCAGCACCTCACGCAGCTCGGCGGACTCCGCGGCGCGCAGCTCGTTGCCCAGCTCGATGATCTCGGGCGGCTCGACGAACACGGTGTTGCGCGTCGCGGACTCGTCATGGACGATCCCGCCTACGCGCGCCCGCGCGGTGGTGCGGATCGGAATCACGTAGCGCCCGCCACGCACCGTGACGGCCGCGTCGGGAGAGCGTTCGGTCTGATCGAGGGATCCCAGGATGGCGCCCAGCTTGTCCATCACGTGCTTGCGGGCGTCGCGCACGCGCTGGCGCGCGCGGGCGAGATCCTTGGACGCGCCGTCCAGCACCTGACCGTCTGGTGAGATCGACTGGACGAGCCTGGTTTCGAGGTCCTTGGGAGGCGGGTCGACGCGCAGCGAAGCCGTGCGCGGTGCGTGGTGCGTGGTGCCCAGGCGCTTGAGCTCAGCGGCAGTCGCGCGCATCGCGGCGAGCGCGACCGTCAACTCGGCGCAGGCGGGCGCGTCGAGCGCGCTGCCCGGCACCGCCAGCAGCTCGAGCGATGTCGTGATGTCGGGAACGGGCTCGGCTCGGATCGCGTCGTCGGTAATCAGCAGCGCCGCCAGCTCGGCGACCTGGGCCAGGCCATCGCGGATGGACACTGCATCGGTGTCGGGGAGGCGAGCTGCGATGCGTGCCGCACCCAGCGGCCCCGCGGCGTGTGCGGCAACGCGCGCCAGGGCCTGGGGAAATTCGAGCGTCTCTAAGACTTGGCTAATCCGGCCAGCTCCTCGCGTACGATCTGATTCACGAGTTTGCCGTCTGCGCGTCCTTTGAATTTCGGCATGACGGCACCCATCACCTTGCCCATGTCTTTTGCCCCCGCGGCGATCGCCTCCTGGACGGCGGCGCGGATCTCCGCGGGGGGAATGCTCGCGGGCAGAAACTGTTCCAGGGCCGCGACCTCGGCGCGCTCCGTGGCCGCCGCCGCGGTCCGGCCCACTTTCTCATAGACCTCGACAGACTCGCGGCGTTTCTTGATGCCGCGACGCAGGACCTCCGCGGTCTCCTCGTCGGAGGGCGGATGGTTGAGCTCGAGTTCGCGGTTTTTCAGATCGGAGAGGATCGTGGAGAGAAGCAGGGTGCGCGCTTGGTCGCGTTGCTTTCGTGCTTCGTTCATCGCGGCGCGCAGCCGGTCCGCTAAGCTTTGGTCCGCCATTTACGCGTAGCGCGGCCTGCGATTCTTGCGGCGCGCCGCGTTCATTTTCCGCTTCTTCCGCTCACTCGGCTTTTCGTAGTGACGATGCTTGCGCAGGTCGGCCAGAATTCCTGCCTTTTCACATTTCTTCTTGAAGCGCTTGAGTGCACGCTCGAAGCTCTCGTCATCGTGAATGATGACTTCCGGCATTCAGACTCCGTTTTTCTAAGTGGTTAGAGACACATGAAGTTAGCTGAGAGATCGGAGTGGGGCAAGCGTTCCTGCTAGCCCGGAGGCCATTTCATCGCCCGGCCGCCGAGGACGTGGAGATGCAAGTGAAACACCGTCTGGCCACCATCGGGGTTGGTGTTCACCACGACGCGATAGCCCTTCGTCGCGATTCCAGACTCCTGCGCGACATCGCGGGCAAATGCCAGCAGTTTCCCGAGCCCCTTCTCGTCTCTCGCATCGTTGAGCGTGCCGACGTGCGTCGTCGGGATGACCAGGACATGGGTGGGTGCTTGCGCATTGAGGTCCTTGAAGGCCAGCATGCCGTCGCCGCGCTTCACGACCGTGGCCGGAATTTCGCCGGCGGCAATCTTGCAAAAGACGCAACCGGAGCTCACAGCTGGCCCAGCGCCCGGCGAATCGTGTCCCAGAACTTGCCGCTTTCCTTCTCCGGCGGGGCGTCTTCGAGCTCGCTCAACGTCTCGAGCACCTTCCGCTGCTCCGCGTTCAGCTTGGTCGGCGTCCAGACGTGAATGCGGACGTGCAAGTCGCCGTGCCCGCCCTCGCCGAGGCGCGGCAGCCCCTTGGCGCGTACCCGATAGGCCATGCCGGTCTGCGTGCCCGGGTCGATCCGCAGCGTCGTTTGACCGAACGGCGTCGGCACGTGTACTTCGGCGCCCAGGGCGGCCTGCGTGAAGGTGATGCCGAGGTCGTAGACGAGGTCGTCGCCGTGGCGTTCGAAGCGGGGATCTTCCTTGATGTCGAGCACGGCGATCAGGTCGCCGCGCGGGCCGTTGCGCGGTCCCGGCACGCCCTGGCCGCGCAGCGTCAGGTAATGGTGGTCGGCGACGCCCGCCGGCACGTCGATCTGAATCGTCTTCTCACCCTTCACCCGCCCGTCGCCGCCGCAGCGATGGCACGGGTTGGGGACGACCGTGCCCTCGCCGCCGCACGTCGGGCAGGGCGAGACGCCGAGGAATTGTCCGAACAGCGACTGGACCTGGCGCCGCACTTCTCCCGCGCCGCCGCAGGTGCCGCAGCGCACGGGCTGCGTTCCCGGCTTCGCGCCGCTACCCGCGCACTCGGGACAGGACTCGAGGCTTTTGATGCGCACCGTCTTGGTCGTGCCGGTGGCGACTTCGGCGAGCGTGAGCTTCAGGCCGACCTTGATGTCGTGCCCGCGGCGCCGATCCCGTCCGCCGTGCTGGCCGCCGAAGATGCTCTCGAAGGTGCCGCCCCCTCCGCCCTCGCGGCCGCCGAAGCCGAAGTCGCGCATGAAGACCATGAGCGCTTCGGAGAGATCGAACTGCATGGAGCCGAAGCCCGCGCCGCCCCCCCCCGCGCCCCCACCAGCGCCGCGGACACCTTGATGACCGTACCGGTCGTACGCCGCGCGTTTGTCGGGGTCGCGGAGCACTTCGTAGGCTTCCGTGACGATCTTGAATTTTTCTTCGGCCGCTTTGTCGCCGTTGTTGCGGTCGGGGTGGCACTCCATCGCGAGCTTGCGATAGGCCTTCTTGATGTCCGTTTCGCTCGCATCCCGCTGCACGCCGAGGACGACGTAGAAATCCTGCTTCATGCTATTCGAGCAGCTCCCCCACGAGTCGCGAAGTGTGATTGACGAGCGCGGCGATCTTGTCGTAGGCCATCCGCGTCGGTCCCATCACGCCGATGACGCCGGTCAGGGGGCCGAAGCGATAGGTCGATGTCACCAGCGTGAAGGTCGCGAGCCGGGCGTCGGCGTGCTCCTGGCCGATCGTGATGGTGAGTCCTTCGCCGCCGCGCGCGGTCAGCGCGTCGCGCAACAGATCGCGCCGCTCGGTCACCTCGAGCAGCCCCTGGAGCTGCGCGCGGGTCGAGAATTCGGGCTGCCCGGTGAGCGGCTGGGTACTGCCGAGATGCACGGGGGCCGACGGCGCCGGTACGTCGAACAGACCCTCCGCCTCCTGCACGAAAATGTTGAGCAGCTCAGACGAGCCGGGCTCCGCGGGGCTTGCGTCGCGCAGCCGGTCGGCCAGGCTCGCGCGGATCTCCTTCAGCGTGAGTCCCGCGAGCCGCTCGTTCAGCACGACGGCCACCTTCTGCACCGTTTCGGCCGCGAGCTGCACCGAGACTTCCACGAAGATCGTCCGCACCAACCCGCTGCGCAGCGCGAGCACGAGCAGCAGCCGCTCCGTCGACACCGGCACGAGATCGAGGCGATCGAGCACCGCTTCGTCGATCGTCGGCGTCATCGCGACGCCCAGCTCGTTCGTCAGGACGCCGAGGACCTGCGCGGCGCGCGCCAGAATCGTCTCCACCGCGGCGCGTTGGCCCTGCAGCTCGCCGCGGAGGTGCTGCGCCTCCGCTGCCGCGACGACGGGGGGCCGCATGAGGAAATCGACGTACACGCGGTAGGCCAGATCGGTCGGAATGCGGCCGGCCGAGGTGTGCGGGTGGTAGAGGTATCCCTTCGCCTCGAGGTCGCTCATCGTGTTGCGGATCGTCGCGGGCGAGAGGCCGAGCTGGTGGCGCTGGGCGATCGTCCGGCTCCCCGCCGGCTCGGTCGTCTGGACGTACGTCTCGATCACGGCCTCGAGTACCTGGCGCTCGCGGTCGGTCAACGGGGCGGTCAAGACCGAATCTCAGTTTGCATAGTTAGTTCGCTGACCAAAGAATCTAATCGGAGCCAGCCCTCCGGGGTGCAGCGCAGCCGGCCGTTGTGCTCAACTACCCAGCCGTGGGCGGCGAAGGGCGGCGAAGGGCGGCGAAGGGCGGCGAGGGGCAAACCCTCGACTGTTCTGAGTCCGAGATAGATCGCCTCGAGCTCCCTTTGCTCCGCCGTCAGCGTCTCCTCCGACTCGACGGGCGATCGTCCCGCGGCGATGGCGCGGCGATAGGCTTCCCAGGCGCGCAAGTTCCAGCGGCGCGTTGTGCCGTCGAAGGAGTGGGCCGCGGGGCCCACGCCGCGATACGGCTTGCCCGACCAATACGCCGAGTTATGGCGTGAGTGAAAGCCCGGCCGCGAAGCGTTGGAAACCTCGTAGAACCGATAGTTCTCGGTCGTCAGTCGTCGGTAGGCGGTCAAGTACTCTTCCGCATAGCGATCATCGTCGGGTACTCGCGTTGCTCCGCGCGAGATCCACCGATCCAACGGTGTTCTCGGCTCGACGGTGAGTCCGTAGAGCGACAAATGCGTCGGCCGCAGCGCGAGGGCCATGTCCAGATCGCGCTCCCAGTCGCGCTGCAGCTCGTCGGGGAGCGCGAAAATCAGATCGAGCGAGATGTTCTCGAGGCCCGCGCCCCGCAGCGCGTGCACCGCGGCGCCGATGCGCGCGGCGTCGTGGGAGCGGTGCATCCACTTGAGCACGGTGTCGTCGAACGACTGGGCGCCGAGGGAGACGCGGTTGATGCCCGACGCCCGCCAGGCTTTGGCGTGATCGGGAGTCACGTCCTCCGGGTTGGCCTCGAGGGTAACTTCAACGCAGAAGTCGGAACGCGGAACGCGGAACAGCGGACTGAATTCCCCAAGAAGCTTTGCAATACCAGACGGCGGTAGGAGAGAAGGTGTGCCCCCGCCGAAGTACAAGGTCTCGATCTCGGTTAGGCGTGCTCCCGCCGCCTCCTCGAGGATAGTGTCTACATAGTTTGTGGTCGGCGTTTGCTTCCGTACCGCGATAGAGAAGTCGCAGTAGGAACAACGCCGAACACAGAACGGGACGTGAACGTACAAATGACTCACGGGGGAAACTTAATCGTCCACGTGTTCCGCGTTCCACCTTCCGCGTTCCGCGTTCAGGCGAGCCCAAACACCATCCCCGGCCCCTGCCGCACCAACCCTCGCAGCTCGAGCTCCGTCAGCGCACCGAGCACGTTCGCCGCGCCCGTCTGGGTTGCGGCCACGAGCGCGTCCACGTGCTGCGGCTCCGCCGTCATGCGACTCCACAGCGTCAACTGCAGCCCGCTCAGGTCGAGCGGCGGCACGCGCGGCGCGGGCGTGGAGAGCGCGAGACCGAGCTCGCGCATCCCCGCCGCGAGGCCGAGCTCTTCCAGGACATCGGCGGCACAGAGTGCGGGCTTCGCGCCTTGCTGAATGAGCTTGTTGCAACCGGCGGACGTGCGACTGGTAATCGGGCCAGGCACGGCGAGCACCGGCCGCCCTTGCTCGAGGCCCACGTTCGCCGTGACGAGCGCGCCCGATTTCACGTCGGCTTCCACCACCACCACCGCGCGTGACAGCCCCGAGATCAGGCGATTGCGCCTCGGAAACGAGCCCGCATGCGGACGCTCGCCGGGTGGATGCTCGGTGACGAGGCAGCCGTACGCGACCATGCGGTCGTACAATGCGCGATTGGCGGCGGGATAGATCACGCCGAAGCCATTGCCGAGGACGCCCACTGACCGGCCGCCCGCGTCGAGCGCCGCGGTATGCGCGATCGCGTCGATCCCGCGCGCCATGCCGCTCACGATCACCGCCCGCTGCGCGACGGCGCTCGCCAGGATGCGGGCCGCTTCCGCGCCGTATGCCGTATGGTCGCGACTTCCCACGAACGCGACGCTCGGCTTGGTGAGAAGCGACATGTCGCCCCAGACGTACAGCACCGACGGCGGCTCCGGGATCTCCACGAGCTGCGGCGGGAATTCCGGCTGGCCCGCGATCAGCGCGCGGGCGCCCATCGCGAAGAGCTGCGCCAGGACGCGCGCACCGTCGTCCAGACGCGCCTCCGTGATCGCCGTCGCCGCGGCTCGGCCGACGCCTTCCAGTGTCTGGAGCTTCGACTGCGGCGCCGCGAGCGCGGCCGCCGCGCTCCCAAACGTCGCGACGATGAGCCGCAGACGCTGCGGGCCGACGCCAGGAACGAGCGACAGCGCGAGCGTCGCTACGACTTCACGGTCTTCCATAGGACTTCCAACAGCTCCGGTATGCCTTGCCGGGCCACGGCCGATATCGTCACCACTGGTGCGCCCGCCTCGGTGCGTAACGACAGGTGTCTGGTGTCTGGTGTCAGGTCCGCCTTCGTAAGAACCACGACATGCGGCTTGGAGGCGAGCTCCTTGGAGTACGACGCTGCTTCCTTCCTCAGCAAGTCATACGTCGCCTGCGGGTCGGGGCTGTCCAGCGGGACGAGCACGGCGAGAATGCGGGTCCGCTCGACGTGCTGCAGAAAGCGCAGCCCCAGTCCCTTCCCTTCGTGCGCGCCCTCGATGATTCCCGGGATGTCGGCGACGACGAACGAGCGATTGTCGGACATCCCGACGACGCCGAGGTGCGGTTCGAGGGTCGTGAACGGATAGTCGGCGATCTTGGGGCGCGCGGCCGAGATCACCGAGAGCAACGTGCTCTTGCCGGCGTTGGGCTCCCCGAGCAGGCCGACGTCGGCGATCAGCTTGAGGACGAGCTCGAGCCGCCGCTCTTCTCCTTCTTCTCCAGGCTCCCATTCGCGCGGCGACTGATGGGTCGGCGTCGCAAAGTGCTGATTGCCGCGCCCGCCGCGGCCACCCTTGGCGACGAGCAGCGTCTGGCCGGGCACGATCATTTCGCCGAGAATCTCGCCGCTGTCGCCGTCGCGGACCTCTGTGCCGGGCGGGACGGGGAGATACACATCCTCCGCCGACTTGCCGCTCATGTTCTTGCCCTTGCCGTGCGCGCCACGCTCTGCGATCCATTTGGTGTGGTATCTGTAGTCGAGAAGAGTCGCGAGGTTTGGGTCGACTCTTACGTACACGCTCCCGCCGCGTCCACCATCACCACCATCCGGTCCCCCCTTTGGGACAAATTTCTCCCTTCGGAATGAGGACGCCCCCGAACCTCCGGTGCCGGCGGCAACTTGAATTACGACGCGATCTATGAACATCAACGCGGAACGCGGAACGCGGAATGCGGAACGGTACCCCTAGGTCCGCGTGCCGTGCGAATTGAGGAAACGATAATGGCGACGAGCTGATCAGCTTCGCCGCGCAAGCGCCGCGTTTCCTCGGGATTGATCAGGCCAGCATCCGTTAGAAGCTCCAGCCAGAAGGAGCTCTCGTCGGCCTCCTCCTCCACAATCCCCATCTTGGCGAGAAATTCCTTCCGCGAACGAGCTCGCCGTGCCGCACGATAATTCGCGGCGACAGAAGTACCCGAACGGAGCAGTTGGCGGCCGAGGACGTCGGTCGGCTGCCTACGCGGCAGAGTGTGAACGAAACGTACGACGTCGACGGCAAAAGCCTTCGTACGCTCCCGAAGGTCGCGCGGTACGGGATGGTCGCCCAGCTGTTCCGCGTTCCGCGTTCCGACTTCCGCGTTCACAGGTTTCGCTCCCTCACATCCGCCCACATCTCCCAGAGCTTCAAGGCGCGGTCCTTTGGAAGATCGGCTTCGACGATGGCGATCACTTCATCAACCTCGTCACGGTTCGACCCCGTATTGAGCGCGCCCCGCAAATGCGCGTGCAATTGCCGCGGCGCGTTCTGCATCGCGATCGCAGCGAGCGTGCACAGCTCCCGCCGCTTCGAATCCAGCCCCGGCCTTCCCAGTATTTTCCCGTAGGCGTCCACCACCACGAGCGGCTCGATCGCCGGATGCAGCGCCCGCAGATTCAGCATCAGCTTGTGAAACGTGCGCCCGTACACTTCGCCGCACGCCTCGACGCCCCGCTTGGTCCAGCGCTCCCAGTCGGGATGCGCAATCGACTCCCCCTTCTCACTCTCCAGCACGGGCCCGGCCACGCTGCGCCACACGCCGAACGCGACCAGCGCGAGCGGATAGCCGACATTGAGGAAGCTCTGCAGCAGCAGCTCGTCGATCCACGGCGGCGGCACGTGCATCGCGCGCGCCGCCACCATCCGGTCGCGCAGCTTCGTCTCGTCGCCCGTCGCCGTCGCCACCGCGATGCGCACGAGGGCCAGCGTCTGCGGATCGAGACTCACAGTACGCGTCTCCCGTCCCCCGTCCCCCATCCTTTCATCGCTCCAATCCCCCATTTACCCGCATCTCACCCACCGTCTCGCCGCGTGAGTTCGTAATCGGCTTCGTGAGCAGCCAGGTCGGCTGCGGCCTGAGGCCCAGCTCCACCAGCACCGCCGCGATCGCCAGCGACGCCGCGACGCTGTGACCGTCCTCGACCTTGAGGGTGACGCCGAGGCCCTCGCGAATGAGGGCGGCGCTATAGACGCCTTCCGCCCCCACCTTGGCGACCACGCGTCCCGGATGCGCGCGCATCAGCTCCGTGCAGGGCCGGCCTTCGCCGGCGATCAGCTCGGGGTGCAGCACCATCGCCTCGAGGATCGGAGCGGGGATTCTGGTATAGGCAAGCGCCATGTTGCGCAGCGGCAGCGCAAAGCACGACACGCCGCAGCCATCGACCGCGACGCCAATCTCCAGCGCCGGGACATCGGTGTAATCGCTGACCGACTCGAGGCAGCGCTGCTGCACCGGATGCTCGCCGCGCGCGTAGAACTCGGTCGGCCAGCCGTGGTGTTTCGCGAGCGCCAGCATGCCGGTGTGCTTGCCGGAGCAAT